>JBBSUR010000116.1:0-8118 GCA_038234255.1 Mycobacteriales bacterium | reverse complement strand
GCGAAGACGTTCTCGGACAGCTTGGACAGCCCGGGCGGGCAGTCCAGGAAGGCGACGTCATAGTCGTCGCGGACGGTCTTGAGCAACCGGCCCAGCTGCCGCTCCGGCTTCTTGGCGTCCTCCAGCGCGGTGTCGGCGGCCCGGATCGACACGTCGGCGGGCAGCAGGTCGAGCCCGTCGACGCTGGTGGCGCGTACGGCGTCGTCGAGGTCACGCCGCCCGGTCAGCAGAGCGATGCTGCCGCCCTTGACCTTCGGCTTGACCCGCAGCAGATAGCCGGCCGCGCCCTGCGGATCGAGGTCCCACAGCAGCGTCCGGCGTCCGTCCTGCGCCGCGAGCGCGGCCAGGTTCACCGCCGCCGACGTCTTGCCGACCCCACCCTTGATGCCGTACGTCGCGACGACCCGCACCGCCACCTCCCTGTCGGCGCCAGCGTAGGTCCCAAGCCGACTGCCGTCCGGAGCTGCTCAGTGCCCGGCGTCGTCCCAGGTGCGCCCCACCCCGACCGTGACGTCCAGCGGCACGGACAGCTCGTAGGCCGCTCCCATCTCCCGCCGGACCAGCGCCTCCAGCGCCTCGCGCTCGCCGTCGGCCACCTCCAGGACCAGCTCGTCGTGCACCTGGAGCAGCAGTCGGGAGCGCAGGTCGGCTGCCCGCAGGGCGCGGTCCACGCCGAGCATGGCCAGCTTGATGATGTCGGCGGCGCTGCCCTGGATCGGCGCGTTCAGCGCCATCCGCTCGGCCATCGAGCGGCGCTGGCCGTTGTCGGAGGCGAGGTCGGGCAGGTAGCGCCGGCGGTCCAGGATCGTCGAGGTGTAACCGTCCTTGCGGGCCTGGTCGACGACGTCGTGCAGGTAGGTGCGCACGCCGCCGAACCGCTCGAAGTAGGCCGTCATCTGTTCCTTGGCCTCGTCGACGCTGATCCGCAGTTGCGCCGCCAGCCCGAAGGCCGACAACCCGTACGCCAAGCCGTAGGACATCGCCTTCACCCGCCGGCGCAACTCACTGTCGACCGCGTCCAGCGGCACGCCGAACGCCCGCGACGCGACGAAGCTGTGCAGGTCCTCCCCGGTCAGGAACGCCTCGACCAGCCCGGCGTCAGCCGACAGGTGAGCCATGATCCGCATCTCGATCTGGCTGTAGTCCGCGGTCATCAGCGACTCGAAGCCCGGCCCGGCGACGAAGCCCTGCCGGATCTCACGTCCCTGCTGGGTGCGGATCGGGACGTTCTGCAGGTTGGGGTTGTCGCTGGACAGCCGACCGGTCGCGGCCACCATCTGCTTGAAGGTGGTGTGGATGCGCCCGTCGTCGGAGACGGTCGGCAGCAGCTGCTTCTCGACCACCATGAGCAGCCGGGTCATCTCCCGGTGCAGCAGCAGCGCCTCGATCACCGGGTGAGTGCCCAGCAGGTTCTGCAACGCGTCGGCGTCGGTCGTCCAACCGGTCTTGATCTTCTTCGTCTTCGGCAGCCCGAGCTCGTCGAAGAGCAACGTCTGTAGCTGCTTGGGCGAACCGAGGTGGAACTCGTGTCCCACCGTGTCGTACGCCAGCCGGGCTGCGTCCTGCACCTGCTCGCGGAGCCGGCCCCGCAGCTCGACCAGATGGTCCACGTCGGCGGCGATGCCGGTGCGCTCGCACTGCGCCAGCACCGCTACCAGCGGCAGCTCCAGGTCGCGCAGCAGCGCGGTGGCGCCCCGTCGTTCCAGGTCCTCGTCCAGCGCCACCGCGAGGTCGGCCACCGCCCGGGCGTGCATCGCGAGGTCCGCGGCTGCGGCGTCACCGTCGGGCTGATCGCCCGCACCGACCGAGTCGAAGGCCAGCTGGCCGTCGGGGTCGGCCTCGGTGCGCAGCTCGCGGCGCAGGAAGCGCAGTGCGAGGTCGGCCACGTCGAACACGCCCTGTCCGGGTAGCGCGAGGTAGGCCGCGAGTGCGGTGTCGCTGGTCAGCCCGGCGACAGTCCAGCCGCGCGCCTGCAGCGCCAGCAACGGCCCCTTGGCATCGTGCATCGCCTTCGCCACCGCCGGGTCGGCCAGCCAGGCGGCCAGCGCCGCGTCGTCGTCGGCGTCCATCGTCTCCAGGTCGACGAAGGCCGCGTCGTCGGTACGCGGTTCGGCTCCCGAGGCGCAGGCCAGCCCGACCGCGTTGGCGTCCCCGGTGCCGCGGGACCACGTGCCGCGCACCTGCATCCCGACCCGGACGCCGGGGGGGAGCGCATCGAGGAAGCCGCGCACCTGCCCCGGCGCGAGCACCCGGCTGTCCACGGTGAAGCCCTGCTCGGCCTCGGGCTCCACTGCCGACAGCGTCGCGTACAGGCGCTCGCGCAGGACGCGGAACTGCAGGGCGTCGAAGACCTTGTGCACCTCGTCCCGGTCCCACTGACCCAGGCGCAGGTCGTCGGGTCCGACCTTGAGCGGGACGTCGCGGACGAGCTCGGTGAGCTTGCGGTTGCGCAGCACACTGGCCACGCCCGCCCGCAGGTTGTCCCCCACCTTGCCCTTCACCTCGTCGACATGATCGACGACGGAGGCGACGTCGCCGTACTGCTGGATGAGTTTGGTGGCCGTCTTCTCGCCGAGCCCTGGAATGCCGGGCAGATTGTCGCTGGGATCGCCTCGTAGGGCGGCAAACTCGGGATATTGCGCCGGCGACAGGCCGTACTTGGCCTGCACCGAGTCCGGCGTCATGCGCCGCATGTCCGACACCCCACGGGCGTTGTACAGCACGGTCACCCGGTCGGTGACGAGCTGGAAGGCGTCGCGGTCGCCGGTGACGATGAGCACGTCCATGTCCTGCGCCTCGGCCCGGGTGGCCAGCGTCGCGATCACGTCGTCGGCCTCGAAGCCCTCGGCGCAGACCACCGGCACCCGCAGTGCATCGAGCACCTCGCGCACGAGCGAGACCTGGCCGTGGAAGTCGGTCGGCGTCTCGGCCCGGTTGGCCTTGTAGTCGGCGTAGGTCTCGGTGCGAAACGTCGACCGGGAGATGTCGAAGCTCACCGCGACGTGGGTGGGCTGCTCGTCGCGCAGGACGTTGATCAGCATGGCGGTGAAGCCGTAGACCGCGTTGGTCGGCTGTCCGGTCGTGGTCGAGAAGTTCTCCACCGGAAGGGCGAAGAACGCGCGGTACGCCAGGGAGTGCCCGTCCAGCAGCAGCAGCCGCGACCGCGCCGGACCGTCGGCATGGACGGGGTTCTTCGTGCGTGCGGCGGCCATCCGGCCCAGTCTAGGAGCCGGTCAGGAGGAGGACGTCTCGCTGTCCGCCGCACCGAGCGCGATCTTCGGCAGGCGCGCGTGGCGGCGCGGACGGTGCCGAACCATCTGCTCCATCGGCCGCGTCTCGAGCTGGGCCAGCCGGCGCCGGACCATGGCCACCGGCGCGACCCGGCGCACAGCCAGCGGGGCGAAGCCGAGCCGGGCGAAGAAGCGGTTCGCATCCCGGGAGCCGGGGTGCACCGACACGACCAGCTGCTCCAGGCCGCGCTGCTCGGCGAACGAGGCAGCCGCGCCGACCAGTGCCTTGCCCGCGCCGCGCCGCTTGTGTCGGTCTGCGACGACGGCGTGGCTGACGTGGACCGCCGGCAGGTCCAGCAGGGCGTTGGACGGGGCGACGGTGAACAGCGCCATCCCGAGCGGTTCGGCGTCCTGTCCGGTCACGACAAACAGGTGCCGGATGGGGTCGGCCAGCGCCTCGCGGTAGCGCTGCTCCAGCATCGCCCGGGCAGCCGGCGGCGCAGCGCGGGTGCGGCCGTCCGCCGGCTTGAGCAGCTGGTCACGCAACTCCTCGCCGAACGAGAGCAGGGCGGGCAGGTCGTCGACCGTCGCCGGTCGCACACATAGCGCGGTCCGAGCCACAGGCGCTCCGCGAATCAGCGCCGGGACGGCGCAGGCGACCTCGACCGCGGGTGCCGTCGAGGCGAAAGACTTTGGTCCCCGCCAGCAACGAGGCCGACCGGGATCGCGACAGTAGCGTGCTCACGCATCTAGCGGTAGGCACCATCCCGGGCATCTGGCGGCGCCCTGGCGCCATGGCGCAGGTGGCGCGGTTATGCTCCCGGCGACCTGATTCGATACCAGAGGCAGGGAGTTCCGCGCGTGCGTTCTGCCGTCCGGGCTGCTGTCGGTCTGCTGCTCCTGGTCGGCTGCCTGCTGTGGACGGCCCCGGCCGCGCTGGCAGCCGGGGAGACGATCCGGGGCACGCTGCAGAACGGTGGAGAAGCGCTGGAGGGGGTGACGATCACCGTCACCACCCCCGACGGCGGCGAGGTGGGCGAGGCCGTGACCGACGACACCGGCGCCTTCGTCATCGAACTGCCCGGTCCGGGCGAGTACACGGTCACTCTCGACGAGGACAGCCTTCCCGACAGCGTGGCGATTCGCGAGGGACGCAGCGCATCGGTGACCCTGCCCGTCGCCGTCGGTCAGCAGCGCCCGGTGCTGTTCCCGCTCGGCGAGGGCAGCCGTCAGGTGCAGAGCGACCTCGACCGGTTGCCTCAACTGGTCGTGGAGGGACTCAACTTCGGGCTCATCATCGCTCTGGCCGCGGTGGGGCTGTCGCTCATCTACGGCACCACCGGCCTGGTCAACTTCGCCCACGGCGAGCTGGTCACGCTGGGCGCGCTGCTGGCGTACTTCTTCAACGTCCTGCTCGGACTGCAACTGGTCCCGGCCGCCCTACTGGCGGTGTTGGCCGCCGGTGCGCTCGGCGGGGTGCAGGACCGGATTCTGTGGCGTCCGCTGCGCAAGCGAGGCACCGGCCTCATCGCGCAGCTGGTCGTCACGATCGGACTCGCGCTGTTCCTGCGTGGGTTCTACCTCTACCTGTTCGGTGGGTCGAGCCGACCCTACGCCGACTACCAGCTGCAGAGAGGCGTCGACCTCGGCCCGGTCTCGCTGGCGCCGAAGAATGCGGTGAGCATGCTCATCTGCATCGTCATGCTGCTTGCCGTGGCCTACCTGCTGCTCCGGACCCGGCTCGGCAAGGCCACCCGGGCCGTGTCGGACAACCCCGCCCTGGCCGCCTCCTCCGGCATCGACGTGCAGCGCGTCATCTCCACGGTCTGGATCGCCGGCGCGGCGCTGGCCGGGTTGGCCGGAATACTGCTAGCGCTCGGGCAGCAGGTGAGCTTCCAGCTGGGTTTCCAGATCCTGCTGTTGGTGTTCGCCGGCGTCACCCTCGGCGGGCTCGGCACCGCGTTCGGCGCGCTCGTCGGCAGCCTGGTGGTCGGCATCTTCACCCAGGTCTCCACCCTGGTCGTGCCGACCGAGCTCAAGAACGCCGGCGCCCTGGTCGTCCTGATCCTCGTCCTGCTGGTCCGGCCCCAGGGCATCCTCGGCCGCGCCGAACGCGTCGGCTGACCGGGAGAGCAGATGGACTGGTCCCTGATCCTCAGCAACGCGCTCTCGGCGATGGTCGGGCTCGAGACCGTGATCTTCGCCCTCGCCGCCATCGGACTCAACGTGCACTTCGGCTACACCGGGCTGCTCAACTTCGGCCAGGCAGCCTTCCTCGCCGTCGCCGGCTACGGACTCGCCATCAGCGTGGCGACCTTCGAGCTCCCGACGCTGGTCGGCGTCGCTGTCGGCCTGGCCGGCGCCGTCGTGCTTGCTCTGCTGCTGGGCGCCCCCACGCTGCGGTTGCGGGCCGACTACCTCGCCATCGTCACGATTGCGGCGGCGGAAATTGTCCGGCTGGTGTTCCGTTCGGTGTCGCTGTCGGAGTACACCGGCGGGTCGGACGGGCTCGGCCGCTTCGCGGACGGCTTCTACTCCATCAACCCGATCCCGCTGGGCAGTTACGGTCTCGGGCCGCTGGACTTCAACGAACGCGAAACCTGGGTGCTGAGCGTCGGCTGGACTCTGGTCGGCCTGTCCTGCCTGCTCGTCTTCCTGCTGATGCGCAGCCCCTGGGGGCGCGTGCTCAAAGCCATCCGGGAGGACGAGGACGCCGTGCGCAGCCTCGGAAAGAACGTCTACTCCTACAAGTTGCAGAGCCTGGTGCTCGGTGGCGTGCTGGGCTGCCTCGCCGGCTTCATGACCGCCTGGGGCAACGCCGTGGTGCAGCCCGACAACTTCAGTACCGAGACCACCTTCTACGCCTACACGATCGTGATCCTCGGCGGAGCCGCGCGGGTCTTCGGTCCCGTCGTCGGCGCCGCCATCTTCTGGGCGCTGCTGAGCCTGACCGACAACATCCTCAACCAGGCCAAGAGCGCCGGCTACATCCCGGACGCCATCCTCACCGGCTTCCAGGTGGGCCAGGTACGGCTCATGCTGGTGGGGCTGGGGCTGATGGCTCTGATGATCTTCCGTCCGCAAGGCCTGTTCGGGGACCGTAGGGAGCTTGCGCTCGATGCCCGCTGACCTGTCGAAGTCAGGCACCCCTCGTCGGGACGCCGCCCGCCGCGCATTCGCGGACGTGGCGGCCGTGCCGGGCTCGAGCAAGCCCGATCCGATCTTGATCGCCGACCAGGTGAGCCGGCGCTTCGGGGGGTTGACGGCGGTGGACGTCGACCACGTGGAGATTCAACGCGGCTCCATCACTGCGCTGATCGGCCCCAACGGCGCCGGCAAGAGCACTTTCTTCAACCTGCTCACCGGCTTCGACAAGCCCGATGGCGGCACCGGGACCTTCAACGGGAAGGCCCTGACCGGCGTCGCATCCCACAAGGTCGCGCGTCGCGGCATGGTGCGTACGTTCCAGCTCACCAAAGCGCTGTCGCGACTCACCGTGATGCAGAACATGCTGCTGGGCGCCACCGGCCAGAAGGGGGAGAACTTCCTGCGGGCGATCTTCCCGCCCTCCTGGCGGGCCCAGGAACGAGCCAACACGCTGCGCGCCGAGGAACTGCTCGTCCGCTTCCAGCTCGACAGCAAGCGCGACGACTTCGCCGGGACGATGTCCGGCGGTCAGCGCAAACTGCTCGAGATGGCGCGCGCCCTCATGGTCGGTCCGGAGATGGTCATGCTCGACGAGCCGATGGCCGGGGTGAACCCGGCACTGACCCAGTCGCTGCTGGAACACGTGAAGGGGCTGCGCGAGGAAGGCATGACGGTGCTGTTCGTCGAGCACGACATGGACATGGTGCGGGACATCAGCGACTGGATCGTGGTGATGGCGCAGGGCAAGGTCATCGCCGAGGGTCCACCCGAAAAGATCATGGCCGACAAGGCGGTGATCGATGCCTACCTCGGCGGGCATGACAATGTCCCGCTGGCCGACCTGCCGGCTGCCGACGGCTCGGGAGACCCGCCGTGAGTGACGAATCCACGGCTGACCGCGCGGCGCACCTGGCCGCAGCCGAAGGGGCGCTGCTGCGGGCGGACGAGGTGGTCGCCGGGTACGTCCCGGGCGTCTCGATCCTCAACGGCTGCGACCTGTACGTCTCGGACGGCGAGCTGGTCGGCATCATCGGCCCGAACGGCGCCGGCAAGTCGACGCTGCTGAAGGCGATGTTCGGTCTGGTGTCGATCCGCTCCGGCAGCGTCACCCTGCGCGGCGAGGCCATCACCGGGCTCAAGGCGCACAGCCTGGTACGCAAGGGAGTCGGCTTCGTCCCCCAGACCGAGAACGTGTTCCCGAGCCTGACCATCGAGGAGAATCTCCAGATGGGTCTGTACCAGGCGCCGAAGCGCTTCCCGGAGCGGTTCGAGTTCGTGGCCGGGCTGTTCCCCGCCCTTGCCGAACGGCGCAAGCAGCGGGCCGGCTCGCTGTCCGGAGGGGAACGACAGATGGTCGCCATGGGCCGGGCCCTGATGATGGAGCCGTCCGTTCTGCTGCTGGACGAGCCTTCTGCCGGGCTGTCGCCTGCCCTGCAGGACGAGGTGTTCCGGCGAGTACGCCAGATCAACAAGGCCGGGGTGTCGGTGGTGATGGTGGAGCAGAACGCCCGCCGCTGCCTGCAGATCTGCGACCGCGGCTACGTCCTGGACCAAGGGCGCAACGCCTACACCGCGAGCGGAACCGACCTCGCGAACGATCCGAAGGTCATCGAGCTCTATCTCGGGACGCTCGGCAAGGCGCGCTGACGCCGGGACAGCCGCCGCCGGGCCCGGCCAGGGGGGCCGGGCCCTTCGTCGCAGGGTGCTGCGGTTACAGCTTGCCGCTCTTGTACTCAACCTC
>JBBSUR010000115.1:0-8189 GCA_038234255.1 Mycobacteriales bacterium | reverse complement strand
TCGTTGGGCACGTTCGGGTCGCGCCGCTTGTGGATGATCGCCAGGCCGGCGCCGAGCCGATCGGTCCAGCGCTCGGCGACCCTGACCCGACCCGCATCGGGCGACACGACCACCAGGTCGCGGTCGCCCCAGTGCTGTGCCACGTAGTCCGCCAGCAGCGGCATCGCGAACAGGTGGTCGACCGGCCCGTCGAAGAAGCCCTGGATCTGCGCGGTGTGCAGGTCCACGGTCATCAGCCGGTCCGCGCCGGCGACCTGGAACATGTCAGCCACCAGCCGGGCACTGATCGGCTCACGGCCGCGGTGCTTCTTGTCCTGCCGGGCGTACGGGTAGAACGGCATCACCACGGTGATCCGCTTGGCCGACGCCCTTTTCAGCGCGTCGACCATGAGCAGCGTCTCCATCAGCCAGGTGTTGACCGGCTTGGTGATGCTCTGCACGACAAAGGCGTCACTGCCGC
Organism: Mycobacteriales bacterium; assembly: GCA_038234255.1. Lineage (GTDB taxonomy): Bacteria > Actinomycetota > Actinomycetes > Mycobacteriales > SCTD01 > SCTD01. The sequence continues at coordinate 7,729 of JBBSUR010000115.1, read as the reverse complement.
GTACGGACTCCTCGAAGCGCACGAAGATCTCACCGTTGGCGAAGTCGTAAGCGCTGGTCGGGACCGGGAGCACACCCAGGTCCTTGCCGATGTCGTCGGCCAACTCGGGGAAGGCCCGACCGGAGAACAGCATGAGGTTCTTGCTGCTGGAGATCGTGATGCCGCTCATGACTTCCCCTGCCCGTCGGGGCGCTTGCGGGCGACCCAGCCCTCGATGGTGCGCTGTCGCGCCCGCCCCACGCCGAGTGCGCCGGCGGGTACATCGTCGGTGATGACCGAACCGGCTGCGGTGTAGGCGCCGTCGCCGATGTCGACCGGGGCCACGAGCATCGTGTCGCTGCCGATCCGGACGTCGTCGCCGATCGTGGTGCGGTGCTTGTCGCGACCGTCGTAGTTGACGACCACGGTCGCCGCCCCGATGTTGCTGCGCTCACCGATGACGGCGTCGCCGACGTAGGACAGGTGCGGCACCTTGCTGCCGTCGCCGACCGTGCTGGCCTTGATCTCGACGAAGGCGCCCGCTTTGCTCTTTCGCCCGAGGCAGGTGCCGGGCCGCAGATAGGTGTAGGGGCCGACGTCGGCGTCCGGTCCGATCGAGGCGCCGACACAGTGGGCCTTGACGACGCGGGCACCGAGGCCGACCTGGCTGTCGGTCAGGGTGGTGCCGGGACCGACCACCGCACCGGCCTGCACCGTGGTGGCTCCGTGCAGCTGGCAGCCCGGATGGATGGTCACGTCCGCCTCGATGGTCACGCCGACGTCGATCCAGGTCGTGGACGGGTCGACGATGGTGACCCCGGCGTGCTGGTGCTGCGCCACGAGCCGGTCCCGCAGCAGGCGGCCGGCCTCGGACAGCTGGATCCGGTCGTTCACCCCCATCGTCTCGCCGGCGTCGGGCGCGACATGAGCCGCGACGACCAGGCCGGCCCGCTTGTGCAGGCCGACGACATCGGTGAGGTACTGCTCGCCCTGGGCGTTGTCGGTGGTCAATTGCCGCAGCGCGTCCCGCAGCTGCTCGGCATCGAAGGCGTAGACGCTGGTGGCCACCTCGGTGATCGCGCGGGTCGCGTCATCGGCGTCCTTGTCCTCGACGACGGCGGCGACCGAACCGCCCTCCCGAACGACCCGGCCATAGCCGGTCGGGTCGGCCAGCTCGGCGGTCAGCAGCGTCGTGGCGGCGCGGGTCAGCCGGTGCGTGGTGAGCAGCTCGGTCAGGGTGGTCGCGGTCAGCAGGGGTGCGTCACCCGGTACGACGAGGACCGTTCCGGTGAGCTCGGGCAGCGTGTCGAGGGCGACTCGGACGGCGGAGCCGGTGCCGTCCTGCTGCTCCTGGACGACGGCGCGGGCCTGCGGATCGAGCTCGGCCAGGTGGGCTGCCACCAGCTCGCGGGCATGGCCGACGACGACCAGCAGGTGCTCGGGCCGCAGTTCGCGGGAGGTGGCGACGACGTGGCCCAACATCGTGCGCCCGCACAGTTCGTGCAGGACCTTCGGCGTGGTGGCGCTGTGCATCCGGGTGCCTTCGCCAGCGGCCAGGACGACGACGGCCGCCAGGCGCACGTCGGTCACCAAGAACTCCTCGCGGTTGGGCTGGCCTGCCGGACCCCGGCGCCGGCAGTCTAGCGACCGACGGTGATCACCCTGTGCGATTCGGTCGTCACGCTCCGCCTCCAGGACTCGAACCTGGACTCGACGCCACCAAAGGGCGCAGTGCTGCCAATTACACCAAGGCGGACCGGCCGGCACCACCTCGCCGCGCGACAAGCCGATCCGGGTCGGGCTCATCTTTGCATCCCGTATGGGCGCTGGCGCCCCGCTCCAGCCGCGGCGCCCGGCCGAGCGTGCGACAAGCACCCTCCACCTCGAGATCGCGAGGCGATGCGCAGGCTCGGCCGAAGACCCGCTGCGCGCCAGGTGGAGGCTTCTTGTCGCATCGCAGCCCGCGCGGGCCGGATCTGACCCGCCGCACCCGCACCAGCCGCCGCACCCGCCGCCGCCGCCGCCGCACAACCTACGCATTCGTAGGTTACGGTGGCGTAGCCCGGTTGCCCCGCTGTGAGGATTCCCCCGTTGACTGCTTCCCCTGTTTTGGGCGCGCCCGTCTCGACGACCGAACACGACGGGAGCGAGTCCCGCCCCCTGCAGGACCTCCCGCGCACCAAACTCTGGGCCCGCATGGAGCAGGTCGCGCTGGCCGCCTTCATCACGATCCCGCTCATGGCGGTGCTCGCCAGCGGCGTCGTCCTGTGGGGCAACGGTCTGACGTGGCGTGACGTGGTGCTGTCAACCGTGTTCTACGCCGTTAGCGGCCACGGGATCACGGTCGGCTTCCACCGCTACTTCACGCACGGCTCGTTCAAGGCCGCCCGGCCGCTGCGGATCGCCCTGGCGGTCGCCGGGAGCCTGGCCGTCGAGGGCCCGGTCACCCGGTGGGTCGCCGACCACCGGCGGCACCACGCGTACTCCGACAAGGAAGGTGACCCGCACTCACCCTGGCGTTACGGCACGAGCTTCAGCGCCCTGTGCAAGGGCCTGTGGCACGCCCACATCGGCTGGCTGTTCGACGTCGAGCAGACCGATCAGCAGCGCTTCGCCCCGGACCTGCTGGCGGACAACGACATTCGCGTCGTGAACCGGCTCTTCCCGGTCTGGGTCATCGTCTCGCTCGGTCTGCCCGCGCTGCTGGGCGGCAGCTGGGCGGCAGCCGTCGGCGAGTCGGCGTGGACCGGCGCGCTGACCGCGTTCTTCTGGGCATCGCTGGTCAGAATCTGCGTGCTGCACCACGTCACCTGGTCGATCAACTCGATCTGTCACGCCGTCGGCGAACGGCCGTTCGTCACCCGCGACCAGTCCCGCAACGTGTGGCCGCTGGCGCTGATCTCGATGGGTGAGTCCTGGCACAACCTGCACCACGCGGACCCGACCGCGGCCCGGCACGGCGTCGACCGCTGGCAGGTCGACACCAGTGCCGAGCTCATCCGCGGTTTCGAGAAGCTGGGTTGGGCCACCGACGTGCGATGGGCCAAGCCTGAGCGCCTCGCCGCCCGGCGGGCGGCATCCTCCTGACGGTTCCCGCCGGGCAGCCGGTACGCCGCGTCCGCATGACCGGCACACAGCGGCGCGAGCAGCTGCTGGATGTCGGGCGGTCGCTGTTCGCCGAGCGGGGTTACGACGGCACGTCGGTCGAGGAGATCGCTCTTCGGGCGGGGGTCTCCAAGCCCGTCGTGTACGAGCACTTCGGCGGCAAGGAGGGGCTGTATGCGGTCGTCGTCGATCGGGAAGTCCAGCGATTGCTCACCTCGTTCACCGGCGCCCTGTCGGGCAACTCCCCGAAGCGGCTGCTGGAGCAGGCGACCCTGGCCCTGCTGACCTACGTCGAGGACGAGTCCGACGGCTTCCGGATCCTGGTGCGCGAGTCGCCGGTGCCGCTCGCCGACAGCGGCGGGTTCGCCACCATCATCAGCGACGTCGCCCGGCAGGTGGAGCACATCCTGGCCGCAGAGTTCGCCGCCCGCGGCTTCCAGACCACGCTTGCCGGGCTCTACTCCCAGGCGCTGGTCGGGCAGGTTGCACTCGTCGGCCAGTGGTGGCTGGACAACCGCGTCACCAGCCGCGACGAGGTCGCCGCCCACCTGGTCAACCTGGCCTGGAACGGCCTGTCAGCACTGGAGACTGCGCCGGCCCTCGACACCGCCTCCCGCCCAACTGCCTCGCCGTAGCAACCGCAGAAGTCACGTCCCTCGCGCAGCGCGGCGCGCAGCAACGCCCCGAAGGCGCGCAGCTCCTCGTCTCTGGCTCGCCCCCTTGTCGGCGAGCAGACCGACCCCCAGGAGCAGCGCGCCAGAGACCAGGTGCAGGTAGTTGTCGGCAGTGTTGAGACCGATGAGGTCGACCACGGTGCCATTGATGAACGGACCCAGCGCACCCAGCAGCAGGTACACCAGGCCGACGCCGATGTTGACACTGCGCGCCGTATTGGTCCGCCGAGAGGCGACGATCAGCCCCACGCCGATCAGCAGGTGGACGATGTTGTGCGCGCCGTTGACGTCGAACACGATCAGCGGCTCGCCTTCCCGGCCCACGAAAGGCACGCCGCTCGAGACCAGGAACCCCGCCAACCCGACAAGCGTGTAGATAATGCCGAAGCCGAGTGCGACGAAACTGTTGATGGAGCGGGGCACGGGATCCTCCTGGGTGTCGAGTGACGGCGATGCCGTCGGTACCCAGGCGATCGCCGTCGAACCCAGCGGGGCGATGTTCCTCAACTCGTGGCCTGCGGGCAAGCGCAGCGAGCATTCTGACCCGGTGCGACGGTCATCCTTCCCTGGTAGGATGACCGGTGAGCCGATCAGCGCGCACAGGCCGCTCTAGTCGCCTGGCTCGACGAGATGGAACGGGCCGAAGGCCGCCTGGATCGGCAGCGAGCACCTGGTGGACGCGCACGCGGTGGCGCTGGCCGTCGAGTCGGGCGGCGGCCTGGTGCTGACCGCTGATCCTGACGACCTTGGACGGCTCGCCAGGCTGTACGCGCATGTGACGGTCGTGCCCCTGCGCGACAGCCGGAGGCCATGAGGATCTACTCGACCTGCTCGTAGAGCTCCAGCCAGGTGTCCTCCAGCGCCGACTTGTCGGCTTGCGCCGTCCGCAGCTCCTCGTCCAGCCGGGTCACGGCGGCGAAGTCGGCGGCCTTCTCGGCCAGTTCGGCGTGGAGCTCGGTCTCCCGCTTGTCGAGCCGGGCGATTTCACGCTCGACCCGGGACAGCTCCTTCTTCCCGGCCCGCGAGTCACCGCCGCCCTTGGCCCCGCCCTTCTTGGAACCCAGCGGGGCCGCAACCGGCGCCGCATTCCTCCGCCTGGCGAGATACTCCTCCACCCCGCCGGGCAGCGCCGCGACCGTGCCGTCGCCCATCAGCGACGCCGTGACGGTCGTGACCCGCTCCAGGAAGTAGCGGTCGTGGCTGACCACGATAAGCGTCCCAGGCCAGCCGTCCAGCAGGTCCTCCAGCGCGTTCAGCGTGTCGATGTCGAGGTCGTTGGTCGGCTCGTCGAGCAGGATCACGTTGGGCTCGCCCATCAGCAGTCGCAGGATCTGCAGCCGCCGCCGCTCGCCGCCGGACAGGTCACCGACCCGGGTCCACTGCGCATTGCCGGTGAAGCCGAACCGGTCGGCCAGCGAGCTCGCGCCGATCGTCTTGCCGCCGCCGAGATCGACGACTTTCGCGACCTCCTCAACGGCCTCCAGCACCCGCAGCGCCGGGTCCAGCTCGGCCACCTCCTGCGAGAGGTACGCCGGTTTCACCGTCTGCCCCACCACGACCCGGCCGGAGTCCGGCTCCTGCTGACCGACGAGCAGCTTCAGCACCGTGGACTTGCCGGCCCCGTTCACGCCCACGATGCCGACCCGGTCACCGGGACCGAGGATCCAGTCCACCCGGTCGAGCAGCACCTTGTCGCCGAACGCCATCGAGACGCCGTCCAGCTCGTACACCGTCTTGCCGAGCCGGGCGGCGGAGAACCGCTGCAGCGCGATGTCGTCGCGCGCCGGCGGCTCGTCGGCGATCAGCGCGTTGGCCGCGTCGATCCGGAACTGCGGCTTGGCGGTGCGCGCGGGCGGGCCGCGGCGCAGCCAGGCCAGCTCCTTCTTCACCAGTTGCAGTCGCTTCTGTTCGGCGGCCCCGGCCATGCGATCGCGTTCGGCCCGGGCCAGGACGTACGCGGAGTAGCCGCCGTCATAGGAGTCGACGACCCCGTCGTGCACCTCCCAGGTGGTGGAGTTGACCTCGTCGAGGAACCAGCGGTCGTGGGTGACGACCAGGTGGGCCTGCGCGGCGCTGCGCTGCTGCAGGTGCCGCGCGAGCCAGGCCACCCCCTCGACGTCGAGGTGGTTGGTCGGCTCGTCGAGCACGAGCAGGTCCCACTCCTGCACGAGCAGGGCGGCGAGCGCCACCCGTCGACGTTCCCCACCGGACATGGTCGCGATGACGCTGTCCAGACCCATGTCGTGCAGTCCGAGCCCGTCGAGCACCTCGCGCACCCGGGCGTCACCGGCCCAGGTGTGCTCGGCCGCGGCGCCGAGGATCGCCTGGTGGGCGGTGAGCTCGGGGTCGATCTGCACGTTCTGGCTGAGCAGTCCGATCCGCAGCCCGCTGGAGTGGGTGACCCTTCCGGAGTGCGGCTCCTCGGCCTTGACCACGGTGCGCAGCAGCGTCGTCTTCCCGCCGCCGTTGCGGCCGACCACGCCGATCCGGTCGCCCGCGGAGACGCCCAGCGATACCTCGTCCAGGAGCAGGCGGGTGCCGGTGGCGACGGTGACATTTTCGAGGTTCAGCAGGTTGACGGCCATCAGTGCGTCCCGACCACCCGGGCGCCGGCGACCGGCCCGTCGGCGCGGCGGACCTCGCTGCACTCGGCTCGCCCGACGAGGGAAGCGGCGAGCGCGTCGGCGTGCGTGGCGTCGCGAGCGAGCACAGCCACCGTCGGCCCGGAACCGGACACCAGCGCGCCGAGGGCGCCGAGCTCTCGGGCGGAGTCCAGCACCCGGCGCAGCGCCGGCCGCAGGAAGAGGGCAGCCGGCTGCAGGTCATTGCCCAGTCCACGCCCGAGCGCCACAGCGTCCCCCTGGCGCAGCGCCGCCAGCACGGCTGCCGGGTCGGCGACGACCCCCACCGGCCCGACCTCGCGCTGCCGGTCGAGCTCGGCGTAGACGGCCGGGGTCGACAAACCGGAATCGGACACGGCCAGCACCCAGCAGAACTGACCCCGCTCCAGCACCGGAGTGAGCTGCTCCCCCCGCCCGGTGCCCAGCGCCGTGCCGCCGTGCAGGCAGAACGGGACGTCGCTGCCGAGTTGGGCGCCGAGCACGGCCAGCTGGTCGCGGCTCCAGTCGGTCGCCCACAGCGCATCGCAGCCGACCAGTGCCGCGGCCGCATCGGCCGACCCGCCGGCGCAGCCACCGGCCACCGGGATGCCCTTGGCGATGCGTAGCGCGACTCGTGGGTCGTTTCCGGTCTCGGCGGCGAGCAGGGTGACGGCCCGGACCGCGAGGTGGGTGTGGTCCAGCGGAACCTGATCGGCGCCGTCGCCGGTCACGGTCACGGTCAGCTCGTCGGCCCGGGTGAAGGTCAGCTCGTCGTACAGCCCGACGGCCTGGAAGACGGTGGTGAGGTCGTGGAAGCCGTCCGGACGGAGCTGGCCGACCGACAGATGCAGATTGAGCTTGGCTGGTACGCGCACCGTGACGCGGTCGGACGGCGTACGGCGGGAAGGCAGGACGGTCTCCAGATCTAGGACGGCGCTCGTCATCCTACGGTCCGGTCCCGGTCGACCGGCGCGCAGCGTGAGGCTGTGCGCCCGTCCATCGGGCCCACCTGGCGGGTCAGCTGAGGTAGCGGGTGTAGTCGAAGGCATGGCGCTGGCGGGTGTGTCCTTCGGGGCTGGTCCAGAGCACGGAGCCGTCGGTGAGCCGGTCGACCATCCAGCCGGCGTGGGTTTTGAGCCGGTGGTGCCATCTGCACATGGCTCCGCAGTTGGATTCGCTGGTGGAGCCGCGTGGCCAGGGCACGGCGTGTTCGCCGTCGCAACTGACAGCGGAGCGGCCGCAGCCGGAGATAGTGCAGGTCCGGTCGCGCAGGACGACGTGGCGGTCCAACTCGGCGGGGAGCCGGTAGACCGTCGAGCCGTAGTCCAGCGGGCTGTGGCGGTAGGGCGCGGCCAGCATCAGCGTGCGCAG
>JBBSUR010000114.1:0-8246 GCA_038234255.1 Mycobacteriales bacterium | reverse complement strand
GCCGAACATGCCCTTCTTCTTGATCGCGTCCCAGCCCAGGCCCATCCGGACGCGGGTCAGGGTGCCGCCACCCTGCTTGACCAGCGAGACACTCTGACCCTTGCTGAGGCTGACCGCCATCGTGGACTCCTGTGCTCGACTCCGTCAGAGGTCCGGAACGGTAACGCAGACGCCAGGCACCGGGCTGAGGCAGGCTGGCACGATGGGGAAGGGAGCCGCGCCGTGTCGCTAGCTCCCGAGCCACGGTGGTGGCGCCGTCGCCGCGACCTCGCGCTGGGCGCCGCCCGCGAGGCCAAGGCGCTGGCGGCCGTGGCGCTGGTGGCGCTGGACGGAGCCCAGCGCTCGGCGGCCTCCCACCTGGACTTCATCGCCGGCGTCGACAGCGGCCCGACGGGCAAACGCCTGCGCGAGCGGTGGGAGCCGGTGAGCGGCGGCGCCGACGACGCGATCCGCGCCTACCTCGACGCCGTCTCGCGCTGGGACGTCGGCGAGGACCTCGAGGTGGAGGACGCGACTGCGGCGGCCGCGGCGTTCACCGCCTCCAACGAGGCGATGCGGCACGCCCTCGAGGAGATCTCCACATGGTCCGACCGCTCGACCGAGGACTTCGTACGGGTGACGGACGCGCTCCAGCAGCTCGTCGGCCAGCGCCGCACGACCGAGCAGGCGCTCGTCGAGGTGCACGCCGAGATCGAGGCGGCGCAGGCGCAGGGACTGCTCGCCCCGCGGGCCCGCGAGCTGCTGCGGCAGGCGCTCGCCGGCCTGGAACGAGCCGGCGACCCCGCCCGGCAGGGGATCGCCCAGGTGCTCCGGACCTGCCAAGACGCCGCCGCCCTGTCCGCCGAGGCGACCACATGTGTGCGCAACCTGCCCGGACTGCGCCAGCAGGTGCACCGGCACACGCTGTCGCTGACGACCCGCCGCTCCGCGCTGCAGCATCGACTCGAGCAGGGCGACGACGACGTGCTGCGCACGCTGCGCCGGGACTTCGTGCTGGCCTGCTCGGCCGACCTGGACGACAGCGCCGCTCGGGCGGCCGCCGCCCTGGGCCGCGCCGACCAGGCGCTGACCGAGGCGGCGGAGGCGGCCACGGACCTCAGGCAGCACTGGGAGCTCGCCCTGGACGCCCTCGGCCGTGCACGGGAGGAGTTGAACGAGGCGCAGGAGCACCTCGAGGCGCCGCACGAGCGGCTCGCCGAGCTCCGCAGCGTGGCCGCTGCGCCGGCGCAGGCGGCCGGGCGGGCCCGCTTCGCCGTCCGCGATGCCCGCCGGCTGCTGATGGCCGGGCCGGTCGACCCACGCCACGGGCAGGCGCTGAATGCCCTCGCCGGTCGGCTGGAGCGGGCGCAGGACCTGCTGGACCGGCCGCACCCCGACTGGCTCACCTACGCTCACACCCTCGACGCCATCGTCGACGGCGCCCACGGTCTGGTCGTCGACATCCGCGCGTCGCGCGCCCGCTGACGCCCGATCGGAGAGTGGCCGGCACGTGGACTGCGCCGCTTGGGTGACGCAGCGGACCGGTGCCGTACTGGACGCCCCAGCCGGCATCGCCGCCCTGGCGCTGCGCCGCAATCCTCGGCGGGCCCACCTGCTGGTGTCGCTCGTGCTCGGCAAGCACGTCCCCGTGCCCGGAGCCGTCGTGCTCCAGGCCGCCGAGCAGTTGGGCACCCGGGTCCGCGCCGCACTCGAGCCGGGGACGGCGCCGTACGTCCTGGGCTTTGCCGAGACGGCCACCGGGCTCGGGCACGGCGTGGCCGCCGCCTGCGGCCCGACGGGGGGCTGCGCGCCGTACGCCCACACCACCCGCCGCCCGCTGCCCGGCGCAGTCCGCGGCGTGCACTTCGCCGAGGAGCACTCGCACGCCGTCGAGCAGGCCCTCGGGGTGCTGGACGACCGGCTGCTGCGCGACCCGGCCACGACCCTGGTCCTGGTCGACGACGAGCTGTCCAGCGGCCGGACCGCGGTGAACGCCATCCGGGTCCTGCACCGGCGCTGGCCGCGGGGCCGCTACCTGCTCGCCTGCCTGCTCGACGTCCGCAGCCCCGCCCAGCGCGCGGCCACCACCGCCGCTGTCGCCGGCCTCGGCGCGGACCTGGTCGACGTGTGCCTCGCCGAGGGGCGGATCGACCTGCCGGCGGACCTGCCGGAGCGGGCGGCCGAACTGGTCGCCTGTCCCGAGCCGCAAGCGTTGCCCACCGGTCCGGTGCCGGCGCAGTCGTGGGAGCTGCGTCTGCCGGACCGGACGCCGTTGACCGGAGCCTTCGGCTGGGACGCCGACGCCGAGGCCGGACTGCGTACGGCGACCGGCATGTTGGCTGCGGCGCTGCGCCGCCGGGTCAGCGGCAGCGTTTTGGTCCTGGGCGACGAGGAGTTCCTGTACGCCGCCCAGCTCACGGCCGCGGCCCTCGGCCCGCAGGTCCGGACCAGCTCCACCACCCGGTCCCCCGCGCTCGTCGTGGACGCCGCCGGATATCCGCTGCGCAGCGTGCTGCGCTTCCCGGCCACCGACAACGCCGACCGGGAGGCCTTCGCCTACAACGTCGCGCCGAGCCGCCGCCCGGACCGCGGCACCGCACCGGGTTTCGACTCCGTGGTGCTCCTGACCGACCGCCCGGTGCGCCCCGGGCTGGTGCGGGCGCTGGCCGGAGCCGCTGGACGCGACCTCCACGTCGTGCAGGTCCAGCCGGGCACGTCCGGCGAGCCGGCTGTGACCGGGCCGCCGTGACCCCGACCGACCGGCCGCTGGTGGTGAGCAGCTACGCACCCGACGAGGTGACGTTCCTGCTGAGCGACCTGTCGGAGGTGGCGCTGGAGCTCGACCTGGCCACGCGCGAGCGGGCCATCCAGGGCGGCCGCAACTACGCCGAGATGCTGCCCGTCGAGTACTCCCCCGGGCCCCGCTACCTGGAGCTGTTCGCCGACACCCTCGGCCGGACCGCCCGCAGCCTGGCCGAGCAGGTCGGGGTGGTCGGCGAGCAGGTGCTGGCCGCCCGCGGTCCGGAGGCGGTGCTGGTGTCGCTGGCCCGCGCGGGCACGCCGGTCGGGATTCTGCTGCGCCGGTGGGCCCGGCAGGTGCACGGGCTGGACCTGCCGCACTACAGCGTCTCGATCGTTCGGGGCGTGGGCATCGACACGGTCGCGCTGGACCACGTCGCGGCCCGGCACGACCCGGCGAGGGTCGTGTTCGTCGACGGGTGGACCGGCAAGGGCGCGATCGTCCAGGAATTGACCGCGGCACTGACGGCGTACGCCGGGGCGCTCTTCCGGCCCGACCTTGCCGTCCTGGCCGACCCGGGCGAGTGTGCGCTGCTGTTCGGCACCCGCGAGGACATCCTGATCCCGTCCGCCTGCCTCAACGCCACCGTCTGCGGTCTGGTGTCGCGCACCGTCTACAGCCGCGAGCTGATCGGGCCGCGCGAGTTCCACGGCGCGAAGGTCTACCGCGAGCTGGCCGGCGAGGACCAGAGCGCCCGCTTCCTCGACGCGATCAGCGAGGAGTTCGGCGCGGTGCGTGAATCCGTCGCGCAGCGCTGGCCGGTGGTGTACGCCGGCGACCGCTCGATCACCTTCCGGGGACTGCGGGAGGTCGAGCGGCTGCAGGCCCGGTTCGGCCTGCCCTCGATCCATCTCGTGAAGCCGGGCGTCGGCGAAGCCACCCGGGTGCTCATCCGACGGCTCCCGTGGAAGTTGCTGATCCACCCCGACCGCTCCGACCAGCTCGCGCACCTGCTGGTGCTCGCCGAGGAGCGCGGGGTGCCCGTCGAGGAGTATCGCGACATGTCCTACAGCTGCGTGGGTCTGGTGCGTCCGCTGTCCGGAGCGGCCCGGTGAGCGCTCCCGTGGTGGTCGTCACCGACCTCGACCAGACGCTGATTTACTCGCCGGCCGCGGCCGAGCGCGGTCCGTACCGTCCTTCCCGGGTCGTGGAGGTCCTGGACGGACGGACGATCAGCCTGGTGTCGCAGCAGACCGAGCAGGGCCTGCTCGAGCTGGCCCGGTCGGCCGTGATCGTCCCGGTCACGACCCGCACCCGGGCGCAGTACGAGCGGATCGACCTGCCGCTCCGGTCACGGCACGCGGTGGTGGCCAGCGGCGCTGGGATCCTGGTGGACGGCGAGCCCGACCTCGACTGGGCCCGGGAGGTGGCGCAGCGCCTGGCGGTGGACTCCGCGCCGGTCGACGCCCTGCGAACCGTGCTCGCGAGCTACGGCGATCGCGGGTGGCTGCTGCGGGTCCGCGACGCGGACGGCGTCTTCCTCGTGGCGGCGGTCGACGGCGACCTGCTGCACGGCGACGAGCTGGTCGCGGTGACCGGCAGCTGCGCCGGGCTGGGCTGGCGCGCGGTGCACCAGGGCGGCAAGCTCTACCTGCTGCCGATCGGCCTGGACAAGTCCGCCGCCGTGCTGCGCGTCGTGGAGCGGGTGAGCCAGGAGCACGGCGGAGGCGACCCGGTGCTGCTCGCTGCCGGCGACACCTCGCTGGACCGGGAGATGCTCGACCTCGCTGCCCACGGCTGGTTCCCCGCGGGCAGCGAGCTGGACCGGCTGGGGCACTCGGCGCCACACCTGACCAGGACGCGGGAGGCCGGGTTTGCCGCGAGCGAGGAGATCGTCGACGCCTGGCGCCGGTACGCGTCGGCCGATCAGACCCGCCGCACCGAGTGCTGTCCCTCCAACACGCCGAGCACGTCCACGATCCCCTGACCCTCGCGCGAGACGCCGAAGACCTCGGCCCGCTGCAGGAGCCGGGTGGCCCAGGCCCGGTGCGGTCCCGCCTCGTTCATCTTGTTGCGGTACGGCGAGCCGGCCACCCCGCCGCCCTCCCGGGCGAGGATCGCGACGGCGTCGGCGTACTCCTCGTGGGAGACGACGAGCAGCGCGTGCACCGGGCCGACATGGCTGGGGTGGATGACCGTCTTGCCCAGCAGGCCGTTGGCCTTGTCCAGGACGACCTCGCGCAGCAGCTCGTCGTGGTCGTCGGTGATCAACCGCTGGCGCAGCCGCAGTCCGGTCGGGTCGTCGGCGAACGGGGTCGTGCGCAGTTGCGGCTTGAACAGTCGCTCGGGCATGGCGAAGTGCTCCCACACCGGCCCGGCGATGACATACCCGCTGCCGTCGGCCCGGCCGAAAATGTTCACCACGTCGCTGATGACGTCGCGCAACACGCCGACCTCGTAGACGTTCACCCCCGGTGTCCGGCGCAGCCCGTAGAGACCCGACAGGTCGGCGGCGCCAAGCCGCAGGGCCAGGATCCGGGACCGGTGCGGTTCGAGCAGCGCCTGGATGTCGTGCAGCGCCGTCCGGCGCGTCTCGTCGTACATGATCTCGGCGGACTCGAGGACGGGCATGGCGTACAGCGCCGAGCCGGACCGCGCTTCGGCGGCCGTCACCGCGTCGAGGAAGGCGGCGCCGTTGTCGCGGGTGAACTTCGGCAACACGAAGCCGGTCAGCCGGACCGCTGCAGGCCCCAACCGCTCGGTGACGTCCACGACCTGCTCCGGCGTGCGGGCGCGCACGAACAACAGCGGCGGGTCCTCGCGAGAATCCTGTGCCGCCAAGAGCGACACCTGCTCGACGAGGTTGCGCTCCGCCTCGGGCAGGTCGCCGTCCGCCACCGCATCCTCGAGGCACAGCACCACCGACATGACTCCGGCGGCGCTGCGCTTGTGCACGTCCCGCGCGAGGAAGGGCCGGGTCGCCGGCATGTACAGCGTCGCGCCGAGCGCGGTGGCGAGCGTCTGCGGTGCCGCGTCCGGGGTGAAGTCGGCAGGCTGGCGGTCGAGCAGATCGGCCAGAACCGCAGCCGGGACGAAACAGAAGTGGCGCACGCGTGGTCGGCAGGTCGGTGGTGGCGTCGGCCAGTGGTGGGGGCGGCTACTTGCGGCCCGGCGCCCAGTCCATGCCCCATCCGTAGGCCTTGTCGAGAACGTCCTGACCCCCGTCGATGTAGCGCACCTCGCGGCGCACCGTGAGCTCGCCTCCCGCATTGTCGATCAGCGCCACGGCGCACATCCGGGAGCGACCGCCCGCCTCGTCCAGTTGGACCTCGATGGGCGCTCCGCTGGCCGGGGTGAGCGTGACCACTCCCTTCGCCTGCTCGAAGCCGGCGGCGCCGGCGTAGATGCAGGCGAAGACGAGCACCCGGCGCAGCTCGCCGGCGTGGGCCAGGTTGATGAACAGGTTCTCCCCGGAGGTGTTCGCGCCGGAGCGGTCGTCACCGTCCAGGAAGATGTACGGCGGGCTGTCGAGGTTGCCGAAGGCGTTGCCGAGCGCCTGGACGACGCCCTTACGCCCGTTGCTCAACTCGAACAGACAACCCAGGTCGAGGTCGATGGCCGGCTGCGACGCGGCGGCCATGCGCTTGAGGAATCCCTTCGGCTGCGCCTGATCGTCCGGCCGCGCGGTCCAGTTGAGGTTGACGTGGAGCCGTCCGCCCCCGCTGCCCTGCTTGGTCAGCGACACCGTCGGACTCGACTTGGTGAGCGTGACCTTGGACAGTGACACCGGGCGGTCGCCGCCGCCCGAACTGCTGGGTCGCTTGCTGTAGTCGATGGGCATGCCGGACTCCTCAGGGGTGAACTCGGCGCAGCACTCGGACGGACGAGCAGGTCAGACGTTGACGCCGAAGTCCCGGGCGATGCCGGACAGGCCGGAGGCGTAGCCCTGGCCCACGGCGCGGAACTTCCACTCGGAGCCATTGCGGTAGAGCTCACCGAAGACCATCGCGGTCTCACTGGAGGCGTCCTCGGTGAGGTCGTAGCGCGCGATCTCGGTACCACCGGACTGGTTCACGACCCGGATGAAGGCATTGCGCACCTGGCCGAAGCTCTGCGAGCGCTGGTCCGCCTCGTAGATCGAGACCGGGAAGACGATCTTGTCGACCTCCGACGGAACCGTCGCGAGGTTGACCTTGAGCGACTCGTCGTCCCCCTCGCCTTCACCGGTGAGGTTGTCGCCGGTGTGCTCGACCGAGCCGTCCGGAGAGGTCTTGTTGTTGAAGAAGATGAAGTGGCTGTCCGAGACGACCTTGCCGTCCGACTTGACCATGATGGCGCTGGCGTCGAGGTCGAAGTCCGTGCCCGTGGTGGTACGTGCGTCCCAACCAAGACCGACGAGCACGGCGGTCATGCCGGGGGCCTCCTTGGTGAGAGAGACGTTGCCGCCCTTGCTGAGGCTGACCGTCACAGGGATACCTTTCGCTGGGGGACACCGGCCGGGACAGACCACGCCGGATGCGGGAGCCACCGCTGCTGGAGCGGTACGCCTACTTTCTAGGCGGTAGGCGCGCGGACCGCAACCTTTCCGCGTGTCCGACCTACCGACTCTCGCCTTGGGCCGACTCTCGCCTTGGGCCGACTCTCGCCTTGGGCCGACTTTCGCCTTGGGCCGACTTTCGCCTTCGGTCCGACGAACTAAGGTCTGTCAAATGACCGAGCTGCTGATCGTCACGACCCGTTCTCGGCTGAAGAGCGTTGCCTCGTTCCCGTCCATGATGGTGGCCACCCGCCGGATACGACGCCAGCTGGCGAACACCGAGGAGGTGGTGCGCTGGGCCAGCATCGTGTCGAGCCCGACCGAGTTCTGGACGATCACCGCGTGGCGCAGCCGGCACGAGATGCAGGAGTTCATGCGCTCCGATGCGCACGGCGACATCATGTGGGGCTACTCGCGGCTGCTCAGCTCGCTCTGGCTGGTCCGCTGGCACCCGACCGAGCACGAGGTCGGCAGTTGGTCGGGCGTCTCGTTCGCGCCGGAGGTCGCCCCGCCCGCTCCGTCCCCACCGGCCACTTACGGCCTGCCGCCGGTACTGACCGGCATCGTCGACGGAGCCGGGATGATCAACTTTGGGGGCTCACCCGAGGCGCGACGGGCCCGCGAGCAGCTCAAGGGCGTTGGTGGGGCCGTGCTGAGCGTGCGGACCAAGCGGCGCCAATTCCCCGCCTGCTGGTGGAACATGCGCCGGCACCGGCGGCGGCTGTTCGCCGACCCGGCGCTGCTGCGCAGCGTCATCGGGATCGGCAGTGGCGGCTCGTGCTACATGCTGTGCGTGTGGCGCACCCCCGAGGACGCGGTCCGGATGCTGCACAGCGACTGGGCCACTGCCCTGCAGGAGCGGTACGGCGAGCTCTACTGGGCCAACGAGTGGATCCCGGAGAACGAATTCGGCAACTGGGACGGGCTGCGCCTGCGCGGTGACCAGCGCCGCGTACCGCACCAACCCGACGCTGCGTGAGCGGCACCGGG
>JBBSUR010000113.1:0-8320 GCA_038234255.1 Mycobacteriales bacterium | reverse complement strand
GGCCGCCGAGCTCGCTCACGGCGGCAGCAGCGTCGTCGTGGCCACGGGCACGGCGAGCGGCAAGTCGCTGGCCTACCTGCTGCCGGTGCTCACCGAGCTCCTGGGCGACGACAGGGCCGGAGCGCTGTACCTGGCGCCCACGAAGGCCCTGGCCACCGACCAGCTGCGGGCGGTGCGGGCGCTGCAGCTGGTGGCGGTACGGGCCGCGACTTTCGATGGGGACACCCCGCACCAGGAGCGGGACTGGGTACGCCGGCACGGCCGGCTGGTGCTGACCAACCCCGACATGCTGTCCCGCGCCGTCCTGCCCCGCCACGCCGACTGGGCGTCCTACCTGCGCGGGCTCAGATTCGTCGTCGTGGACGAGTGCCACACCTACCGAGGCGTCTTCGGCTCGCACGTCGCGCTGGTGCTGCGGCGGCTCCGACGGGTGTGCGCCCGCTACGGCGCGGACCCGGTCTTCGTGCTCGCCAGCGCCACCTCCAGCAACCCGGAGGTCTCCGCCTCGCGACTGACCGGACGGCCGGTGATCGCCGTGACCGACGACACGTCGCCGCGGGGGAGCATGGAGTTCGCGCTGTGGGAGCCGCCGCTGATGCCGTCCTCCGGCGACGGGGGTGAGCGGGGAGCACCGGTCCGGCGCTCGGCCACCGCCGAGACGGGCGACCTGCTCGCGGACCTGGTGGTCGAGGGGGCCCGCACGATCGCCTTCGTCCGTTCCCGGCGCGGCGCGGAGGCGGTGTCGCTGACCGCCCGGCGGGCACTGGCGCAGGCGGCGCCGTCGCTGACCGACCGGGTGGCCGCCTACCGGGGCGGCTACCTGCCGCAGGAGCGGCGTGAGTTGGAGCGGCGACTGCAGTCCGGCGACCTGGTCGGCGTGGCCGCGACCAACGCACTGGAGCTGGGCCTGGACGTGTCCGGACTCGATGCGGTGGTGCTCACCGGCTGGCCAGGGACGGTGGCGTCGGTCTGGCAGCAGGCGGGACGGGCGGGCCGGGCCGGACAGAGCGCCCTCGCGGTGTTCATCGCCCGCGACGACCCGCTGGACACCTACCTCGTGCATCATCCCGAGGCGCTGTTCGGCCGGCCGGTCGAGAGCACCGTGCTCGACCCCGGCAACCCGTACGTCCTGGCGCCGCACCTGGGCTGCGCCGCCGCCGAGCTGCCGCTGACCGACTCCGACCTGGAGCTGTTCGGCGACCCGGAAGCGGTCCGCGTCCTGCTCGGCGACCTGGTCCGCCGGGGCATAGTGCGGGCCCGGCCGAAGGGCTGGTTCTGGACCTCGCGCGAGCGGCCGGAGGTCGATCTGCGCGGGACCGGTGGATCGCCGGTCCGGCTCGTCGAGTGCGACACCGGTCGCCTGCTCGGGACCATCGACGCCGCCGCTGCCCACTCCCAGGCCCACCGGGGCGCCGTCTACCTGCACCAGGGCGAGAGCTGGCTGGTGGAGCAGCTCGACCTCGACGACGCCGTGGCCCTGGTGCGCGCCGCAGAGCCGGACTACTTTACCTCGGCCCGGGAGATCACCGATCTGGCGATCGTCGAGTCGTTGCGCTCCACGGCGTACGACGGGGTGGAGTTGCACTTCGGCACCGTCGACGTGACGCACCAGGTCGTGTCGTTCCTGCGCAGGCAGATCGGCAGCGCAGCGGTGCTGGGCGAGCAGGCGCTGGACCTGCCGGCCCGTCGGCTGCGGACCCGGGCGGTCTGGTACACCGTCGTCCCCGAGCTGCTCTGTGCCGCCGGACTGGCCGCGGCCGACGTCGCGGGTGCCGCACACGCCGCGGAACACGCGGCCATCGGGCTGCTTCCGCTGTTCGCCACCTGCGACCGCTGGGACATCGGTGGCGTGTCGACGGCGTTGCACCCCGACACGGGCAGCTGCACCGTGTTCGTGTACGACGGCCACCCGGGCGGAGCAGGGTTCGCCGAGCAGGGCTTCGTGCGCGGCGGGGCCTGGCTGGCCGCCACCCGGACGGCGATCGAGGCCTGCGAGTGCCCGACGGGCTGCCCGTCCTGCGTGCAGTCACCCAAGTGCGGCAACGGCAACGAGCCGCTGGACAAGGCCGGCGCGGTCGCCCTGCTCGGGGTGGTCCTGAGTCGGGGACTGCTACCGCTGGCGACGGGGTAAGGGCTGGCGTAGCCGTCACCTGTCCAGCCGTCACCTGTCGAAGGAGCTTTTCGTGGTCGCCGTCGGTCTCGTCCTGATTGTGCTGTGTGCCCTGTTGGCCGCGGGGGTCGTGCTGGCCAACGGTGGGAGCGTGCAGGCCGAGGCCTTCGGCGTCTCGCTCGACAAGGTGTCCATCGGCGGGCTGTTCCTGGTCGGCGTGGTCGTGGGCGCGCTGGCGATGACGGGCTTGGGACTGATGTTGGTCGGCGCCGCGCGCAGGCGCGCGAAGCAGGTAGCGGTCAAGCGCGAGGTGCGCGACGTCCGGGGCGAGCGTGCGGACCTCGCGCAGGAGAACGCCCGGCTGCAGGCCGAGCTGGAGCGCAGTGCCCCTGTGCCGACCTCCGGCGGGGCGGCGGGAACCTCCGGGTCGGAAAGTGCGGACACCGACCCCGACGCCACGGGGCGGCACCGCGCCTGAGCCCGACGGCGGACCGTGGGCCGCTCAGTCTTCGGGGCTGTCGCTCAGCCAACGGCGCAGGTGGCCACCGGCCAGGAGCAGAATGAGCGCCCCCGCCGTGCTGCGGGCAAGCTGCTCGGAGTCCAAGACGCCCCCGACGGCCGCACTCACCCGTTGCGAGGCCCCCGTCGCAGTGACCGCTTCCGGCTCGCCCGGCTCGACCAGTTCTGAGTCCGCGAATCCCAGGGTCGGCTCGAACGTGCCGTCCGGGAGTTTGGCGACCGTGGGCGCCGGCGGCGCCGCGGGCAGCGGCGGCAGTTTGGGGATGCCCAACTTCGGCCCGAAGCTGTTGAAGCCGAGCGAGAACGCCTTGCGGCCCTTGGCGGCGGCATCGGCGGCTCCACCGCCCCCGGTCGCGGCGGTCCCGGGCCCGGCGGTGCGGGCACTGGCCGAGCTGCCGGGCGACGGGTCGCCTGGGGCACCGGGCGACGCGGTGCCGCTCGCGGCCGGGGTCAGATCACCGGCTCCCGGCGCGCCTGGTGCGCTGGACTCAGCGGAGGGATTTGGGGACGGCGGCGCGAAACTGAGATCGCCGGACGCCTCGCTGGACGACGGGGAGGGCAGGACCCCGGCGGCTCCGTCGGAGCGGAATGCGCGGACGGAGTAAGTGTGGGAGCCCGTTGCTGGCGTCGGATAGGTGACGACCGCACTGCACAGGCCGGTCTCGGCGCAGACGTCCGCCGGAGCGAGCCCGTCCCGGGCCGCCTGGCCGGCCTCGAATACGGTGTAGCTGACGAGGTCCGGCTCAGCACCACGGCGCCAGCTGACCCGCATCTCGGTGGGCGAGGCGGCTTCGGCAACGACCCCGCGGGGCGCCTGAGGGGCGATGGCGAGCGTGAAGGTCAGCGAGTCCGCGCCGCTGCCGGTCTGCACGACGCGCCACACGCCGTTGCGGCCCGGCCTTGCGGTCCGGCAGGTGGCGCTCGGATCGGTGGGGACCCAGCACTGGGTGTCCAACATGTAGTTGAGCTGGCCCACCTCGAGCAGGTTCGGCTCGGCAGAGGCGACAACCACCGGGCCTCCGCCTGGCTCGGTGATCGTCAGACGGGGCGGGTTGTCCGGAGCCGAAGGACCGAAGTCTGCGGTCAGGGACAACGACCTCGGCGTCGTGATGACCTCGCCCCGCTGCACTCCACCGATGGTGGCGCTGGCTGGGAGGGCGGTCCCGAGCACCAGCGCGCCGAGGACCGGCAGGACCAGCGCGCAGCGTGCCAAGGCCCTGCCCGGAGCGCGACTCACGCGGGTGGCCGGAGCTGCTCGGTTTTGACCAGCTCGAAGCGCATGATCAACCGCTGCTTGGCGCTGCCCTTGGGGTGACAGGTCGTCAGGGTCAGCAGGCTCTTGCCGGGTTCGGGATCGATGACCTTGAAGTCGGTCGGGGTCGTCACCCAGGGGTTGGCGTGACCGGCGAAGGGGTCTACCGCCCTGTACGTGTGCACCGCGAACGGGGTCTCCAGCTCGACGATGTCGCCTGGGACAAGCTCGTCCATGCGGTTGAGTGGTCGGCCATAGGTCGTCCGGTGCCCGGCGATGGCAATGTTGCCGGCTTCGCCCGGCAGTGGCGTGCCGACGTAGTGCCCGGCTCCGGCTCGAAGGGCCGCCGGGGTCGTGCCCTCGACCACGAGGACATCCACATCGAGTTTGGGGATGCGCATCGTCGTCAGTCCGTCACCGACCGGGATGCGCCGCTCGGCGTAGGCAGCCACGACTCCGGGATCGTCGAACTGCTCCCGGAGGTTGCCCTGGATGTAGCGACCGTAGACGTCGGTGCCGACCGGAAAGGCGAACATGCCGACGCCGGCGATGAACAGCACGACGGACAGCACCGAGATGGCCCGCCGGCCACCGGGTCGGCGCAGCGCGTCGCCGATCAACTTCCCGGTCGAACGTGACGAGCGGGGGACGGGTGCGGGGGTGAACGACGGCTGCATGCCGGCTGGCTCCTGAGGTCACGGTCGGTGCGGGCAGGTGCGGGTGCTGCGACGTGCGGCGGATAAGGTGTGCGGTCAGGGTCGAACCGGACACCCTTGCAACGATCTCCCCCCGCGTGAGGTTACGCCGCGCAGCCGGTCATCGGTGAGCGGTCGGGGGTCCAACGGATGAACCGGCCGGCGGGTTTCCCGGTCCGGCTCGGGCTCGGGCAGCCGCCGCCCCGAGCCGGCCGAGCGGACCGGGTGGCGCACCTGCGCCACGACGTCGGCGACGTCCCCGATCGGCGTGGTTGAGCAGCCGGCCCGAGGCCTGCTCAGCCACCCGCGCGGCCTGGGCCCGCTGGCGAGCCACAGCGACAGCAGCCAACGAGGCCGATCGGCGCCGACCAGGGTCAGGACGCTCGCCAGGGCGAGGATCAGCACCGCCGCGACACCCGCGTCGCCCGAGCAGCGTGGGGAATCCGTGGTCTCGGTGAGCCGTCCCGCTGCGGGGCCGGTCATGGCGGTGCTCCCTCTGCCGACGCGACGGCCCGGCCGGGCTGCTCAACCCGCTGATCGCCGGTGCGGCCATGGCGTTCAGCTCGGTGTTAGTCGTCAGCAACAGCCTGCGCCTGCGCGGGTTCCGACCCCTGGCCGGCAACACCGCCGTCGCCGCCCGGAGCTGAACGGCAACCGTCGCCTGCCGGACACCCAGGCATGGTCAGCTGGAGAGCTTCGCCGTCCCCGTCATGGTGGCCCCCTTGACGGTCACCTCCAACGGGTCGCCGTCGCTCATCACGTAGTAGTTCTCGGGGATCATCTTCCCGAAGGTGTTGCCAAGGCTGAAGACCACCTTGCTCGGGGTCCACTCCTCGATGATCAGGGCGAGGCAGGCGAAGATCCCGCCGCCGTTCCGTCCGGCTGTCCACTCCTCGGCGCCGACCTTGGCCGCCGTGTCCTGGATGTACAGGTTCTCCCCGTAGAGCAAGCCGTTGCCCTCTTCCGGAGCCGCGGGGCAGCCTTCCTGTCCCTGCGGGGAGGTAGCGGGGTCAGGGTCCGGCCTCGCACCGAAGCCCGTTCCCGTGACCGTCACGGTCGGGTCGGTCGGGGTGCCGCTCGTGGACAGGGCCGTGATGGTCGCCTCGCTCGCAGCACCGCTGGGACTGCTCGTGCTGCTGGGGCTGCTAGTGGCACTCGCACTGCTCGTGGGGCCGGCGGTGGTAGCCGGCGCGCTCGGAGCGCTCGTCGGTGCGCTGCGCTCGTCCGCGGTCGGCGTATCCGATGAGCCACAAGCGGTCAGGATCAGTCCGAGCCCGGCGACCATGCCGGCGACGGCCCAGCGATCGTCAGTGAGCCGCACCGACGCGTCCTTCCTCCGAGTCCCGCACGCTCGCCAGGCCCGCTTCGTCGACGGCTCCGGCAACCGGGGTCTCGATCTGCTCGATCTGCTCGGGGAGCCCGGCGGCGTCCGACTCCGGGACGTTGCGCCGCTTGCGACGCATCACCCCTCCCGCCCCGAGGCCGAGAACCAGGACAGCGGCGGCGACCGCCACCAGGAGCCCCGTCGGCGAGGATTTCGCGTCGGCCGCGGCGGGAGGCGCGCTGGCGTCGAGGACTTGGAAGACCGCCCCGGCGGACATGCGAGATATGGGGGTGCCATCGGCCGCGGTCTGGGAGGCCGAGATGACCTGCGTGCCGGCAGCGGAGGCGGGGACCTGGAAGTTGACCGCGAACTTTCCGCCAGACTCCGGGATCGCCTGCGCGAGCACCGGCCCGGTCGCCGCGCTGGTGGCGTCGTACATGGTCACCGTGACCGGCACACCCTCCTTGAAGCCCTTCCCGGTCAGGTCCACCATGCTGCCCGGCAGGCCGGACGTCGTGGACACCGACAGGGTCGCGATGGCGGTGCAGGCGTACGCGACGGCGCCGACCCCCACCAGGATTGCCGCCGTCGCGGACAGCGCGCCCAGGGACAGCACACGGCGGACCGAGGCAACGCGATGCCCCCGCCTCGTCGACCTGAGTGGGGCCATTGGTTCTCCTCGGAGGCAGAGATGGTGAGTATCTTCGCCAAATTTTAGCACCGTGGAGCTCCTCCGGTAAGTGCGGACAGCCACTAGCGATGCACCTGGCCGCTGACCAGGATGGGTCGATCGGGGCGCTGACCGACTTCCCGACCGAGACCTAAGCCGGCTCGCCACGGCCGGTGGGTGCGTACGTGCAGCAGCTGGTCGATGAGGATGGTGTCGGCGCGCTGGCGCAGGGCCACTACGGCCTGCTCAACCTGTCCGCCCCGCTAAAATCGCGTTCACCTCTAAGCCCAAGGCCAAGCACGTCACCGCCCGACTGCTCGTGCGCCGGGTCAAGGACATGAACCCCAACAACCAGAGCGAGTAGTTCACCGCCTACCGCCACCACGCGGTGTTGACGAACAGCCCGCTGCCGATGCTCGAAGCGGAGAAGGCACACCGGGCGCACGCGATCGTCGAGCAGGTCATCGCCGACCTGAAGAACGGACCTCGCGCATCTGCCTTCAGGCACTTCTGGGCCAACAGCGCCTGGCTGGTCTGCGCCACGATGGCGTTCAACCTCGCCCGCGCCGCTGGCACCCTGGCCTCAACCTTCCGCGCCGAAGCCGCCACCGGCACCGGCACGATCGCGGCACATAATCGAGCGCCGTCCAAGCCGCCCGCCCGTGCGCATTGTCCTCAAGGACCATGGCGTCGGCCCGCCCGCACCCTGAGCCTCGAAGCACTCCTCTGCCGCTCCGATCAGGGCTTTCGCGACGCCAGCGACGCCACGCTGTCGCCGGTCGTCCCGGACGGCGATCGGCTATGGGACGTGGCGATGCGGTCTTCGAGTGCCTCGCGCGCCAGTTCCGAGATCGTCTTGCCCTCTTTGGCGGCGACCTCGGCGGCGCGGTCTCGGACGGCTGGTGCGACGCGGAAGGCGATCTGCGGGGAGGCGGTTGCCTGACCAGACAGGGAGGGTCGGCCGGAGGATCGGCGGAGCTGGTCGACGATTCCGTCAGCAACCTCGTCGGTGAGTCGGGTGCCGTCCTCCGATCGGACTTCTTCCTGCTCGAGGTCGACGTCGCGGCCGATGGGGGTGTCGTCGGTAATGTTGGGGGGGGTGAGGCTAGACATCTGAGCCACTTCCTCGCAGGTTGGTCGGCATGACATGGATGACGAGCAGGACTTTTCTCCGGTGGCGCTGGTGACCTCTACGGCGATGACCTCCAACTCGCGGCCGCGTTCATCCAGCCCGACGTAGCGCCATCCCGGATTGCCTTGGTTGCTCGTCGTACCGGTCGCGGTCGCACGAGCCAAGACGTATCGCACAGAGCTGCGACCGACGCGGTGCTTTCGCGCAGCCTGGGTGAAGCGAATCTCCACCCGGCCCATACTGTCAGACATAACCCTCGCAGTCGACTACGACGGCGGCCACCAGTCCGTCCCGCGGATGACCGTCCCGATAGACGATCGGCTACCGGTCGCTGCTCACCACTTGGGTCAGCCGCTCGACGACCGCCAGCGCGCCTCCGGCGGTGTGCCCGGTGTCCTGCACGTGCCACATCTCCGCCAGCATGGGCCGGACCAGTCCCCATGCCGCCACGCGCTCGACCGACATGCCCAAGTGCTGGGCGAGGAGCGGCTGGCGACGATCGGCCACAGCCGAACATGTGACGTCGTCGACGGGCTCGTGGTCGTCCTGGCGGAGCCCGGAGAGCAGATCCTCGCCATACGCCGGCCCCCGTCCTCGGCCAGGTCTGACGCGGCAGCT
>JBBSUR010000112.1:0-8335 GCA_038234255.1 Mycobacteriales bacterium | reverse complement strand
CCACGGCTCGAAGTTCGCGACCAGCACGTCCGACCGCTCGATGACGGTGACCTCGCGCGCGCCCAGCCGGCGGTAGGCCTGGGCCATCTCGCAGCCGACGACGCCGCCGCCAAGCACGAGCAGCCGCTCCGGGATGTCTTTGGCCGTCGTGACGTCGCGGTTGTCCCACGTGCGGATGTCGGCCAGACCGTCGACCGGAGGCGACGACGCGCGCGAGCCGGTCGCCAGGACCACGGCACGACGCGCGGTGAGGCGGCGTACGGAGCCGTCGGCAGCCGTCACCGTCACCTCGCGCTCGCCGCTCAGCCGCCCCTCGCCGCGGATCAGGTCGGCGTCGATGCTCTCCATCCACTGCGCCTGCGAGGAGTCGTCCAGGTGCGAGATGAACTCATCGCGACGGGCCAGCACGGCGTCGACGTCCACGTCGCCGACGGCCGCGGCGGCACCAGGTAGCCGGCGCGCAGCCGCCAGCGCGTGCGTGGGCACGAGCAGCGCCTTGCTCGGCATGCACGCCCAGTACGAGCACTCACCGCCGACCAGCTCGCGCTCCACGACCGCGACCGTCAGGTCGTTGTCGCGGGCGTACCAGGCGACGTTCGTGCCGGTCGAGCCGGCTCCCAGGACGATGACGTCGTAGGTGTCGGTCATGGTGCTCCTGTCGTCAGCGTGGGCCGGACGGTGCCGGCGGTGGGATCGCCGGGAGCTCAGCCTCCGGGAGGGTGCCCGATCAGCGTGGGTCCAGTCGCTCGAGGACGGCCGCTGTCACGGCTCCATAGGCGAGGTGCGGCACGAGGTCGACGACCCAGGACTTGGCGGGCCAGGTCCGCGGGTCAGTCACGCCGAGCAGGGTCATCGGGCCGCTCGTGCCGACCATGGCGCCGACAGTGGCGACCGCGGTGCTGACGCCGACCGCCGGTCGCCATCCGGCCGCACGCGCCAGGCCGAGCAGCGCGCCGATGCCCACCCCGGCCAGCTGGCCCGTCAGCGGGCCGAGGCCTGCCACGCGGTTCTCGCGGGCCTGTTCGTCGCCCGGGATGGGCACGTGCGCCACCTCGGACAGCCGCTCGACCGTCGTCTCCGGCGTGCTGCTCGAGGGTCGGCCGCGCGCGGCCATGTCCATGTACGTCAGCGCGTTGAGAGCCGTCGTGCCGGCGGCGCCGGCCGCCGCTCCGAGCAGCGTCAGGTGCAGTGCGTGGTTCACAAGGTCCTCCCGGATCGAGGGTGTCCCTACCCCAGTACGCCGGCAGTACCGCGCGCGACGGCCACCGAGGTGACCGAGTCGTCGGGATCCCGTTCCGGGTGGGCATGTGCCTATGCTCGACCCGCTCCCGTCCCTGGTTGGAGACCCCATGCCCCGGCTCTTCTCGCTGCTCGTCGCCGCCGCGCTGGCGACCGTCACTGCGTGCGGGGGCGGCGGTGCCACCGCGGCCTCGCCGCCGCCGCTTGTCATCGGCGGCATCCCGGACCAGGACGTCGCCCTGCTCGAGGAGCGCTTCGGCGGCCTGGCCGACTACCTGACCGAGGAGCTCGGTTTCCCCGTCCGCTACCAGCCGGCGACCGACTACGCCGCCGTCGTCACCGCGTTCGCCAACGGCGACGTCAAGCTCGGCTGGTTCGGCGGCCTGACGGGCGTGCAGGCGCGGCTGGAGACGCCCGGGGCGCAGGCCGTGGCCCAGCGCCCGATCGACGAGGAGTTCACCTCGGTGTTCGTCGCGGGGACGGACGTGCCCGCCGAGCGGCTGGAGGACTTCGCCGGCACGACGTTCACCTTCGGCAGCGAGAGCTCCACATCCGGCCACCTCATGCCGCGCTTCTTCCTGCAGGAGGCAGGCGTCGACCCCGAGGCCGACTTCGACGGACGCCCTTCGTACTCCGGCTCGCACGACAAGACCTGGAAGCTGGTCGAAGCGGGCAGCTTCCAGGCCGGCGCGCTGAACTCCTCGGTGTGGGACCGCGCCGTCGAGGAGAAGCAGGTCGACCTGACCAAGGTGCGCGAGGTGGTACGCACCCCGGCCTACGTCGACTACCACTGGCTCGCCCACCCCGACCTCGACGAGATCTACGGCGAGGGCACCACCGACCGGATCGTCGAGGTGCTGCTCGGCATGGACGGCGACGGACCGCAGGCCGAGCGGATCCTGGAGCTGTTCGAGGACGACAAGTTCATCGCCACCGACAACGGCCGGTACGGCGCGATCGAGCAGGTGGCGCGCGACCTCGGCCTGCTCGCACCGTAACCGGTGCGCTCGCCGGAGGCACCGTCCACCGAGCACGCCGTCGTGCTCTGCGCCGCCACCGTCGCGTACGGGACGCGTACGGCGGTCGGGCCGCTCACGCTGACGATCCCGCGCGGTCAGCGGGTCGCGCTCGTCGGTCCCAGCGGAGCGGGCAAGACCAGCCTGCTCCGGCTGCTCGCCGGGCAGCTGGCGCCCTCTGCCGGGCAGGTGAGCGTCGGGGGCCGCGACCTGGCCCGGCTGCGCGGCCGGCGCGAGCTCCCCGCACTGGTCGGGCTCCTGCCGCAGCAGCTCGACCTGGTGCCGCAGCTGTCGGTGAAGCACAACGTGCAGGCCGGCGCGCTCGGACGGTGGGGCGTGCTGCGCTCGCTCGGCGCGCTCGTCCTGCCGGTCGAGCACCCACCGGCGCGGGCCGCCGTCGAGCGGATGGGCCTGGGCGACCGGTTCGAGGACCGGGTCGCCGACCTGTCCGGTGGTGAGCAGCAGCGCGTCGCGCTCGCCCGGCTGCTGGTGCAGGACCCCGCGCTCGTGCTCGCCGACGAGCCGGTCGCCTCGCTCGACCCGGCCCGCGCCGAGCAGCTGCTCGACCTGCTCGGGGCCGCGGCGCGCGAGGACGGCCGCACCCTGGTCACGAGCCTGCACGACCCCGCGCTCGCTCTGCGCTCGGTGGACCGTGTGGTCGGGCTGCGCGACGGGCAGGTCGTGTTCGACCTTCCGCCGCACCGCGTCACGCCGGCCATGCTGGCCGGGCTCTACCGGCTGTCCGAGGCGGGATGAGCACCCGGCTGCTCGTCCCCGCCCGGCCGCGACCGGGGGGCCGCAGCGCGCTGTCGCTGCTGCTCGTCGTCGCCTTCCTGCTCAGCGTCGCGGCGGTTGCCGGCGACCAGGTCGTCGGCAGCGGAGGAGGCAGCGCCGTACGCGACCTGCTCGCGTCGCTGCTGCGCCCGGATATCTCGCCGGACTTCCTGCTCGTCGTCGCGGAGGCGACGCTGCTCACCGCGTCCTACGCCGTGGCCGGGATGTCGGTCGCGCTGCTGGTCGGCGTCCCCGGCGCGCTGCTGGTGAGCGGGGTGCTGATCCGGCGGCGGGCGGCGCGCCTGGTGTCGGTGTTGGGCTTTCGCGGGCTGTTCGCGACGCTGCGCGCGGTGCACGAGCTGGTCTGGGCGCTGCTGCTGCTCACGATCCTAGGGCTGAACCCGCTGGCCGGGATCCTTGCGATCGGCATCCCGTACGGCGCCACCATCGCGCGGGTGCTCGGCGACCGGCTGTTGGACGTCCCGCGCGAGCCGCTGGACGCGCTGGGCAGCGCCGGGGCCTCACCGGTCCAGGTGCTGCTGTACGGCCGGCTGCCGCTGGCCGCCGGCAGCCTGGCGGGCTACCTGTTCTATCGGCTGGAGTGCGCCGTGCGGGCCGCCGCGGTCCTGTCGTTCATCGGCCTCGGCGGCCTCGGGCTGCGGATCGAGGTGGCGCTGGCGGACCTACGCTTCGAGCAGGTGTGGACGCTGCTCGCGGCGCTGGTGCTGCTCGTCGTCGCCGTCGACCGGGTCTCCGGGCGCGTGCGCGCGCGGTACGTCGCGTGACCAGCGACGTCGACCTCGAGCTCGCGCAGGCGCGGGTGCTGCCGAGCCCGGTGCGGCGCCGGGCCGCGCGCCGTCGCGGGTGGGGCGGGCTCGTCCTTGCTCTGGTGCTGGTCACCGTCGCCGCCTGGACCGTCGTGCTGTCCCAGGACGGATCCCCGGTTCCGGGCTCGGCGGAGGTCGCCCGGCGGACCGTCGGCTTCGTCTCCGACCTGTTGGGGGTCGGCCGCGACGCCACACCGGCCTACTTGGACCCGGCTCGCCTGCGCACGGTGGCCGGCCTCGCGTTCGAGACGGTCGTCATGAGCGTCCTCGCGGCCGGACTAGCCGCGCTCGGCGCGCTCGCGACGATCGCCTTCGCCGCGCGCAGCCTGACCATCGGCGAGCTCGGCTCGGGCCGGCTGCCTTCGCGCCTCGCGTTCCTCCTCGCCCGCGGGCTGCACGTCGTGACTCGCTCGGTCCCCGAGGTCGTGTGGGCGCTGCTGCTGGTCTTCACGATTCGCCCCGGCGTGGTGGCGGGCGCGCTGGCCCTCGCGCTGCACGACCTCGGTGTGATGGGACGGCTCGGCTCCGACGTCGTCGACGACCTGGACCGCGCGCCGCTGCGCAGCCTGCGCGCCGCCGGCGCCGGCAGGCTGGCGCTGCTGGCGTACGGCGTCCTGCCGCAGGCGCTGCCACAGCTGGTCACCTACCTGCTCTACCGGTGGGAGGTCATCGTCCGGGCCAGCGTCGTCGTCGGCTTCATCACCGCGGGCGGCCTGGGCTACCAGCTGCGGCTGGACCTGTCCTTCCGCCGCTGGACCGACGTCGCGCTGGTGCTGCTCGCCTACGTCCTGCTGGTGTGGACCGTCGACGCGGTGTCCTCCGGGCTACGCCGGCTGGCCCGCTGACGAGTCGCCGAGCGAGGCGAGCAGGTCGGCCCACGCCTGCCGCTCGCGGTCGGGCGTGAACAGGTGCCGGCGGGCCTGCACCTGCCGGGTCAGCTCGGCGCGGAAGCCCTGGTCGGTCGCCACCTGCTCCAGCACCCGCGCCAGACCGGCTGCGTCGCCCACCTCGACGTAGCCGGAGTAGTCCTCCCCGAGCAGGCCGAGCGAGCCGTCGATGCGCGTCGACACAACGGGCACGCCTGCGGCCACCGCCTCCGACACGGAGTTCGCGCCGCCCTCGAGCGTGCTGGTCAGCACGAGCAGGTCGCTGTCGGCCAGCCGCCTCAGCGCCGCCTCCCGCGGCACGTCGCCCAGCCACCGGTAGCGCGGGTCGGCGGCCGCGGCACCGATCGCGCGCTGCGCGCTGCCCGGATCAAGCGGCGCTCCCAGGTGCGTCACGCGCACCAGCGACGCCGGTGGCAGCAGGCGCAGCGCCTGCACCACGAGGAACGGGTCCTTCACCGCGCGCAGGTGCGCCAGCAGCAGCACCTCCAGGTGCGGTCCGGGCGGCACGGACCGGGCGGGCGGCACCACCGACTGGTGGATGACGTGCACCCGCGGGTGCAGCGCGGGGTCGAGCACGTCGTAGGCCTTGTCCTGCAGCACCACCAGCGCATCCGCGGCCTGCACGCTCTCCTGCGCCTCGGTGGAGTCGGCGAGGTCGGCGTAGAGGTCGGTGCCGGTCAGCGCCAGCACCACCGGACGTCGGGGGTGCGCAGCGCGGTACGCCCGCACGGCTGCGGCGCTGCGCCTCGCGTGCAGCGCGACCAGCACGTCGACCGGCTCTCCGGACCACGAGGTGGTGAGCGAGACGGTGTGGCCGAGCTCGCCCAGCAGCGCGACCCACCGCTCGGCCGTGACGCGGTTGCCGTGCTGCGAGCCCGGCCTGGCCGGCGTGACGACCTCGACGTGCACAGTCAGAGCGCGCAGGTCCGGAAGCCCGCCACCAAGTCGCGCCGCTCAGGCTGGAAGTAGTTGCGGTACGGCACCCGGACGTAGCGCGCGCGCGTCGCCCACGAGCCGCCGCGCAGCACCTTGCGCCCCTCGGCGAACCACGGCACGGAGTTGTCGCCGTAGGCGTCGGACTCGAAGTTCGGGTACGGCGAGAACGTCGACGCCGTCCACTCCCAGACGTTGCCGAACAGCCCGCGCACGCCGAACGCGCTGTCGCCGGCGGGGTGCGCCGCGACGTCGACCGGGCCGTCGGCGCGCCACTCGAGGTTGGCGTGCTCCGGCGCGGTGGCGGCGCTGCCCCACGGGTGCTCCCGCCGGGCGTCGGCGAACCCTTCGCCCGCGGGCTCGGCGCCTGCGGCCACCTCCCACTCGGCCTCGGTGGGCAGGCGGCGCCCCGCCCAGCGGCAGTAGGCGTCGACCTCCCACCAGCAGACGTGACTGACCGGCCGGTGCGGCTCCAGATCGGCCCAGGTGTCGAAGTGCCTGCGCTGCCAGCCACTTCCCTCACTTCGCCAGTAGATCGGCGCGGCGGCCCCGGAGGACTGCAGCCAGGCCGCGCCGGCACCCCAGAGCTCCGGCCGGGTGTAGCCGCCGTCGTCGACGAACGCGGCGAACTCCTGCTGCGTGACGGCCGCCCGCGCCATCGAGAACGGCGCGACCTGGACGGGATGCGCCCACTTCTCGTTGTCGTAGACGAACGGGTCGGAGCGCAGGGCGCCGAGCAGGTACGTCCCGCCGGGCACGTCCACGTCGCCCGGCAGCGGCCCGCCGTCGACGTCGGCGGTCGTCGTGCCGCTCAGGCCGGTCAGCTGGGGGAGGGGGTAGCCGAGCGTCTGCCGGGTGTAGGTGATCGCCTCGGTATGCACGTCCTCGTGCAGCACCGCGTAGAGGGCGAGGTGGCGCACGACGTCGGTGCAGCGCGGGTCGAGCAGTCGCTCGACGGTGCGGTCGCGCACCTCGCCCATGTACGCCAGCGTCTGCTCGCGCGACGGGAGCTGCAGGTACCAGCGGGTGTCGTGCGGGATCGCGCCGGAGTCGTAGATGGCGTCAGCCTGCGCCAGGATCGGCGGCTCCCGCAGCGCCTCGCGCAGCACGAACCGCTCCGAGAACCACGACAGGTGCCCGATCTCCCAGATCAGCGGGTTGACGCTCGCGAGCTGTGGGCCGGCCAGCTGCTCGTCGTCGAGGTCGGCGATGAGCTCCATCGTGCGGGAGCGGGCATCGGCCACCCACTCGGCGAGCTGCTCACCGGAGAGCGGGTCGGGACCGGAGAGGTCGGGGCGCACGCGGGCTCCTTCGGGGCAGGGGGCGGCCGTCGGCCGTAGGGTAGGCCGTTGACGCGAAGGAGCCCCATGACCCAGCCCCTCCACCGCCGCCTCACCGAGTTCAGCCACGGCGCCGGTTGAGCCTGCAAGCTCGCGCCCGGCGAGCTGGCGCAGGTCCTGCGCCGACTGACCCCCGTCACCCACCCCGACCTGCTGGTCGGCTCCGACACCGGTGACGACGCCGCCGTCTGGCGGCTGTCGGACGACCGAGCTCTGGTCCTGACGACCGACTTCATCACACCGGTCGTCGACGACGCCCGCACCTGGGGGCGGATCGCCGCCGCCAACGCCGCCAGCGACGTGTACGCGATGGGCGGCACGCCGTTCCTCGCGCTGAACCTGGTCGGCTGGAACACCGAGGAGCTGTCCGCGGACCTGCTCGCCGACGTCATGCTCGGCGCGCAGGACGCCGGCGCCGAAGGCGGCTGGCTCACCGTCGGCGGGCACACCGTCGACGACCCGGAGCCCAAGTTCGGCCTGGTCGTCGTGGGTGACGTCCATCCCGACCGCATGCTCACCAACGCCGGCCTGCGTCCCGGTCAGTCGCTGGTGCTCACCAAGCCGCTGGGCATCGGCATCATCAGCACCGCCCTCAAGCGGGGCGCGGCCGACGAGCAGACCGTCGCCGCGGCCGTCGCCTCGATGAGCCGCCTGAACTCCCAGGCGTCGCAGGCGGCGCTGGCCGCGGGAGCCACCGGTGCTACCGACGTCACAGGCTTCGGCCTGCTCGGCCACCTCGGCCGGATGGCGATCGAGTCCGGCGTCGACGTCGACCTGCGCGTCACCGACATTCCGCTCATCCCCGGGGCCCGCGTGCTCGCCGAGGCGGGCTTCGTCCCGGGCGGCTCGCGGCGCAACCTCGACTGGGCGCGCGAGCGCCTGGACGTGGGGTCGACCGACGAGCTCTCGGTGCTGCTGCTCGCCGACGC
Organism: Mycobacteriales bacterium; assembly: GCA_038234255.1. GTDB lineage: Bacteria > Actinomycetota > Actinomycetes > Mycobacteriales > SCTD01 > SCTD01. The sequence goes on along the minus strand of JBBSUR010000112.1, from coordinate 390 downwards.
GCAGACCTCCGGCGGGCTGCTGTTCGGAGCCGACGCCGAGGCCGCCGTACGCGCAGTGTCCGACCTGCGGAGCTCGGGCCACGAGGCTGCGGTCGTCGGGACGCTGACCGAGGGCACGGGGACCGTACGCCTGCGCTGACGACATCGAATCCGCGCAGGCGCCGGTCCTAGGGACGCGGGAGCATCGCCAGCATCGAGTCCGGGCTCTGGCCCGCTCTGCCGCCTGCCAGTGGCCATCGGCGTGCTGCGTGGGCTCCAACCGCCACGGCGGACCCGGCTGGTGGCTCTCACCGCGTCCATTCTGACGCGAAGATGACCCCACCCGAGCTGTCAACTGGCGGCTTGTCGGGGTTGCAGGGTTGCGTCGTAGCCCATCTGCTGCAGTTGCGT
>JBBSUR010000111.1:0-8354 GCA_038234255.1 Mycobacteriales bacterium | reverse complement strand
CTTCTAGTCGATTCCAGGGGACCTGTCAGCGAGGGCCATGTTAGCATAACCGCAGGTCAGAGGCCCTTTTCGGTGGCAGCGACCGGCACCGGGTGGCACCGGATAACGGTTCACTGTTTCTGGAATGAGACTGGAATGAAGATCACGAACGGTGGAGGTGGATCGTGGCGTATGCCCGTCGCAAGAAGCTGCTGGACGGGTCGGTCCGCTGGTATGCGGCCTACCTCGGCGGGGACGGTCGCTACCACGAGGAAGGCGGGTTCCGGAGCCGGCGCGAGGCCGAGCGGGTCGCGGCGAAACGTGAGGTCGACGCCGACCGCGGCGAGTGGGCCTCCCCCGTCACCGGACGGATGACGTTCACCAAGTACGTCGACACCGAGTACTGGCCAACGACCGCGCACCTGGAGATCAGCACCCGGACCGCTTACCGCTCCTACCTCGACAAGCACTTCCTGCCCAGACTCGGCCCACTGGCGATGCGCCGCGTCACTGCCTCGACGGTGCAGTCCTGGGTCAACGACGCCGCCACTGCCGGGGGGCTGAGCGCGCGGTCGATCGGGAAGTACCACGCCCTGTTGCACAAGATCTTCGCGCGGGCCGTCATCGACCGGGTGGTCCCGGTCAATCCGTGCGCCCACACCGAGCTTCCCAAGGTCATCGTCAAGGCGAAGCGGATCATCACCACCGGTGAGTTCGACGCCATCCTGGCCGCGATCCCGCTCCGGCACCGGATGATGGTGCTCCTGGCGATCGAGACGGGGCTGCGCTGGGGAGAGCTCATCGCGCTCCGCCCGCTGGACATCGACTTCCCCACCCGCACCGTCAACGTCCGACGCACCATCGGCGAGGTGTCCCGCAAGCACAGCCCGACGGGCGAGCGCTTCTACGTCAAGGACTCGCCAAAGAGCGACGTGGCTCGGCTGGTGCAGATCCAGCAGGAGACCTGCCTGCTGCTGCGCGAGTACATGCTCGCCCGCGGCGTCCGTGAGGAGGACCTGTTCTTCACCAGCGAGGCGGGGACCTCCATCTCACGTAACAACTTCCGAACGAAGGTTTGGGTCCCCGCGCTGACCAACGCAAAGATCCAAGGCACCGTGACGTTCCACAACCTCCGAGCCGCACACGCGTCCTGGCTGCTCGCGGGTGGCGCGGACCTGCAGGTCGTCAAGGAACGCCTCGGCCATCGACAGATCACCACGACGCAGCAGTACCTCGGCACACTTCCCGACGCTGGCGACCGGGCGCTCGCGGCGTTCCGCAAGATCCGCAACGGGCGGTAGCGGCATGCGCCCATCAACCCTCCGCCTGAGGTGGTCCCACCGTCGCGGTGGAGAGCTACGAGCGGTTTGGAGGCTGACGAGCAGCGCAGTGCCACCTCGGGCACACCCGCATGGCGGTGCAGTCGGGCGGCTTCCTTTCCGAGGCGGCGCAGGTGTTCCTCATAGCCGACACGTCGGCAAGCGGTGACCTGGTCCGGGTGAGACCCCACCGAACCAGGAGCGTGCCGTGACTATCCGCGGACACCGGGAAGGCCAGGCTTGCCGTTCGGCCCGGCCCTACAGCTCCGCCTTCACCCGCGAGGCGTTCCACGGCGGGAGGCTCTCGCCGTACTTGCGCAATGCGTCGTAGACCGCTTTGAGGTTCGCCTTGGTCGCGAGCGCGTCGATGCCCTGACGGTGCCCGAAGCTCAGTAGTTGTTGCATGTCGATGACGTCCAGACCTTCCGCGGTGGCCAGCCGCTGCGCGGCGCCGTCGTCGAGCAGCACGTACACGGTCCGTCCGCGTTCCTTCATGTCTGCGGCGTGGGCGATGACGACGAACTCCCCAAGGTCCTTCCGGGTGCGCAGCGCCGCAGTGGCTGGGCTGCTGCGCAGTGCGGCCACGCGGCTGACGACGCTTGATTGCGCAGGATCGTCGAGGAGCAGCCTGGGCAGAATGGTCACCCTGTCGCTGGCGATCAGCTTCTTCCAGCGCAGTGCGAGGCCCGGGAACTTGCTGTCCTTGCCCACGACCTCGTCCGACACCTCGGCGGGGATCAGGATGCGCAGGTCCAGCAGGTTGAGGATCTCCAGCAGGATGCTGTGCTTGTTCGCGCCGCAAAAATGCACGCAGCAGACGGCGTCCAGAACGCCCACGGGCGGCCGGTCTGCCGTTCCGCTCACGTGCGGCGGTGGCCTGCGCTTCGAGCCAGCAGCGCGTCGAGATCGGCGAGGTGGACGGCTTCGGCGTCGGCGGCATCATCGCCGGATCCGTGTTGCGCGGTGAGCAGCGGAAGTTCAGCTTCGATGTCGCCCACCGCACGTCCCTCGAGGTGCGCCAGCGTGGTGGCGGCGAGCTGGCCGCGCGCGAATGCCACGGTGGCGCGTTCGGTGAGACGACGTGGTGTTCTGGGTACCCGGGCGGCCGTCTGCTTGGCCTCGTATTCCGCCCGCCAGCCGTGTCGGGTTGCGAGCGCCGCCGCGGTCGGCAGCGCGCCCGCGGGTGCCAGGGCCAGGCTCATCCTCTCGAGCTGGATCTTCACGACCATGGGACTGACGGCGAAGTAGCGGGTGAGCAGACTCAGCGACCTCTCCTCCACCGCAGAGGTCACGTCGCCGGCCCGGTTGCGGTCGAGCCAGGCGTGCACCGCCTGCTGAGGGAGCAGGAAGTTACGGGCGAATTCGTTGGCGCGTGTCTCGGTCGGGTCTGGCTCGCTGTCGGCAAGGTCAACGTGTGCTCCGTCGGCGAACAGCAGGTGCCCGAGTTCGTGGGCGAGGGTGAAGCGTTGACGTTCGGCCGGTTCGGAGCTGCTGGCCATCAGCAGGTAGGTGTGTCGGTCGGGGTCTTCAAGGCACATACCGGCTACCCCGGACAGCGGTCGGGTGGCGACATCGACGCCTGTGACGTCCTCGATAAGGGTGGTGAGGTCAACGACCGGTGACAACCCGAGGGCGAGTAGCTCGCGGAGCGCGTCGGCCATGTTGCGCCCCTGTGTGACGGGCGTGCGGGCCTTACCGGCGCTGACGGACGGGATCGTCGCTCGCTGCCGGTGGGCATCGACCAGGCCGTCGAGGCGTTCATCGAGTTCGAGAAGTTCGACGCCGGCATCCAGGGCGGGGCTGCGATCGCGTTCAAGCTCTGATACCCGCAGGGCCACCAGGACGCGGCTCCGAACGGCGCTTCCATACAGCAGCGTCTCCAGTGGCACGTCCAGGGTCGTAGCGATCTTGTCGGCCTCGATGAGCGAGACGGCGCGACCACCGGTCTCGATGCGCGACACCGTGGCCTGCGACACCTCTGCCGCCCGCGCCAGGTCTGCTTGGCTGAGCCGCAGCCGGCTCCGGGCAGCCCTGACCCGTTCAGCCAGAGCGGCGGTCTCTACCTCGCGTGTCATGCGCACCTTCCTCGTCTTGAATAGATGTTACCGCACCTATTCAACACGGCCAAGAGCCTCCTCCGGACGCGATGTGCGTGGCGTCACGCCACCCTCGGCGGCCGCCGTCGCAGCCTCAGACCGGTCAGGGCAGAAGCCCCGGGTCGTGCCGGAACGAGTCGGCGAAGTGATCGACAGCCTCCCATCGGAGCCGCCAGGACCGGGCGATGAGCATGGCGGGAAGTCTGCCGTTGCGCACCTGCTGGTAGACCCAGCGCTCGGACACTCCGAGATAGCTCGCCGCATCCTCGATCGTGAGGAGCCGGGCGGACGTCGTTGCAAGGTCAGCTGGGTCGGGTCCGAGCGCTCGTCGGCTGCTGGTGGTCGTCACTGTGTCTCCTTAGTTCGCGATGTTGGTACAGAAGAGGAAGAGCTCTGGGTCGGGGTGTGAGGAATCGGCGGCATCACCGTGCTCGCTCGCGGCCGGGCCGCCGTCTGAACTGGGATTCGTGCCCGGCGAGGTCGGCGTGGATGGCGCGTTCGCGGTGGCTGTGGTCGGTGTCGTCATCGAACGGCATGTCGGGGCGGTGCGTGCCGTCGGCGCAGCCGGTGCGGTGCCAGGCGTCGATCCGATGCAGGGTGCGGTCCAGTTCGCGAGGGTGGGGTTGTCGGCGAGCCGCTCGAGGAGGTAGGTCGGACCGCGACGCCGCCCGTCGCAGCGAAGTCCGCTCAAGCATGAGCGGTCGCAAGCCATGCCATGCCGTGCACCGTCGCCTCCAAGGCGTGTAGTGCCGCATAGCCACCTGCCGGGTGATGCTCCAGAGCGGCAGGGATGAGCCTGGGTGGCGCAGCCGTCCGGCGCCCGAGACCGGCGCCCAACTCGCCGTGCGCCGCGAGGTGGATCTGTCACCGGCTTGGTTGCCTTGGCCCGCAGGCTCGTGGGCGGCGTCTTGGCCGGCGAGCCAGGCGTCGAGACGCATGCGTGGGATCAGGATGCGCCGGCCCACGCGCCGGCTGGGGAGCGAGCCGTTACGTACGGCTTGCTGAACCAGCCAGCGACTGATGCCCAGCAGCCCCGCCGTCTCGGCGACAGTGAGCGTGGGTCGGTCCGGGATGGTCACGTCTACTCCTTGGGCGTTAGGGAAGAGCGGGATACGCACGTCCAGCCGTTGGGATTGACGCCGTGCTGCCCGGTCCGGGCCGTCGAGGCTCCGCCCGGTCGAGGCGTCTCCGGACAGGCGCACCCGGCAGGGCTTGCTGGGCTGTCGGCTGTGCAGGTAGTGCAGCAATCGCCCGAGGTTGACTGCGCCGAACGCCTGCTCCGGCTGGCTGCGCACGCCAGGGTCTGTCGGGTCGTCACGCGGCACGCCACATAGAGGCTGCGGTTGGCACGTCGGCTGCTGCCGGGCGGCAGCACAGGCTGACGCAGTGAGGTGGTCGTTCCTGGAGGACACGGCGCCAGGGTCCGCGTCGACTCTTGCCCTCAGTCTTGCCCGACCGCCCGGTTAGCAGATGGACTGTCTTGCCCGCTCGCGCCCGAGTCTTGCCCGTTCACGCTCTGCTCGTGTCGGCGGCCCGCGACGCGGTCGTGACGGCGGCGGAGGCCGTGCTTTTGCTCGTCACCGCAGTGCCACTCCGTGGGCGGCGTAGAAGTCGATCGGGTCAACGGCCCGGTCGCCGGGTCGGGTCTCGAAGTGCAGGTGCGGACCGGTGGAGCGGCCTTCGTTGCCGCTGTAGGCGATGAGCTGGCCGGTTCGGACGGCTTGGCCGACCGTGACGGCCGGGGCGCTGATATGGCCGTAGACGGTGGTGGTGCCGCCGGCGTGTCCGAGCTTGACCCATTGGCCGTAGCCGGAGACGGCTCCGGCGGCTAGGACGGTCCCGTCGCTGGCTGCGTACACCGCGGTGCCGATGGGCGCGCCGAAGTCGATGCCTTCGTGCAGCCGGCCCCAGCGCTGGCCGAAACCGGAGGTGAGCGGGGCGGGGCCGATTGGCCGGGTCCAGTTGCCGGGCGGTCCGGCGCCGGGGGCGCTGGCCGCCGGGTCGGCGTAGGTGGCTATCAGCGCGCGGATTCGCCGGACGTAGCCGACGGTTTCCGGGTAGGGCGGGACACCTCGGTAACGCTGGACGGCGACCAGGCCGGCGTTGTAGGCCGCCAAAGCAAGCTCGAGCGGGTCGCCGGTCAGCCTGATGTCGCCGCTGACGGCCTCGAGCAGCTTGCACATGAACGAGGCCTGGCTGGCGATCGCGCCGCCGGGGTGAACGGGTCCCGGCGCCCGTCGCCGTCGCCGTCGATGCCTTCACCGGCCCAGGTGGCGGGCATGAACTGGGCAAGGCCCTGCGCGCCGACCGGGCTGGTTGCCTGCGGGTTCCAGCCGCTCTCCGCCTCAAGTTGGGCGGCGAGCAGCGGGGCGGTGATGCCGGGGCAGGTCTGCGCGGCGCGCACGACCAGGCCCTCGTAGGCGGCGGGCACCGTTCCGGAGCGCAGGGCGCTCGGCGCGCCGACCCCGTCATTGGCTGCCTGGGCGGCCAGGTCGGCGGTGAGCAGCAGCACGAGCAGGACGACGATGAGCACGGGTGCGGCGATCACCGCTCCGGCGACCCGGCGCAGGGTCGGGGATTTCGCGGCGCTGCTGGCGGCGGACAGGACGACCAGCGGGGCGGCCATCAGCGTGACCCGCCGGCCGACGGGGCCGCCGGGAACGTGGGGGGTTCGGTGGCGATGTCGTTGACGAGCCACCCCCGGACCGGGACGGCGCTCAGCAGGCACTCGACCCGGTAGGCAGCCAGCGGTGCGCTCCATCCGTGGCCGCCGCAGGCGGTGCCGGTGACCCGGGGACTCGCCTGCTCGGCGTCGGCGAGCTCCGGCGCCAGGTCTGTGCCGGCGGCGAAGTGAGCGTCCTGGGTGCTCGTCGCGGTGGCGTGGACCTGGGCCTGGTGCAGCTGCCACAGCTCCTGCTGCGGGTCAGGCCCCTGACCGCCGCCGCTGTAGAGCGCCTGCAGATGGGGGCCGCCGCACCGGCGGGCGGCAGCCTGCCGGGTCTGCCCCCATGTGCTGCGGGCCGTGTCGATGGTGGCGGCGGCGGCGAAGGCGGCGCAGACGCTGCCGGGACCCGGCAGGGTCCCTGCGATGGCCGGGCGCGGCACCGGCGCTCGTCGGCCGGGGTTCTGGACTGCGGCCGTGCCCGTGCGGTCGGGCGATGCCGGTTGCGCCGGCTCGCCGCATCGGCACATAACCGCCAGGGCCAGCCCGGCCGGGACGCTCAGGAGGCCGACGGGCCGCCGGTGCCGGTGGCGGAGTGGGAGCGCGGACCGGTCAGGCCTTAGAACCCGCGACGAAATAACTCCTGGTTGTTACGGCGTGTCGTCGGGGAGCAGGCTGTAGTTCCACTCGCCGTGGAAATCGTGCCGTTTCAGGGGTAGTGCATCGACTTGTGCTGCGGTGTAGGCGGTTCCGGTGGGGTATTGGCCGGTGTCCAGGGTACATTGCACGCTCAGGCCGGTGGCGGTGGTGGTGCTGGCGATCAGGTCGACGATGATCTGGTGGGTCTTGAGCGGGCGGCCCCGCCAGTTCATGGTCATCTGGCTGAACAGCCGGTGTTCGATCTTGTTCCACTTCGACGTTCCCGGCGGTAGGTGGCAGACCGTGACCTGCAGGCCGGTGTCGGCGGCGAATGCGGCGAGCTCGATTTTCCAGGCCCGGACCCGGGAGCCGTTGGAACCTCCGCCGTCGGCGCAGATCAGCAGCCGGTCGGCGCTGGCGTAACGGGAGCGTCCGGCGGTGTCCCACCAACCGCGCAGGGTCGCGACCGCGAACGCGGAGGTGTCGTGGTCGGTGCCGACGGTGACCCAGCCGGTGTTGGCCGAGACGTCGTAGATGCCGTACGGAATCGCCTTGCCCAGGTCCTTGTCGGGGAAGTCGTGCACGTTGACCTGCTCAGGGTGCCCGGCCGGCTGGTACTCACGCCCGCCGTTCTTGAACGCCCCGACCAGCTCCTTCTTCTTGGCATCGACGGAGATCACCGGCTGCCCGGCTGCCGCAAACTGCGCGACTTGCTCTGCCAGGTAGCGGAACTGGGCGTCGCGGTCCTCGTGCTGGCGGCCTTCGGTGACCTTGGTGTTGGCCTGCAGGCTGAAGCCTTGAGCGCGCAGCATCCGGGCGACGGTGCGGTCAGAGACCGGATGACCGGCTGCGGTCAACGCGCCAGCCAGGTTCTTGGTCGACTTGGTCGTCCACACCAGCAGCGACATCGGGTCCCCCCGCGTCTCGGGGTCCACCAACGCCGCGAGCCGGGCGGCCAACTCCGGATCGGTCTGCGACAGCTTCTTACGTCCTCCCCCCGGCGCCCGCACCCGCCGCTGCGGCTCGCACTGACCGGCCACCTCACGAACGCCGCGAGCGACGGTGTCCGGATGCGTCCCGGTCGCCAGCGCGACCGCCTTCACCCCGCCGCGGCCCAACTCAGCAGCTTCCGACCCCAACAACAATCGGCGCTGCCGCTCGTCCAAGTGCGGACGCAACATCGCGTACCTCCGCGCCAACGACTCGACACCCTGCATGCTCTCGGCCATAGCACAACCGTAGAGCCGCCAGACCCGAAAACCTAGATTATTCTGACGGGAGCCCTTAGGGGGCGGTTAGTAGTTCCTGAGCGTGGATGTTGACGGCCTTGGCCGGCGCGGGTTCCTCGCGCCACAGGCTGAGCAGTGACCGGAGCCGGTCGGCCATCGGTACCCGGTCGGCGTAGCGCGCGGCCAGTGGCGCGTCGTGGTCGTCCTGGGACAGCTCCAGGGTGAGCCGCCTGGGCTAGCGAGGCGGCGGTGCGCCCTCGCTCTGGCCCATCGGGCCTCCTGCCGGTCGGGGCTCACGCGAGAATAAGCTATGATTTGGCGAGATTTGATCTTAGTCTTGTGCTATGGCAGTCATTGTGGGGTCGGCGGAGTCGTTCGCGCAGGGGTTCGTGGATGCGGTCGCCGAGGTGGCGGTGGTGCTCGATGAACG
>JBBSUR010000110.1:0-8436 GCA_038234255.1 Mycobacteriales bacterium | reverse complement strand
CGGCGCCAACCCTCGGACCTGCCGGCGCTGACCCGGCTGCAGGGTGAGCTGCTGGACGCCGCCGTCGCGCTGCTGCGACCGGGCGGGGTGCTCGCCTACGTCACCTGCTCGCCGCACCTGGCCGAGACCGTCGTCCCGGTCGCCGACGCGCTGCGCCGCCACCCTGAGCTGGAACGTCTGGACGCCCGGCCGCTGCTGCCCGGGGTGCCTGACCTCGGCGACGGCCCGTCGGTGCAGCTGTGGCCGCATCTGCACGGCACCGACGCGATGCACCTGTCGCTGCTGCGACTCCGCGGGTCCTATCTGGACGGGGACGCCGAGGCGGTGGCGCTCCAGCGGGTCGTCGAGGGGTATGCGCGTACGCCCGAAACCGACGAGGAACTGCGCATCGCCCACGACGATGCCCGCAACCTGATCGCCGAGGAGCCGTGGCAGCCCGCGGCGAGGTGCACTGGCTGGAGGTAGAGGACGGCAAGCGCCGTCCGGTGCTCGTGGAGCGGGTCGTAGTGCTGGGCCACGACCGGATGCTGGAGGTCTGCGCCGCCCTCCGGTGCGCGACCGGTCCGTCGGCATGACATGTATGACCAGGTAACTCTACGGAGGAGATGAAGATGGCCAACAAGGCGATCCGGATCCAGGGCAGCGACGTCACCGATGGTGGCGGCATCGATCTGGACGCCGACGACGTCCACCTGGCCGACGGCACCAGACTGACCGAGGCCGGTGCTCGAGAACTCGCACAGCAGGCGCTGCGGGCCGCCGGTCGTGGTCGCCCTTCGCTCACCGCTCCGGGAGAGCGTTCGCCTCAACTCCGGATCACCGTCCCCGAACAGTTGCGCGAGGGACTCCGGGAGCGCGCTGACGTCGAACACCGAAGTGTCTCCGAACTGGCTCGCGAAGCAATCGAGCGTTACCTCGCCTCGTAGACGGGTTTCAGTTCCGGACCGGAATCCGCTGCCCAGTAGCGGATCCTGCTGTGAAACCACCGAGGGGCGAAGGGTTGAACCGGGTCCGGCGGACTACGTGGGGCTTCGGGTCTGGTCACCGATGAGTCCATCCGGGCGGCTGACCGGCGCACGGGACAGAGCAGGTCGGTCGCTCCCGACTCGAAGATGACGGATCCTGCTGACGGTGTCGGCAGGAGACCGCCCGGCGCCCGCCGCTAGCATCCGGGACAACCCGAAGGAGCCCCGTGCCGCGACCAGCGCAGATCTCGCCCAGCATCCTGTCCGCCGACTTCGCCCGCTTGGCCGACGACCTCGCCCGCATCGACGGCGCAGACTGGGCGCACGTGGACATCATGGACAACCACTTCGTCCCCAACCTGACGATCGGGCTGCCGGTCGTCGAGGCGATCCTCAAGGCGTCGAACCTGCCGGTGGACTGCCACCTGATGATCGAGGACCCGGACCGGTGGGCACCCGCCTACGCCGAGGCCGGCGCCAAGAGCGTCACCTTCCACATCGAGGCAGCCGCCGCCCCGATCCGCCTGGCTCGTGACCTGCGCGCCGCCGGCGCCCGGGCCGGGATGGCCCTCAAGCCGGCCACGCCGGTCGAGCCCTACCTGGACCTGCTCGACGAGATCGACATGCTGCTGGTGATGACCGTGGAGCCCGGCTTCGGCGGGCAGAGCTTCCTCGACGTCGTCCTGCCCAAGCTCCGCCGGTGCTCCGAGGCGATCCGCGGGCGCGAGCTCGATGTGTGGCTGCAGGTCGACGGCGGGGTCAGCGCCGAGACAATCGAGCGCTGCGCCGAGGCCGGTGCCGACGTGTTCGTTGCCGGATCGGCGGTGTACGGCAAGGACGACCCGGCCGCCGCCATCGAGGCGCTGCGGGCCCAGGCGGACAAGGCGATATCCGGCTGAGCGTGGTTTACCCGCCGAGCTCGACCATGGTGCCTGCCCGGGTTGGCCTCGGGGTGAGTGTCGGAGTGAGTGTCGTCCTTGCCCTGGCGCTGCTCACCGGCTGCGCAAGTGAGCAGGCATCAGCGCCCGCCGGCGCGACCGTCGTCGATCCGCAGTGGCGACAGGCTGTACTCGAAACCGTCCCTGCCGACCTGCGCAGCGTTGTCGTCGCGCACACCGGCGCAATCCGCGACCTGCTGAAGCTGACGCGACCGCAGTCGAAGCTGCCGGCGTGGCGCATCGTCGCGCCGCCACCTCCCGCAGAGCTGGTGGGCTACCCCGGGACGTGGGCCGCCTACGGTCGGGGCGACATCGACGATCCGCGCGACGCCGTGATGGCAGCGGGGCGCTACCTGCGGGCCAGTGGCGCTCCCGGCGACATGCGTCAGGCGCTGTTGGCATACAACCGCAGCGAGGCATACGTACGGGCGATCACGGTGCACGCCGTGCGCGCCGACCCCCGTACGTCTCGCGGTTATTGGCACTGGCAGGTCTACTACCGGACGGTGGACGGCGACCGGCTGCTGCCGGTCGGCTACGACGGGACGGTCTGAACGTGGCAGCGGTGTCGGCCTCGCGACGGTGGCAGGGCCTGGTGCGCAAGCGGTTGGCCGCTGCCGCCCTCCTGGACCCCCACCATGACGGGATCCCGCCTGCGTTCTGGGACGACCGGGCCGAGCGTTACGCCCGGCGGGTGGCCGACACGGTGGCGCACGATCCGCTGCTGCCACGGATCCTGCCCCACGTCGATGCGGACACGGTGGTGCTCGACGTGGGGGCGGGGACCGGCCGCTTCTCGCTGGCCCTCGCGGGCGATGCCCGGGAGGTCGTCGCCCTCGACCCGAGCGAAGGGATGCTGCGCGTCCTGACCGAGCAGGCGGGCGCGCAGGGGGTGCTTAACGTCCGGACCGTCCTCGGGCGCCTCGAGGACCTGGACGACGTGAGCGGCGACGTGGTGCTCTGCGCGCACGTCCTGCCCGTGCTGCCGGACGCCCGGACGTTCCTGACGCGGCTGGACCGGGTCGCCCGTCGCCGGGTCTTCGTCTACCTGGGTGCGGGCAGCTCGGACCTGCGCACCGATCCGCTGTGGCGGCACTTCCACGGGCGAGCGCGACCGCCGCTGCCGACCTATCTGGATGCGGTCGCCGTCCTGGGTGAGCTGGGCATCACTGCGCACGTCGAGGTCGTCGAGGTGCCGACCAATGACCGCTACGTGACGGTGGCCGAGGCTGTCGAGGACCATCTGGACCTGCTCCGGCTCGACGACTCCGAGCAGGCACGGGCCGAGCTGTCCGAGCTGCTGGACACCTGGCTGGTCCGGCGCCCGGACGGGACGTTGCGCGCGCCGATACCGGCCCTGCCGGCAGCGATCCTGTCGTGGGCACCGGCCTCGGCCCGGGAGCTAGACAGCCCGCAGGTGCCGTAGGTGGCCCGACCGCCCGAGCGGGCAGCATGTGCGCATGGCCCGAGTCGGCGGACGCTGGGGGAGAGGAGCGAGGTGGCACGCCGGGACGAGCTCGATGCGCTCCGTCGCGCAGTGGCGCTCTCTGTGCAGGCTCTCGGTCGGACCAGCCCCAACCCGCCTGTCGGGGCCGTCGTCCTCGATGCCGGCGGGCAGGTCGTGGGGGAGGGACGGACCGCGCCGCCCGGCGGTCCGCACGCGGAGGTCGTCGCGCTGACCGAAGCACGGGAGCGAGCCGCCGGCGGGACGTTGGTCGTCACCCTCGAACCGTGCCGGCACACCGGGCGCACAGGTCCATGCACCAGCGCGGTCATCGAGGCCGGCATCGTCCGCGTGGTCGTGGCCTGCGCAGACCCGACCACCGACGCGGGCGGGGGGGCTCAGGTGCTGCGCGCTGCCGGCCTTGATGTCGAGATCGACTTGCTGGCAGACGAAGTCGCTCGCGGTCCGCTGGAGGCGTGGCTCACCAGCCGCGCACTCGGTCGCCCGTTCGTCACTTGGAAGTACGCCGCGACCCTCGACGGGCGCAGCGCCGCCGCCGACGGCACCTCCCGCTGGATCACCGGCGAGCCAGCCCGCGCCGACGTGCACCGGCTGCGTGCCGAGTGCGACGCCGTGGTTGTCGGTGTTGGCACGGTGCTGGCCGACGACCCGCAACTCGACGTCCGACCTGACCCAGGGCGCCAGCCGCTCCGGGTGATCGTCGACTCGACCGGACGTACGCCGCAGACCGCCCGCGCGCTCGCCGGCGCGGCGCCCGCGGTCGTCGCGAGGCGCACTGGATCCACTGATCCCGGCTTTCGCCGCACGATGGAGCTGCCTCCCGGCGCCGACGGCCGGGTCGACCTGCTAGCGCTCCTGCACCGGCTCGCCGAACACCACGATGTCGTCAGCGTGCTCCTGGAGGGTGGGCCGACCCTGGCCGGAGCGTTCATCGCCGCGGGCCTGGTCGATCGGGTGGTCGGCTACGTCGCGCCGGCCCTGCTGGGGGACGGGCCGGGCGCCCTGACCGGGGCCGGCGTGGGAACGATCAGTGCCGCACACCGGTTGCGGCTGGACGAGGTGACCCGCCTCGGCGAGGACCTGCGCCTGACGCTGCGACCCAGGAGGACCTAGGTGTTCACCGGCATCGTCGAGGAGCTCGGCGAGGTGGTCGCCATCCAGGACCTGGGCCGGTCCGCCCGGCTCACCGTCCGGGGGCCGCTGGTCACCTCCGACGCCGGTCACGGCGACTCCATCGCGGTGAACGGCGTCTGCCTCACCGTCGTCAGCACCGACAGCGGGGCGTTCACCACCGACGTCATGGCCGAGACGCTGCACCGCTCCTGCCTCGGCGCGCTCGCCGCCGGCAGCCCGGTCAACCTTGAGCGCGCGGTTCGGGCCAGCGGCCGGCTCGGCGGCCACGTCGTGCTCGGCCACGTCGACGGCACCGGTGCACTGCTCCGAGCCCGTCCCGATGAGCACTGGACGGCCATCCGAATCTCGTTGCCCGGCGGGCTCGGTCGCTACGTCGTCGAGAAGGGATCGATCACCGTCGACGGGGTCTCGCTGACGGTCAGCGCGGTCGGACCCGACTGGTTCGAGGTCAGCCTGATCCCGACCACCCTTGGCCTCACTACCCTGGGCGCCAAGACAGTGGGGGACCCGGTCAACCTCGAGGTGGACATCCTGGCCAAGCACGTCGAGAAGCTCCTGCTCGCCGGCGTGCTGCAGACCGGCCTGTCCCATGTCCCATCCACCACCACCGAGGAGAGCCCGTGACCGCCCCCGATGCGTCGGTGGCCGTCCCCATTCAGGCGCGCCCGCTCGACAGCATCGAACGGGCCGTCGCCGACATCGCCGCCGGCCGGGCGGTGATCGTGGTCGACGACGAGGACCGTGAGAACGAAGGCGACCTGATCTTCGCGGCCGAGTTGGCCACCCCCGAGTTGGTCGCCTTCATGGTCCGCTACACCTCCGGCTACGTGTGCGTACCGCTCGAAGACGCCGACTGCGACCGGCTCGACCTGCCACCGATGTTCCACACCAACCAGGACAAGCGCGGTACGGCCTACACGGTGACCGTCGACGCCCGGGAAGGTGTCAGCACCGGGATCTCGGCGACCGACCGGGCCCGTACGATCCGGTTGCTCGCCTCGCCCGACACCTCCCCGGTCGACTTCACCCGGCCCGGCCACGTCGTGCCGCTGCGGGCCCGCGAGGGCGGGGTGCTGCGCCGCACGGGTCACACCGAGGCGGCGGTCGATCTGGCCCGGATGGCGGGACTGCGGCCGGCCGGGGTGCTGTGCGAGGTGGTGTCGCAGAAGGACGAGGGCGACATGGCGCGCCTGGAGGAGCTGCAGATCTTCGCCGCCGAGCACGGACTCGCGCTCATCTCCATCGCGGACCTCGTGGCCCACCGCCGACGCACCGAGAGCCAGGTACGGCGGGTCGCCGAGGCGCGAATCCCCACCGACCACGGAGAGTTCCGCGCCGTCGGCTACGACTCGGTGCTGGACGGCATCGAGCACATCGCCCTCGTCCGCGGCGAGATCGGCGACGGCGCGAACGTCCTGGTGCGCGTGCACTCCGAATGCCTCACCGGCGACGTGTTCGGCTCCCGTCGCTGCGACTGCGGACCGCAGCTGGATGCGGCGCTGGCGGCGGTGGCGGAGGCCGGGCGGGGGGTCGTGCTCTATGTCCGTGGGCACGAGGGACGCGGCATCGGCCTGATGCACAAGCTGCAGGCCTACCAGCTCCAGGACGGCGGTTCGGACACCGTCGACGCCAACCTCGAGCTCGGACTGCCTGCCGACGCCCGCGACTACGGCACCGGCGCCCAGATCCTCGCCGATCTCGGGGTGCGCACCATGACCCTGCTGAGCAACAACCCGGCCAAGCGCGCCGGTCTGGAGGGCTACGGCCTGCAGATCGTCGGGCGGCAGGCGCTGCCCGTGCACGCGACCGTGGAGAACCTGCGCTACCTGCGGACCAAGCGCGACCGGATGGGCCACGACCTGCCCGGGCTCGCCGCGTTCGAGGACGAGGCCACCGAGGCGAGCGCCGGCGCGGTCGAGGCCGACCAGTGAGCGGTGCGGGCGCGCCCCCTGCCGCTCGCGTCGATGCCTGCGGGCTCTCGTTGGCGATCGTCGCGACCCGCTGGCACGGCGACATCGTGGACGCGCTGCTCGCCTCGGCACTGCGCGCCGCCCGCGACTGCGGCGTCGACGCGCCGACGGTCGTCCGCGTTGCCGGCGCCCTGGAACTGCCGGTGGTCGTCCAGGCGGTCGCCGCCACGCACGACGCTGTCGCCGCTCTCGGGCTCGTCCTTCGTGGGGGTACGCCGCACTTCGACTACGTCTGCGACGCGGTGACCTACGGCCTGACCCGCATCTGCTTGGACAGCGCCACCCCGGTCGGCAATGGTGTGCTCACCTGCGACACCGTCGAGCAGGCGCACGCCCGCTCCGGCGGGTCAGGGTCGTCCGAGGACAAGGGCCGGGACGCGGTGCTGGCCGCCCTGGACACGGCCTCGACGTTAAGAGCCCTGCGCACCGGCACGTCTCGTACCTCCGCCTGATTCTCCTCACCGGAAAGGTTCCCGTGCTTGCCATCGTCCTGCCCAAGGGCAGTCTGGAGCAGCAGGTCCTCGAGTTGTTCTCCGCCGCCGACCTGCAGGTCCTGCGCGGCGGGGACCGCGCCTACCACGCCCGCGTGGACGACCCGCGGATCGCCAAGGTGCGCTTCCTGCGCCCGCAGGAGATCCCGACCTACGTCGAGCAGGGCATCTTCGACCTGGGCATCAGCGGCCGTGACTGGGTGACCGAGACCGGCGCCGACGTCGTCAGCCTCGGCGAGATCGGCGGCGGCCGGGCCGGCGAGGCGCTCGTCAGCGTCGTGCTGGCGGTGCCGAAAGAATCACCCTGGCAGGAGGTCTCGGACCTGCCGGACGGCGTACGCATCTCCACCGAGATGCCGAACACGACGCGCCGCTACCTGGAGGAGCACGGCGTGAAGGCGAAGGTCTTCACCAGCCACGGCGCCACCGAGGCCAAGATCCCCGACATCGTCGACGCGATCGTGGACCTGACCGAGACCGGCTCGTCCCTGCGCAAGGCGGGGCTGCGCATCCTCGCGACCCTGTTGACCAGCCGGACCGAGCTGCTGGCCAACCGCACGGCCTACGAAGACCCCGACAAGCGCGCGGCCATGGACGACCTCGTGGTCCTGCTGCAGGGGGCGCTGCGCGCGCGCGGCCACGTGCTGCTCAAGCTGAACGTGCCGATCGACCGGCTCGACGCGGTCGTCGCGGAGCTGCCGGCGATGAGCTCGCCGACGGTCATGACGCTCACGGACACGACCATGCGGGCACTGGAGACGGTGGTGCCGAAGCAGGGGGTCAACACGCTGATCCCGTCGTTGAAGGCGGCCGGCGCGCGCGACATCCTCGAGCTGCCGATCTCGAAGATCGTCGAGTAGTGGCGCGGCTGGTCGCCGGGCAGACACAGGACCACGACCGGAGCGCTGCGGTCGGCAACAGCCCGCCCGTGCGCCTGGCCCTGGTCGCCGCCATGGGGTCCGGGGCGCTGGTCGCACTGCAGCAGCGGCTCAACGGTGAGCTCAAGACGTCGCTGGACGACGCCGTGCTCACGGCCGTCGTGTCCTTCGGGTTCGGGTTGCTCGCCGTGCTCGTCGCCGTGGCGTTCCGCCCGGCTACCCGACCTGCCCTGCGCCTGGTCGGCCAGGTGCCGTGGCCGCAGCGGCTCGGCGGCATCGGGGGGGCGTTCCTGGTGGTGGTCGGGGCGGCCGCCGCGCCGGAGATCGGGGTGGCGCTGCTGACCGTGGGCCTGGTCGCCGGCCAGACCGGCGGTGGGCTGTTGGTCGACCGGGTGGGGCTGAGTCCGGGCGGCAGTCATCGGTTGACCGGGCCGCGGGTCCTCGGCGCTGCCCTGTGTCTGGTCGCGGTCGGGGTGGGGGTGCACGGCGAGGGCGCCCGCTCCGCCAGCCCGCTCCTGCTCGTCCTGGTCCTGATCGCCGGATTGCTCATCGCGGTGCAGCAGTCGCTCAACGGCCGGGTCCGGCAGCGGACCGG
>JBBSUR010000109.1:0-8527 GCA_038234255.1 Mycobacteriales bacterium | reverse complement strand
CTTCGACAAGCTCATCCTGGACGTCGAGACCAAGCCGGGGATGACCCCGCGCGACGCGGTGGCCAGTGCCGGCAAGACGCTGGTCAGCCTGTTCGGCCTGGCGATGGAGCTCAACGACCGGGCCGAGGGCATCGACATCGGCCCGTCGCCGACCGACGCCGCCCTGGCCGCGGACCTGGCGCTGCCGATCGAGGAGATGGACCTCACGGTCCGCTCCTACAACTGCCTCAAGCGCGAGGGCATCCACTCGGTCGGCGAGCTCGTCTCGCGCTCCGAGGCCGACCTGCTCGACATCCGCAACTTCGGCGCGAAGTCGATCGACGAGGTCAAGGTCAAGCTGCACTCGATGGGGCTGGCGCTCAAGGACAGCCCACCCGGCTTCGACCCGAGCGAGATCGTCAGCACCTACGGCACCGACGAGTTCGGCGCACCGGACTTCTCCGACCCGGTGGACGGCAGCGGGCTGGACGACGGCGGGGACGACCGCGGCGACGCGAGCTTCCAGGAGACCGAGCAGCTCTAGCTCCCCGCAACGGCAGCAGAACCGTCCAGCAGCAGAACCGTCCAGCATTACCCCCGTACGAGGTAGGGCCCCGGCAACCGCCGCGGCGCCCCCACGGACCCCGGCACTCGGGGTCTCGCACCTGAAGGATCGAGATGCCCACTCCCCCCAAGGGTCCGCGCATGGGCGGCAGCCCGGCGCACGAGCGCCTGATGCTCGCCAACCTGGCCACCGCGCTGTTCGAGCACGGCCGGATCACCACGACCGAGGCCAAGGCCAAGCGGCTGCGCCCGTACGCCGAGCATCTGATCACCTTCGGCAAGCGGGGCGACCTGCACGCCCGTCGCCAGGTGCTCAAGCGGCTCAACGACAAAAGCGTGGTGCACACACTGTTCGCCGAGATCGGCCCGCGCTACGCCGACCGGCCCGGCGGCTACACGCGCATCCTGAAGCTGGGCAACCGCAAGGGTGACAACGCCCCGATGGCGATCATCGAGCTGGTCGAGGCCCTGACCGTGCGCCAGCAGGCGGTCGGCGAGGCCGAGCGGGCTCGGGGGACCAAGGTGGCCCCGCGCAAGGCGCCGACCGGGGCGACCCGGGAGTCCGCCGCGGCGCTGGCTGCCGAGAGCCCGACCGCGGCTGCGGTGGCGGCGGCGCCGGCGGCGGCGGAGAGCGCGGCGGAGAGCCCGGCTGAGAGCCCGGCGGAGGCTGCGGCGGCTCCGGACGAGGTCGTCACCCCTGGCGAGGCAGCCGTCGACGAGGCTGCTGTCGACGAGGCTGCTGGCTCGGAGCCCGGTCCCGACGGTGTCACCGAGGACGAGAGCCCGAAGTAGCCTCGCTCCCCTCCCGTAACGTCTGATCCAACGTGGCACCCCACTCGGTCAAGGATCAGACGCAAGGCGGGGGTGGGGTGCTGCGGGTCCGGCTCGACCTGGCGTACGACGGGACCGCTTTTCTCGGCTGGGCGCAGCAGCCGGGGCACCGGACCGTCCAAGGCGTGCTCCAGGACGCCTTGGGGGTGCTCACCCGCGCCGATCCACCGCGCGTGGGGGTCGCCGGGCGTACCGATGCCGGGGTGCACGCCCGCGGTCAGGTGGCGCACGCCGACCTGCCGGTGGTGCAGGCCCAGGACCCGCTGTTGCTGCGGCGGCTCAACGGGCTGCTGCCGGCCGACGTTCGGGTGCGCCGGGCGATGGTCGCGCCGGCCGGCTTTGACGCGCGGTTCTCGGCGCTGTCGCGCACCTACCGCTACCGGGTGGCCGACGGGCCGGAGGCGGTCGACCCGCTGCGGCGCGACGTGCTGAGCCGGACCCGGGCGTTGGACCTGCCGGCGATGCAGGCTGCCTGCGTCGGGCTGCTGGGGGAGCATGACTTCGCGGCGTACTGCCGGCGGCGCGACGGGGCCACGACGATCCGCCGGCTGCTCGACCTGGCGTGGGAGCGCGACGGGGACGGGCTGGCGGTGCTGACGGTGCGGGCCGACGCGTTCTGCCACTCGATGGTGCGGTCGCTGGTCGGGGCGATGCTGGCAGTGGGGGAGGCTCGGCGATCGGTCGACTGGCCGGGCTCGCTGCTGGGACTGGACCGGCGGGCCGACGAGGTCGCTGTCGCCGCGCCGCACGCCTTGGTGCTCGAGCATGTCGCCTATCCCCCGGACTCCGAGCTGCTCGTCCGCCAGTCGGTCACCCGGTCGCTGCGAGCCGCCCCGTCGACGCCACTTCCCCTGCGAGACGACACAGATCCGGGTCCCTGAGCGTGCCGTCTCGCAGGGGAAGTCCGGCCGGCAGGTGGGGGGAGGGAGGTGTGCGGCGGGGCGCCGTTCGCAGAACGTCGCCTCCCGGGGGAGCAGGCCGCGGCGTGCTGGCGGAGTATGGGGTAGTGAGCACCTCTGTGACGCCGGGCTCGCCGCGCTTGGGTCGCTCGAGGCGCGATCTGCGCCGGCCAACCCTGGGCCCGGCCGGTGCGGGGCCGACGGCCAGCCCGAAGCCGAAGCCGAAGTCGAAGGCGAAGCCCAGCAAGCCGAAGCCGGCGACCAACCCGACGCCCAACCCGGCGACCGGCATCCCTCGCTGGTCAGCGGCGGGCGCGGGCCTGCTGGCCGGCGGAGGCGCCGTCGCCGTGGGCGAGTTGCTCGGGCGGCTCGTTCCGGGCGCGGCCTCCCCGCTGGTCGCGCTGGGCGACGCCGTCATTCGGCTGGCTCCCCCGTCGCTGCGGGACGCCGGCATCGAGACCTTCGGCACGGCCGACAAGCCGGTCCTGCTGGTGAGCGTCGGGACCGTCGTCGCCCTGCTTGCGGCGCTGGTCGGGCTGCGCGCCCGGACCCGTCCACTGTCGGGCGAGTCGCTCGTGGTGGCGCTCAGTGTCGTACCTCTGCTGGCCATCGTCGCCCGCACCGGCCGGGGCAGCGTCGGTGCGCTGGCGACCACCCTGGCCATGGCGGCCACCGGGGTCCTACTCCTGCGGGCGCTGCTCGGGCGGCGGGCCGGGACCCGCCCGACCCCCAGGCTGGACCCGACGCAGGTCGCGTGGTCGCGGCGGGTGTTCCTGGTCCGGGCCGGAGCGGTCCTCGTCGCCACCGCCACCGCCGGCGCCCTCGCGCGGTGGCTCGACGAGCGGATCGACATCGAGGCCATCCGCCGGCGGCGTGTGCTGGCCACGCCGGTACGCCCCGCTCCCGGCGATGTCGCGGCGGCCTCGCTCGACGTCGACGGGATCTCGCCGCTGATCACCCCCAACAACGCCTTCTACCGGATCGACACGGCGCTGATCGTCCCCCGGGTCGACCCGGCCGACTGGACGCTCTCGGTCTCCGGCATGGTTGACCGGCCGCTGTCGTTCAGCTACGACGACCTGCTGGCGATGCCGCAGTACGAAGCCGACATCACTCTGCAGTGCGTCAGCAACGAGGTCGGCGGCGACCTGGTCGGCAACGCCCGCTGGCAGGGCGTACTGCTACGTGACCTGCTCGAGCGGGCCAGGGTCCGCGCCGGCGCCGACCAGGTTGTCGGCCGCTCGGTCGACAACTTCACCGCCGGCTTCCCCACCGCGATCGCGCTGGACGGACGCGCGGCGATGGTGGCGCTCGGCATGAACGGCGAGCCGCTGCCGCAGCTGCACGGCTTTCCGGCCCGCCTGGTCGTACCCGGGCTCTACGGTTATGTCTCGGCCACCAAGTGGCTGTCCAGCATCGAGCTCACCACGCTGGCGGGATTCGACGGGTTCTGGGTCCCGCGCGGCTGGTCGAAGCTGGCCCCGATCAAGACCTCCTCGCGGATCGACGTGCCGCAGAACCTCAGCCGGATTCCGGTCGGCCCCACGGTCGTCGCGGGCGTCGCCTGGTCGCCCGGTCCGCAAGGCGGCATCGACCGGGTGGAGGTGCGGGTCGACGATGGCCGGTGGGTCGAGGCCGTCCTCGGTGGCGAGCTGTCGGAAGACACCTGGCGCCAGTGGCGGGTCGAGGTGGACCTGCCGCCGGGCGAGCACGTGCTGTCGGTACGCGCCACCGACCGCAGCGGGGTAGTCCAGGACGACCAGCGCCGGCCCCTGCGGCCGGACGGGGCGACGGGTCATCACCAGATCCTGATCCTCGCCGACGCGTAGGTCGGCGCGGCGGCCAGGGCGACGCCGCCCTCCTCAGGAGCAGCTTCATCCTCAATGGCGGACTTGTCACCGCAGAAACCAAGCACACCTGGTCGTTGGCAAGCCCACTCGGGCGAGGCTGGCAGCGATGCGCTCGCGGGCCGGGCCGATCGACCGGATGCTGGCCGCGCGGCTCGCCGGCGCGACGGACCTGTCCGCGCGCTGGAGAAGCACTCGAGGATGCTGCGTCTCACACCCGCGCCAGTGGGCACAGACTGATCAACGACGCGGACGACAGCGGTCACCAGGACCGCGTCCCGGCACGGAGAGGCGGCGCGACGTGGAGTGGTGGGGCTATCTGATCCTGGTGCTGCTGGTGGTCGTCATCGCCGTGGGTGCGGTGTTCGCCGTACAGGCTCGCCGACGCAGCGGCGGCGTGATCTCGCTGGACAACTCCGAGAACAAGAGTGGGAGCGGCTCGTGATCGTCCTCATGCGTGCCCGCGAGATCATGAAGCGGCCGGTCGTCACCCTCGCCGGTGAGGACATCGCCGAGATCAAGGACATCATCTACGCCGGCGAGGCCGGCGAGGTCGCGGGCTTCACGCTGAACGGTCGCGGGCTCTTGGCCGGGCCGCTGAAGACCGCGCTCCCGTGGTCGGCGGTGCACGGCCTGGGCCGCGACGCCGTCATGGTCACCGGCGAGGACGTGCTCGAGGAGCGCACCGCCGTCGTCGAGCGGTCCGCCCGCAGCGGCGCCGGCGGTGACGTCCTCGGCTCGCGCGTGCTGACCGACAGCGGCACCGACCTCGGCGAGATCGTCGATGTGATCTTGTCTGTCGGCGAGCGCGCCGATGTCGTCGGCTACGAGATCGACTCCAGCGAGGCACTCGGCAAGGACGGGCGCAAGGTGCTCATCCCGCTTCCCGACGCCCTGTCGGTCTCCGGCGAGGCACTGATGGTCCCCGCTGCGGCCGTCGAGTTCGTCACCGACGACCTGTCCGGTTTCGGGGCAGCGGTCGACGCGTTCCGGGCCCGGCTGCGCGAGACCGAGGGCTCCGCGTCGCCGGCGCCGAGAGGGACCGCATGAGGTTCTCCGAGGCCGACGGCCGAAAGGTGGTCAGCACTTCCACGGCGACCACGATCGCCAAAGTCGCCGGGTTCGCCGTCGACCCGTCGACCCAGCAGGTCGTGGCACTGCACCTGAAGAAGACCCACGGTGACGCCGACACGGTGCTGTGGTCGGCGCTGACCGCCTTCGGCGTCGATGCGGTGACGGTGCCCGGGCCCGACGCGTTCGTCCTCGCGGAGGGCGAGACGGCGGTGCTGCTCGACAAGCACCACAGCGTCAAGGGCAAGCGGGTGCTCACCGAGGGCGGCGACGACCTGGGCAAGGTCGAGGACGTCGAGTTCGACGCCGAGACCGGCTCGGTCACCCTGCTCATCACCAAGACGGCGGAGATCGCCGGCAAGCGGCTCACCGGCGTGGGTTCCTACGCCGTCGTGGTCCGCCGGGCCTGACCTGCGGGCGGCATGGGCCGGTCTGGTCCGAGCCGGCGCGCGGCTACCACGACGTGCAGCGCCTGACCGAGGTCCTGGCGCAGGTGGACGAGCCGTCGTACTCGCCTGCGACGGCGACTTCTCCCCCGTCGCCCAGGTCGTCGGGGTCGACCTCGGTGAGCATCGCTGCCCGCGTAGGGAGGTGTCGCTGCCGCCACCTGACGGCCGGCCGGTCGACTCGGTCCCCGACCCCACCACTTCCCCTGCGAGACGACACACATCGACCCCGAAAGCGTCCTGTTTCACAGGGGGAGTCGGCGGGGAGGGAGGGCCGGAGGGCGACGCGGCAGCCCCGGAAGCGTCGTCCCGCAACACTGGACGAATGGGGTACGTCGATGTCCAGAAGCTCAGCTGCGCACTGCCGCATGGCCTTCGGCGCGGACGGCCGGGTGTACGAGGCGCCGGAGCCGGTCTGGGACCAGCGCCGCGTCGTGCGCGCCCGCTGAGCCGGCGCCTCTGTCGCCCATCGTCCGACGGCGCTCCGGCGCGCGCTTTGCCCCCCGGTCGGCGGCTCAGGTATCGTGGCGGGCTGTTGCGTGGCGCGCCTGGTTGATGTGCGCCCGACGCTGGCCCGAACCACCCGATCTCATCCTGGAAACTCTGGCGGTCCTGTGCGCACGTTCACCCCCAAGCCCGGCGACATCACCCGTGTCTGGCACGTGATCGACGCCGACGACGTCGTGCTTGGCCGGCTCGCAAGTCAGGTCGCGCAGCTGCTACGCGGCAAGCACAAGCCCTACTACGCACCGCATCTGGACACCGGCGACTTCGTCGTGGTGGTCAACGCCGCCAAGGTCGCGATGACCGGCAACAAGGCGGCGCAGTCGATGGTCCACCGCCACTCGGGCTTCCCCGGTGGCCTGACCAGCACGCCGTACGCCGATGTGCTCGCGACCCGGCCCGACCGGATCATCGAGAAGGCGATCAAAGGCATGCTCCCGCACAACACGCTCGGCCGGCAGATGCTGTCCAAGCTGAAGGTGTACGCCGGTCCGACCCATCCGCACGCGGCGCAGTCGCCGGTGCCCTACGAGCTGAAGCAGGTTTCGCAGTGACCGCCCCCGCAGAGTTGATTCAGACCGTCGGTCGCCGCAAGGAGGCCATCGTCCGGGTGCGCCTCATCCCCGGCACCGGCCAGTACACGCTGAACGGCCGCACCTTGGAGCAGTACTTCCCGAACAAGGTGCACCAGCAGGCGATCAACGAGCCGTTCGTCACCCTGGAGAAGGCCGAGCAGTACGACGTCATCGCTCGGCTGCACGGCGGCGGCATCAGCGGCCAGGCCGGTGCGCTGCGCCTGGGCATCGCCCGCGCCCTGATCGAGGTCGAGCCCGACGACCGGCCGGCCCTGAAGAAGGAGGGCTTCCTGACCCGCGACGCGCGGATCAAGGAGCGTAAGAAGTACGGCCTGAAGAAGGCCCGTAAGGCCCCGCAGTACAGCAAGCGCTAGTCCGCTCTCCCGCCGAGGCGGTCACCCTGTCGGGGTGGCCGCCTCGCGGCACGTCTGCCCCGCGGCAGGTCTGCCTAATGGCAAGTCTGGAGGCTCGGCTGTGGCCCTGTTCGGCACCGACGGCGTACGCGGGCTCGCCAACGGCCCGGTGCTCACTCCCGAGCTGGCCCTCGCCGTCGCCCGCAGCGCCGCCCACGAGCTGCTGGCCCGGCGGACGTCCACCGGTCGGCCGGTGGCGGTCATCGGTCGCGACACCCGGCCGTCCGGACCGATGCTCGAGGCGGCGGCGGCGGCCGGGTTCGCCAGCGCCGGTGTCGACGCGTACCTGCTCGGGGTGGTGCCCACGCCGGTGGTCGCGCATGTCTGCGCGCAGGGCCTGGCCGACCTGGGGCTGGTGGTCAGTGCCAGCCACAATCCGATGCCCGACAACGGGCTCAAACTGTTCGGTCCGGGCGGCTGGAAGCTGCCCGACGAGGTCGAGCGGGCGCTGGAGGCCGGGCTGAGGTCTTCGGCCGGTTCGGCCGGCGACCGCCCGACCGGGCTGGAACTGGGGAGCATCCTGCCGGCGCCGCCGGAGTGGGTCGCGGGCTACCTGTCCGGCCTGCTGGCGGCGCTGCCGGCCCGGCCGACCGGGCTCACCGTCGTCGTCGACTGCGCGCAGGGGGCGGCCTCGGCGCTGGCGCCCGAGCTCTACCGGGTGGCCGGGGCGCAGGTGATCGCGATCGCCGCGGACGGCGACGGCGCGCGGATCAACGACGGCTCAGGCGCCACCCACCTGGAGCTGCTGCAGGCCGCCGTGCTGGACCACGGCGCCGACCTGGGGCTCGCGCACGACGGTGATGCCGACCGTTGTCTCGCGGTCGACGCGACAGGTGCCGTGGTGGACGGCGATCAGTTGCTCGCGCTGCTGGCCGTGGCGCTGGCCGAGCGCGGCCGCCTGGCGACGGGGACGGTCGTCGCGACGGTGATGAGCAACCTGGGGTTCGTACGCGCCATGCAGGAGCACGGGATCGACGTCGTGCAGACGGCGGTCGGCGACCGCTACGTGCTCGCGGCGATGCGGGCCGGCGGACACGCGCTCGGCGGGGAGCAGAGCGGACACACCGTGCTGCTCGACCACGCGACGACCGGCGACGGGCTGCTGACCGGGCTCAGCGTGCTGGGCCGGATGGCCGAGACCGGGCGGTCGCTGGCCGAGCTCGCCGCGGTGATGGTCCGGATGCCGCAGGTGCTGCACAACGTCCGGGCGCCGCGTGAGCGGGCGCAGGACGCCGACGTGCTCGACGCGGTCGCCCGGGAGGAGGGGCTGCTCGGCGCGGCCGGCCGGGTGCTGCTGCGGCCGTCGGGCACCGAAGCGCTGGTGCGGGTGATGGTGGAGGCCGAGACGGCCGAGCAGGCCGAGGAGGTAGCGGGTCGGCTGGCCGAGGTCGTGGCGCG
>JBBSUR010000108.1:0-8565 GCA_038234255.1 Mycobacteriales bacterium | reverse complement strand
GGCAGTCGCGGCGCGTCCTCGGTCATCGCGTCGGGCGCGCGAAGCCGGTCGTACACCGACCCGGTGGAGATGAACAGGTAGCGACCGACCGAGTCGTGCAGCACGTCAGCGGCCTCGCGGACGTGCCGCGGGACGTATCCGCTCACGTCCACGGCGGCGTCCCAGGAGCCTTCGGTCAGCGCGGCGTAGTCCCCGGCCTCGCGGTCCCCGGTACGCCGCGGAACCTCGGGGAACAGGTCGCTGCCGGTGCGCCCGCGGCTGAACAGCGTGACCTCGTGCCCCTCGGCCAGGGCCTGCGTGACGATCGCCCGGCCGACGAACGCGGTTCCTCCGAGCACGAGCAGGCGCATCACCGGAGTTTAGCGACCGCTGCCGACTCCAGCGGAAAACTTGTTGGCCGGAAAGCCCCTACGTGGCAGGGTCGGGAGGTGCTGATCGAGTTGGTCGATGCCCGCGACGAACGCGCCTTTGCCGAGTGGTTCGCGGTGCTGCGGGCCGCCGAGCAGCACCTGCGGCCGGACGAGCCGGGACTGCTGCTGCACGAGGAGCGCCTCCTCGTCCTGGAGGGGCAGGGCGCGGACCCGGACGACCGCCAACTCGTCCTGGTCGCCCGCGACCCGGGCGGACGGGCCGTCGGAGGCGCACGACTCGCCCTGCCGCAGCGGGACAACCTCCATCTGTGCGAACTGGAGCTGGCCGTGCATCCCGAGGCGCGCCGACGCGGCGTCGGTCGGGCCTTGTCCGCCGACATCGAGCGCCTGATGCGGACCGACCGCCGGACGACCGTGCTCAGCTACGTCGACGAGCCGCCGGCGCTGGCTGGGAGCGCTCCGGCCCGGGCCTTCGCCGCGGCGCTGGGTTGGTCCCTGGCCCAAGAGGAGGTCCGGCGCGACATCGACCTGCCGCTCGACCCGGACCGAGTCGCCGAGCTGGAGCAGCGCTGCGCGCCGTACGCCCAGGACTATGAGATCCGGACCTGGTACGGCTGGTGCCCGGACGAGCTGCTGACCGACCGGGCGCTGCTGATCCAGCGGATGTCCACCGATGTCCCGCTGGGCGAGATCGACCTGCACGAGGAGGTGTGGGACGGCGCTCGGGTGCGGCGCGTCGAGCAGCGTAACGCCGCCGTGGACCGGGCGTCCCTGACCGCCGGCGCGGTGCACCGGCCGACCGGGCGCCTTGTCGCGTACACCGACATGGGCATCCCACGGGGCACGCCGGAGCGGGCCTACCAGTCGGACACCATCGTGCTGGCGGAGCACCGCGGCCACCGGCTCGGGACACTGGTCAAGATCGCCGCGCTGCGCGATCTGGCCGAGAAGTGGCCGCAGTGCCGCTACATCTCGACGTGGAACGCCGAGGAGAACGTCCACATGATCGATGTGAACGAGGCCCTCGGTGCCCGGGTCAACGGCTCGGCACCGTGCTTCCAGCGGGTGCTCGACCCGGTCACGGCGTGAGCTCCCGTTGGCGGTGATCTACCGCACTGGGCGGTCACCTACGGCGCGTCGGCCGCCATCTGCGGAAGATCAGCGGAGCCGGGGAAGGCCGTCTGGGTCGGGGCGAGGTGCCGGCAACGGGCGCGAGCTGCTCTGCGGTGCGTGCCGGAGGCGCCTCCGACCTGATCACACCGGTCCGACGTGCGTGACGCCGCCGACCTCGGCGGCGACGTCCGGCTCGCCGGGCCGGCGGGGGCCGAGCTCGACGAGGTACATCGCCGCGAGCACCAGAGCGCCGCCGAGCACCACCCGCAGGCCGAGCCGCTCGCCGCCGAACAGCACCGCGAACAGCGCGGCCCACACCGGCTCCATCGTCATGATGATCGCAGCGCGGGTAGCCGTCAGGTGCGCCTGCGCCCAGGTCTGCGCCATCAGCGCCAGCGCCCCCGCGACCAGCGACATGTAGACGAGCGCGATCCAGTCGGCGCCCCGGTCGGGCAGGACGATCCCGCCGGGCAGCGCACCGACGCCACACACCGCGGTGATGGTCAGCAGCTGCACGACGGTCAGCCCGACCGCGCTGCGGCTGCTGCTCCACACGCCGAGGCCGACGATGTGCGCGGCGTAGAACAGGGCCGACGCCAGGGTGAGCGCCTCGCCGCCGCCGCCCGAGAAGCCCTGCAGGGAAAGCACACTCAGGCCTGCCGTGGCCAGGGCGACGGCGTACCAGACGGTCCGACCGAGGCGGGCCCGGAGCAGGACGGCCGCCAGTAACGGCGTGAACACGACGTACATCCCGGTGACGAAGCCCGACACCGACGCGGCGGTGGTCTGCAGCCCGACGGTCTGCAGAATCTGGCCGCCGCCGTAGACCAGGCCGAGCAGCACGCCGTGCCGTCGCTCCAGCGAGGTGAGGCGGGACACCGATCGCGGGGCGATCAGCCACCCGGCTGCGGCGGCGAGCGCGAAGCGCACGGCGAGGAAGTCGGTCACCGGCACCCGCTCCACCACGTCTTTGAGCAGGAAGAACGTCGACCCCCAGGCGGCTGTCACGCCCAACAAGGCGAGCGCGGCGAGTCTGCTCGGCGAGGTGTGCGGGCGCCGCTGGACCTGGCTCACCGCGGCGCTGCTCGACACCCGTCGATGGCACCACAGCGGCGTACGGGCGCGTCGGTCATTTTTGCCGATGCGGCGCCGTTAGGCTGGGCAGCGGCTTCCCCGCCGTCCCTCATCTCCGGAGTCCGCCCGTGGTCGCGCTCGTCCCGCTGCAGGTCCAGGTCATCGGCTTCACCACCTTCGTCCCGCCGGCCGATGTGCCCTGGGAGACCGACAGCGACGGTGGGCAGGCACTCGCCGAGTTCGCCGGGCGGGCCTGCTACCAGTCGTGGAGCAAGCCCAACCCGTCGACGGCCACCAACGCCGGCTACCTGCGCCACATCCTGGAGGTCGGGCACCTGTCGGTGCTCGAGCACGGCAGCGTCACCTTCTACCTGACGGGGGTGTCCCGCTCGCTGACCCACGAGCTGATCCGGCACCGGCACTTCTCCTACAGCCAGCTCTCGCAGCGCTACGTGCCCGAGCGGGACGCGGCCATGGTCGAGCCGGGCGTGATCGCCGAGGACCCCGAACTGCACGCGATGTTCGTCGAGGCCGGCGACCAGGCGCTCGCCTCCTACACCCGGCTGCTCGAGGGCCTGGAGAAGAAGTTCGCCGATGTCGAGAACGTGACCAGCCGGCGCAAGCAGGCGCGTCAGGCAGCCCGCGCGGTGCTGCCCAACGCCACCGAGACGCGCATCGTGGTGACCGGCAACTACCGGGCGATGCGGCACTTCGTCGCGATGCGCGCCAGTGAGCACGCCGACGTGGAGATCCGCGAGTTGGCCATCGCGATGCTGCGCGAACTGCAGCGGGTCGCGCCCCACGCCTTTGCCGACTTCGAGATCGCGGCGCTCGGCGACGGCACCGAGGTGGCCTCGAGCCCGCTCGTGGGCGAGGGCTGAAGTTCCGCTGTATCGCTGAAGTTCCGCTGTATCGTTTGTGCGAAGGGGACGGAACGGTTCGACGGGGTAGGTGGTCGAGGTGAGTGACCTCCGCACGTCCGAGAGCAAGAGCCCCGAGAGCAGGTCGACGCCGTCCGACACAGGCCAGCGTTCGCCGTCCCCCTGTGAGCTGGTGAACGCCGCGGCGAACGTCCTGCGCCGGTTGCCGGGCATGGCCACCTCGACCGTCGACTACCTCCTGCATCGCGGTCGGGTCGAGCACGACGGCGTGGTGGAGTGCACCGACGCGCCGTGGGGCCCGGATCCGGACCGTTCCCTGCCCGGCGACCCGTCAACGGTGCTGCGGCGCCGCGCCGGGCGGGGGCATCTCTACCGGCGGGTCTACCGGCTCGAGATCGACGGCGCCACCCTGGGGCCGGAGGAGCTCGTCACGCGGCTCCTGGAGGACCCGAACCGGGCGTCCCCGACCGAGGTGGCGATCTTCGAGGCGACCTCGTCCTCCCGTGATGTCGGTGCCGAGTTCACGGTCCACATGCCTGGCCCGTGGGACGCCCCGGTGCGCGTCGTCGACCGCGCACCGACCTCGTTCGCCTTTGTGACGCTGCGCGGCCACATGGAGGCCGGCGAGATCGAGTTCCGCGCCGCCGAGGGCGACGACGGGCGGCTGGTCTTCACGATCGAGTCCTGGGCGCGCAGCGGCGACTGGCTCTACCACCTGCTGTACGACGCGCTGACTGTCACCCGGGAGATGCAGCTGCACATGTGGGCGCACGTCTGCCTGCAGGTGGCTGCCATGGCCGGTGGCACCCCTGCGGGCAAGGTCCAGGTCTCGACCCAGCGATGGAAGGACAGCGGTGGTTGACCTGCGGCTGGGCGGACGCATCGACGTGCAAGCCGAGCTCGCCCGGTTGCGCGAGGCGAGCGTCAACTACGAGCTCGAGGCGCCGCCGTCGTCCTCGACCGGGTGGAACGTCGACGAGTACACCCTGCGGCTGCCGCCGGAGGCGCCTGGTGACCCCGAGAAGAACGGGTCGTTCGAGGTCGCCCGCCGGCTGATCCGGGACTACGAGTTCGCCGACCCCTCGATCATCCGGGCGGTGTGGCTGACTGACCGCCCGCTGGAGTCCCGCAACATGCTGCTCGAGGGCCGCTTCCTGATGCTCCGTTTCCTGCTCGGCGTCCGGGTGTCCGCCGTCATCGACGAGGTGGTCGAGGAGGACGGGCATCAGCTCCAGGTCTGGGGCTGGTGCTATCGCACGCTGTCCGGCCATCTGGAGGCGGGCGAGATGTGCTACCGCGTCGTCAAGCACCGCGACACCGGCGAGGTGCAGTTCCGGGTGTGCCGCTACATGCGGTCCGAGCAGATCTCCAACCCCTTGGTCCGACTGGGCTGGGCGAGCTTCGGGCGCCTCATGCAGGTGTTGTTCGTCCGCCGGTCGCTGGCGCGGATGAAGCGCCTCGTCGACGCCGAGCTGATCGCGGGTCGGCGCACGGCCGGCCTACCGCTGATGGAGGACCGGGTCGCTGTCCGGCCGGCCGACGAGGCCTGAGCGGTGGGTAGCCTGCCCGCATGACTGCGTCCTGGCCACCCTTCGGTCGCGTGCTGACGGCGATGGTCACGCCGTTCACCGCCGACGGTGGGTTGGACCTCGACGGCGCTCAGGTGCTGGCGCGGCACCTGGCCGACGCCGGCAACGATGGATTGGTGATCAGCGGTACGACGGGGGAGTCACCGACCACGTCCGACCGCGAGAAGGCCGACCTGCTCCGGGCAGTGGTCGAGGCGGTGGACGGCCGATGCGTTGTGCTGGCCGGGGTCGGCTCGAACGACACCGCCCACTCGGTCGCGCTGGCCCGCTCCGCGCACGCGGCAGGGGCCGCCGGGCTGCTGCTCGTGACGCCCTACTACAACAAGCCGCCGCAGGCGGGGGTCCTCGCCCACTGCACGGCGGTCGCCGACGCCACCGAGTTGCCGGTGATGCTCTACGACATCCCTGGCCGCAGCGCCATCGCGATGGCGACCGAGACGATCGTGCGACTGGCCGAGCACCGGTGCATCGTCGCGGTCAAGGACGCCAAGCTCGACCTCGAGGCGACGTCGTGGGTGCTCACCCGCACCGACCTCGCCTACTACTGCGGACACGATCCGTGGACCTTGCCGCTGCTGTCGATCGGCGCTGTCGGGGTCGTCGGCACTAGCACACACCTGACCGCGGCCGGCATGCGCGAGTTGGTCGAGGCCTTCTTCGCCGGTGACGTCGCCGCGGCGCGCGCCTGCCACCAGCGGTTGCTCCCGGCGTTGTGCGGCATCTTCCGTACGCAGGGGACGATCCTGGTCAAGGCGGCGCTGCGCGAGCTGGGCCTGCCCGGCGGCCCGGTGCGGCTGCCGCTGGTGGATGCCACCGCGCCGGAGCTATCGGTGCTGCGCGGCGATCTCGCTGCTGCCGGGATCGCATTGGAGCGGATCGCCGCATGAGTCACCCGCACCCCGACCTCGGGCCCCCGCCGCCACTCGCCCCCGGCGGGCTGCGGGTCGTCGCGCTCGGCGGCCTCGGCGAGATCGGTCGCAACATGACCGTCTTCGAGCACGCCGGCCGGCTACTCATCGTGGACTGCGGGGTGCTGTTCCCCGAGGTCGACCAGCCCGGCATCGACCTGATCCTGCCCGACTTCTCCTACCTGCGCGGCCGGCTCGACGAGGTCGAGGCGGTGGTGCTGACCCACGGCCACGAGGACCACCTGGGCGCCGTGCCCTACCTGCTGCGCGAGCGAGCGGACATCCCGATCATCGGGAGCCGGTTCACCCTCGCGCTGCTGGCGGCCAAGCTCAAGGAGCACCGCATCACCCCGGTGCTGGTCGAGGTCGCGGAGGAGACCACCCGACAGCTCGGGCCGTTCGGGTGCGAGTTCTTCGCGGTCAACCACTCGATCCCGGACGCCCTGGCGGTCGCGATCCGCACCCGGGCCGGCGTGGTCTTGCACACCGGCGACTTCAAGATGGACCAGCTGCCGCTGGACGGCCGGCTCACCGACCTCGGCGGCTTCGCCCGGCTCGGCCGGGAGGGCATCGACCTGCTGCTCAGCGACTCGACGAATGCCGAGCAGCCGGGGTTCGTCACCTCCGAGCGCGAGATCGGCCCGGTGATCGACGACGTCGTCCGCACCTCGACCGGCCGGGTGATCGTCGCCTGCTTCGCCAGTCACGTCCATCGGGTGCAGGCCGTGATCGACGCCGCCGAGCGACACGGGCGCCACATCGCCTTCGTCGGCCGGTCGATGGTGCGCAACATGGGGGTGGCCCGCGACCTGGGCTACCTGCGCGTACCGCCCGGTCTGATGGTCGATCTCAAGGACGTCGAGTCGTTGCCGGACAACCGGGTCATTCTGGTCTCCACCGGGTCGCAGGGCGAGCCGCTGTCGGCCCTGTCCCGGATGGCGAACCGCAGCCACCACCAGATCCGCATCGCGGCGCAGGACACCGTCGTCCTGGCGTCCTCGCTGATCCCGGGCAACGAGAACGCCGTCTACCGGGTCATCAACGGGCTGTCCCGCTGGGGGGCCCGCGTGGTGCACAAGGGGGTGGCGAAGGTGCACGTCTCTGGTCATGCCTCGGCCGGGGAGCTGCTCTATCTGCTCAACGCGACCCGGCCGAGCAACGTCATGCCGGTGCACGGCGAGTGGCGCCACCTGCGGGCTCATGCCGAGCTGGCCCGGCTCACCGGCGTCCCGCGCGAGCGGATCGTCCTGGCCGAGGACGGCGTCGTGGTCGACCTGCTCGACGGCAAGGCCGAGATCGTCGGCGCGGTGCCCTGCGGCTACGTGTTCGTGGACGGGCTGGAGGTGGGCGACGTCGGGGAGACGACGCTGAAGGACCGGCGAATCCTCGGCGACGAGGGCTTCATCTCCGTCACCCTGGCCGTCGACAGCGTCACCGGCAAGATCGCCGGCGGTCCCGAGATTGCGGCGCGCGGCTTCAGCGACGACCGCAACGCCTTCGACCCGGTGAAGGCGCTGATCGAGGCCGAGCTCGACCGGGCGGCCGGGGAGGGCGTCGCGGACGCCCATCTCATCGCGCAGAACGTGCGCCGCATCGTCGGCCGGTGGGTCAGCGACACCTACCGCCGCCGCCCCATGATCATCCCGGTCGTGGTCGAGGTCTGAGGGCCAACGGCGTGTCTGCGGCCCGGACGACGGTGACGGGTGGTACGGGGCGGTAGCGTCCCGACATGGCCAGCCGTGCACCGACGAGGACTCCTGCGCGCTCGGGATCCGGCCGTACGCCGGCGGCTCCGCGAACGCCGGCCAAGGCCACGTCGGCGGCCAGCACGTCCAAGTTCACCAAGTCCGGGTCCACCAAGTCCGGGTCCACCAAGTCCGGGTCCACCAAGTCCGGGACCGGCAAGCGCGCCGGGGGTGCGTCCGCCGGCAGCAAGCGCGGAGCCAGCGCCGGTCGCCGACCGGCGGGTCGCGCGGCGGCCGGCCGGTCCGCCTCCGGCCGAGGCGGAACGAGCCGACCGGGGACCCGCCGCCCCGCTGCCCGCCGGCCCACGACCCGCACCGGTCCGAGCGTGCCTGCGCGCCTGCTCGCCAGCGTCGGGCTCCTGATCTCGGCGGTGCTGCGCCTCGTCGTCGGCGCCGTGCGCCTGCTCGCCCGGGCGATCGGCGGCGTCTCCCGTGCAGCGGGGACCAGTGCCCGCGAACTTGATCCGGCGCACCGCCGCGACGGACTCGGCCTGCTGCTGCTGGCCGCCGCACTGGTCAGCGCCGGAGCTGTCTGGTGGCAGGCCGGCGGCGCCGGCACTGCCGTCGCGAACGCTCTGGTGTCGACCCTCGGCCAGGGCGCCCTGCTGCTGCCTCCGCTGCTGGTCCTGTGGGCCTGGCGGGTGCTGCGCCGGGCCGAGTGGTCCGACGGCACTGACGACGACGACGCTGCAGCAGGTCCGGTCCGGTCCGGTGCCGGCGGGCGGCTTGTGGTGGGGTGGACGGCACTGTCCCTCGGCGTTCTCGGCACCCTGCACATCCTGCGCGCCGCGCAGCCGACGCAGGACAAGGGCGGCGTCGTCGGCTACCTGCTCGGCCATCCGCTCGGGCAGGGCATGAGTGCCTGGCTGTCCGTGCCTGTCCTG
>JBBSUR010000107.1:0-8613 GCA_038234255.1 Mycobacteriales bacterium | reverse complement strand
TCCGGCGACATCGTGGCGGTGCTGGCGCTGGCCGCAGTGCCGATGGCGCTGATCCTGCTCCAGCCCGACCTCGGCACGATGCTCGTCCTGGTGTTCCTCGTGCTCGGTGTGCTGGCCATCGCCGGAGCGCCGGCCCGGTGGATCGCCGGGCTCATGGTCGCCGGCGTCGCCGTTGCGGTGGTGGCGGTGCAGGTAGGGGTGCTCGACGAATATCAGGTCAACCGCTTCGCCGCCTTCGCCAACCCCGAGCTCGACCCCCGCGGGGTCGGCTACACCACGAACCAGGCGCGGATCGCCATCGGCTCCGGCGGGGTGCTGGGCACGGGGCTCTTCCAGGGCACGCAGACCGGCGGACGGTTCATTCCCGAGCAGCAGACCGACTTCGTGTTCACCGTCGCGGGGGAGGAGCTCGGTTTGGTGGGGGCCTCGCTGCTGCTCGGGCTGCTCGCCATCGTG
Source organism: Mycobacteriales bacterium (assembly GCA_038234255.1). Taxonomy (GTDB): domain Bacteria; phylum Actinomycetota; class Actinomycetes; order Mycobacteriales; family SCTD01; genus SCTD01. Next base: position 8,157 of record JBBSUR010000107.1, on the reverse strand, counting down.
CTGTGGCGGGGGCTGCGGATCGCCGCGCACGCCCCCGACATCTTCGGCCGGCTGGTTGCCGCGGGCGTGGTGGCGTGGTTTGCGTTCCAGAGCTTCGTCAACATCGGGATGACACTCGGGATCATGCCGGTGACCGGGCTGCCCCTGCCGTTCGTGTCCTACGGCGGCTCGGCGATGTTCGCCAACCTGCTCGCCGTCGGGCTGCTGCAGAATGTCCACCTGCGCTCGCGCGAGCCCTGACGGGGGGCCGGGCGGGCCGGGCGGGCGGGCGTGGGAGGTCATCCGCCCGCGGTAAAGCGCTCGACGTCGCGCGCCCGCAACGCAAGCCAGACGACCAGCCCCATGAGCGCCATCGCCAGTGGTACGTGCACAGCCGTCAGCGCGTCCTTGTCGTTGTCGCGGACCTGGCCACCGAGGTAGGCCTCCACGACGAGAAGTACGGTCAGGACGGCGCTGCCGAGCCACAGGTCGCGACGCGCCCGCAGGGTGAGGAAGGCTGCGACGGTCGCGGCAGCCGCTAGGAAGATCGCGAGGTCGCCGCCGCGCGCGTGCACGTCGATCCAGCTGCTCGCGTCGTCCCGCTTGCCGTCGTGTTCGAGGAAGATGCCCGCCCACACCCCCTGCAGGACGACGACGAGGGCGGTCAGTGCGTGAAGGGCGCTGTACAGGCGGCCGGGACTGCGGGTCATGGAATTGTCTCCAGGGGGCGCGGGGTCAGGGGGTCGGGTCCGGTCGTGGAGCAGCAGCACACCGGTCGCGGCGACGAGGGTGGCGAGCGCCGCGGTGGGTGGGAGCTGGGGGCGCTGGTGCAGGGCGGTCGCTGCCAGCGCCGCGGCGGCGACCGGCTCGGTGAGCGTCAGCGCGGACAGCGGCGTCCCCAGGTGATCCGAGCGCAGCGCGGACTGCCCGACCTGGAGCGCGAGTAGGCCCACGACAGCGGCGGCGTAGAGCGGCGGACGGACGACCAGGAGGCCTATGGGAAGGGCCGCAGCGGCGGCCAGGAGAACGGCGGCGCTGGCAGTGACGACACCGGCGACGGCGCCGGCCAAGACGGGCGCCGGCCGGCGGACGAGCAGCAATGCCGCTGCTGCGGCGACGAGGACGGGACCGACAACGGAGCCGGAGCGGATCGGCACGTCGTGCTGCGCTGCGCCGAAGACAGCCACCCCGATCGCCGTCAGCCCCAGGCCGGTCCACGTCCGCAGGCCCCGCTGCCCCGACAGCAGCACCGCGACCGGCAGGCCCAGCACCAGCAGGGCCTGCACCAAGACGACCGGCGTCGAGCGGAAGGCCAGCACCTGCAGGGCGACGGCGGCGAGCTCGACCGCGGCGGTGGCCCACCAGACGCGGGTACGAGACAGATCACGCAACAGTCGCGGGTCGAGGCCGGTGCGTGCCGGGGTGGCGGCGACGGCCACGTGCTGACCGGCCGTGGCGACGCCGAAGCAGCAGGCGGACCCCAGGGCGGCGGCGACGCCGAGCGCGTGGCTCACCGGCCGTGTTCGGCGACGGTGCCGACGCGCAGCCCGGCGGCCGCGCACTGCTCCAGCACGGCGGGCAGCGCCGCGACCGTGCTGCGCCAGGAGTTCGGCGACGACGTGCAGTCCGAGTCGTGCAACAGCACGGTGCCGCCGCCATGCAGTTGTGACCGAACGAGCCGCGCGACGCTGTCGCCCGTCGCCCGCTCCTCCCAGTCCCGGCCCCAGGCCGTCCACAGCACCGGCTGCAACCCGAGCCGCCGGGCCGCCGCCAGCGCTCCGCCTGTCATCGCGCCGTACGGGGGCCGGAAGTACCGCGGCCGCGTGCCCGTCCGTTGCTCCAACAGGTGGGCGGTGCGGGCGAGCTGGCGGTGGACCTGCGGCGGTGCGTGCCGCACATGGTTGCGGTGGTCCCAGCTGTGCACCGCCAGCTCGTGCCCGTCGGCGACGACCGCGTCCAGCACCTGTGGGTGCCGCTCGACCATCGAACCGAGAACGAAGAACGTCGCGCGCACGCCGTACCTGCGCAGGACCTCGAGCACCTCCGGCGTGCCACGGTCGTCCGGCCCGTCGTCGAACGTGAGGGCCACGTGGTCGCCCGCGCCTCGGCCGGCGAGCCCTGGCCAGCAACGCCGGAGCGCAGGGATGCCGGTTAGCAGCGGGCCGGCATGCGCTGCGGTGACAGCAACCGCGGACAGCCGTGCCTTCACTCGGTCGCCCACAGCGCGCCGAGCGGTCGCACGCTGAGCCCTGCCTTGGCGGCTGCCGACAGGACCTCGTCCAGCGTCGATGGCAGACTCGCGGCGGGCGCCACCACCACGACCTGCTCGCCCCGGTGCAGCGACACGTCCGCCGGTGACACCACCGCGCGGGCGACGGCGACCGGCAGGTGGGCGCGGTGCGCGGAGGTGAGCTGCCACACGCCGAGCCCGTGCGGGGACACCAGCGACGGGACGCTGCCGGCCGAGGCAAGGGCGACCTCGTCGTGGGCACGGCGGACGGTGGCGCGGGCGGCACCCGGTTGGTACGGCAGTCGGGGAAACGCTGCGAGCACCACGACACCGTCCGAGCGCAACCGCGCGACGGCTTCCGGTGCAGCGGCGGCGACGGCGGCCGGGACGACGGCGCTGATGGAGCTGCGGGCCAGCGAGATCCCCGTCCCCGGATCGGCCAGCGCCGTCGCGTCGAGTTGCACGGCCACGTAGACCGACGCGGTCGGCGTCCGCGGCGAATGCGTGACCGCGAGCCCCTTGGTGGTCGCCTGGCTGACGCCGAAGCTGGTCGACGCCACGGCTACCGGCAGCAAGGCGGCGAGCGCCGCCAGGCGCAGGACGGGTCGACGGGACGGCCGCGGTACTGCTGCGAGGGGCACGTCGGTCAGTGCGTCGACCGCGTCCTGCTGGAACAGCGCGCGGGCGCGTGCCGCCATGGCCGCGCCGGCCGGTGTCTGCGCGAGCAGGTGCACGAGCCGGACCAGCTCGTGCTCGTCGCCGGCGAGGGCGGCGACGTCGGCGTCGGCCATCGCCTGCGCGTTGCGGCGGCCGTGGCCGGGCAGACAGGCGTGCCCGATGACCGGCACGCCGGCGCCGAACGCCTCCAGGCTCGACAGGCCGCCCGCGTTGTGCACGACGACGTCGGACGCCGCGTACAGCCGACGCACGTCATCGGTCCAGCCGACCGCGTGGACGCCGGTGGCGGCGAGCTCGGCCCGCAGTGTCTCGTTGCGGCCACACAGCACCACCGGCACGACCCCGCTGCGGCGAAGGGCGTCGACTGCCGGGCCGACCGCCCCGACACCCCAGGACCCCGTGACCATCAGCGCGACCCGGTCCTGCGGCGCCAGGTCGAACGCCGCCCGCGCGCTCGCCCGTTCGGACAGCGAGACCGGCCGGTCGTGGCTCGGCGGTAGCACTGGTCCGGTGGCGACCGCCGGCCGGTGCGTGCGCCGAGCCGCCGCGCGGGCACTACCGTCGTACACCGCCAGGTAGAGGTCGGTTCCGCCGTCGAGCCAGGTCGTGTGCACGTCCAGGTCGGTGAGGAATGTCGCCGTCGGCACGTGGAGGCGGCCCTCGCGTCGCAGCTGACCGAGCGCGCGCCCGGCGAGCGGGTATGTCGCGACCGCCAGCGTGTGCCGGCCGCGGCGGATCGTGCGCAGGAGCCGGCGGCGCGCGAAGCCGGCGAAGAAGCTGGCGATCCGGTCGAGCAGCGGCCGTCGCTCGATCGCGTCGTACAGCCACTCGTACGTCGCCGGGGCGTGCTGCAGCTGCGCGCCGTAGATCCGGCGGATGGCGCCGCCGAGGCCCAGCGGCAGGACGTGCAGGAAGTCGACGACGGTGACGGCCGTGCCCCGCTCGCGCCAGCGGCGGGCCAGCTCGTAGGCGACGCCGTCGTGGCCGGCACCCATGCTCGCCGTGACGATGAGGATGCCACCCGGTGCCCGCGCCCGGTCCGCCGCCAGCCGCCAGGCGAGGGCGGTGGCGGCAGCGCCAGCGCCGAGGTCGACCAGGTAGTGGTTGCCGGTCGCGACGACGACGGCGCTGGTGAGGCCGACGTGCGCGGCGGCCAGCGCGCGAACCGTCCGCCTGCCGGTCAGTGCCCGGACGTGCGAGCCACCCGTTGACTGCCTGCTCGACGTTGATGTGCACGCGTTGCTCGAGGGCCAGCAGACCGGCCCCGTGCTGCACCGCCACCTGGTTCCCGGCATGTCTGCAGTTTCCGGGTGCTCGCGCTGGTGTGTGCGGTCGACGCGGCAGGCGTTCAGGTGCCGTTCATGGAGGGCCGCGCAGGCTCGTCGCGTGACGCACCGCCGCCCTGCGATGCTGGTGCGGTGACGTCGCCGATGCTGCTCGTCGTGGAGGACGACTCCGGACTGCGCGACGTGCTGTGCCGGGGCCTGCGCTCGCACGGGTTCCTGGTGAGCTCGGCGAGTGACGGGCGGAGCGCGCTACGGATGACCGATCCGGAGCCGGACGCGGTCGTTCTCGACGTCGGCCTACCCGACGGGGACGGCCGCGACGTCTGCGCGGCGCTACGCGCCGAGGGCGTGCTGAGCCCGGTGTTGTTCCTGACCGCGCGCTCCGGCATCACCGACCGGCTCAGCGGGTTCGCCGCGGGCGGCGACGACTACCTGGCCAAGCCGTTCCACCTCGCCGAACTCGTGGCCCGGATCGAGGCGCTGCTGCGCCGCCCGCCGCTGCGCGACCGGGGCGGCGTCGACGGCCTGGAGCTCGAGCCACACGGGATGGCGCTACGCCGCGGCGAGCTTCGGGTGACCCTCTCGCCGACCGAGTTCCGCTTGCTGGCAAGGGTTCTCGCTACGCCGGACGAGGTGGTGCGCCGGCGCGACCTCGTCAAGGCCGGCTGGCCGGACGGCGCGATCGTCAGCGAGAACACGCTCGATCAGTACGCCGGCAAACTGCGGCGCAGTCTGCGCGAGGTCGACAGCGAGCGGACGCTGACGGCGGTGCGCGGGGTGGGGTACCGGCTGTCGTGAGGGCCGGCACTCTGCGCGGCCGGCTGGCCCTCGTCGCGGTCCTCGCGACCGCCCTGTGGGTGCTGCTCATCACCGTCGCGATCGACCTCGTCCTCGTGCAACAGCTGAAGACGCAGGCCGACGACCTGCTGCGCTCGCGCAGCGAGGCCGCGGTTGCGCTGCTCGACGAGAACAACGGCACGCTCGACGCCGCCGAGCTGGACAGCGCGGTGTGGGTGGTGGTCGAGGGCCGCGTGGTCCAGTCGCCGCGCATCCGGCCGCAACTCGAGCCGCAGGTCCTCGCGCTCGCGGCCCAAGGCGGCGGCTTCCGGGACGTCGACGGCCCGGACGTCCGGCTGTACGCGATGGCCTTCCTGGCCGGAGACGTCAGGGGCGTCGTGGTCAGCTCGATCGACCTGCACCCGTACGCCCGCAGTGCCCGGCTCGCGATCGGCGGGTCGATCGTGCTCGCGGTCGTGCTCGTCGGGAGTGTCTATCCGATCACGCGCGTTCTCATCGGTCGCGCCTTGCGGCCAGTCGCGGACATGAGCGACCGCGCGGCTCAGTGGAGCGCCGAGGACGTGTCGCAGCGGTTCGGCTCGGCGGCGCGCCCGCTGGAGCTGGCCCAGCTGTCCTGCGACCTGGACGGGCTCCTCGACCGGCTCGCGGCGGTGCTGCGGCACGAGCAACAGCTGTCGGCCGAGATCTCGCACGAGCTGCGCACGCCGCTGTCGCGCATCGTGGCGGAGGTCGACCTGCTGCAGTCGTCGACGTCGCCCGACCCGCAGACGGCGAGTGCGCTACAGGCAGTCGCCACCAGCGCCGCGCAGATGGACGGCATCCTCGAGACGCTGCTGGCGACGGCCCGCTCGGCGTCGAAGCAGGCACCGGGCCGCTGCGACGTGAGGGAGGCGGCGCGGCAGGCGGTCGCCGAAGTCGACCCCCGCGAAGGCGTCGCGGTGACCGTCACGGCGAGTGGCGCGGCCGGCGTGGCCGAACCGGTGCTGGTGCGCACCCTGGTCCCCGTGCTGCAGAACGCCGTGCGGTTCGCGCGGTCGCGGGTCGACGTCTCCGCCGCGGTCGCGGCGGACGGGCTGCACGTGCTCGTCCGCGACGACGGGCCTGGGCTGGGGGAGTTGGGTGAGCGGGCTTTCGAGCCGGGTGTCCGTGGCCACACCGGCCACGACGGAGCCGGCCTCGGCCTGCCGCTGGCCCGACGGCTCGCCCGCTCGTGCGGCGGTGACGTGATCGCGCAGCCGTGCCCGGACGGGGCGGTGCTCGACGTGCGCCTGCCGGCGGGCTGACCGGGCTCCGTTCAGGCGCGGTTCAGCGGACGGAGGCCAGGCTGGCCTGCATGAGCAACTCTGTCGTCAAAGATGATCTCGCGCGTGGTCGGCTGATGCTGAACAAGGTCCCCGAGGTGACGGTCTACTTCTGGGTCATCAAGGTTCTCTGCACGACCGTTGGTGAGAGCTTCGCCGACTACATCAACGAGACGCTCGGTTTCGGCCTCGCCAACACGACCATGGTCTTCGCCGTTGCCTTGGTGCTCACACTGTTCGTGCAGTTCCGCCTGCGGAGCTACCTACCAGCCGTCTACTGGCTCGCTGTCGTCCTCATCAGCGTCGTCGGCACCCTGCTGACGGACACTCTGACCGATGGCCAGGGGGTCCCCCTCTGGCTCAGCACAACCGTCTTCGCGATCGCGCTGGCGGTTGTCTTCGCCGTCTGGTACGCCAGCGAGCACACCCTGTCGATCCACACCATCGTGACGACCCCCCGCGAGGGCTTCTACTGGCTCGCGGTGCTGGTTACGTTCGCGCTGGGGACGGCAGCGGGCGACTGGACCCTCGAGCTGACCGGATGGAGTCCCGGCGCCGCTGTACTCCTGCCGGCTGGGCTCATCCTCGCGGTGTTCGTCGCCTGGCGCCTGGGTGCCGGACCGGTCCTGTCGTTCTGGCTGGCCTACATCCTCACCAGGCCACTCGGCGCCAACATCGGCGACTACCTCAGCTCGTCGAGCGAGGACGGCGGACTCGGGTTGGGCACGTTCGGGACGACGGCGCTCTTCCTCGTGACGATTGTGGTGGTCGTCGTGTACTTGACGAAGACGCACAAGGACCAGACCGAGGTCAGCAGCGACAGGTGAGCGGGCGCGGCACCACACCCGACGTAGCCTTGCCCCATGCCCGTCGAGAGCCTGTTCCCGCGTCTCGAGCCGCTGCTGCCGAGCGTGAGCAAGCCGATCCAGTACGTCGGCGGCGAGCTCAACAGTTCGGTCAAGGATTGGGACTCCTGCGACGTCCGCTGGGCGCTGATGTACCCCGACGCCTACGAGGTCGGCCTGCCCAACCAGGGCGTCATGATCTTGTACGAGGTGCTGAACGAGCAACCCGGCACCCTCGCTGAGCGGACCTACGCCATCTGGCCGGACCTGGCGACGAAGATGCGCGAGCACGCGATCCCGCAGTTCACCGTCGACGGCCACCGGCCCGTACGCGACTTCGACGTCCTCGGGATCAGCTTCTCCACCGAGCTCGGCTACACCAACATGCTGGAGGCGCTCGACCTCGCCGGGATCCCGCTGCACGCCCGCGACCGGGACGAGAGCCACCCGATCGTGCTCGCCGGGGGGCACGCCGCCTTCAACCCCGAGCCGATCGCCGACTTCATCGACGCCGCGGTGCTCGGCGACGGCGAGCAGGCGGTGCTGGAGATGACCGAGGTGATCCGCCGGGCCAAGGCCGACGGCGCCACCCGCGAGGAGACCCTGCTGCGCCTCGCCAAGGCCGGCGGGGTCTACGTACCGCGCTTCTACGACGTCGACTATCTGCCGGACGGCCGCATCGCCCGGGTTGCGCCGAACCGGCCGGACGTGCCGTTCCGGGTGCACAAGCGCACCGTCATGGACCTCGACGAGTGGCCCTACCCCAAGCAGCCGCTGGTACCGCTGGCCGAGACCGTGCACGAGCGGATGAGCGTGGAGATCTTCCGCGGCTGCACCCGAGGCTGCCGCTTCTGTCAGGCCGGGATGATCACCCGCCCGGTGCGGGAACGCTCGATCACCGGCATCGGCGAGATGGTCGAGGCGGGGCTGAAGGCCAGCGGCTACGAGGAGGTCGGCCTGCTGAGCCTGTCCAGCGCCGACCACTCCGAGATCGGCGCGATCGCCAAGGGCCTGGCCGACCGCTACGAGGGCACGCAGAC
>JBBSUR010000106.1:0-8622 GCA_038234255.1 Mycobacteriales bacterium | reverse complement strand
GAGGGGAACGCATGAGCATCGGATCCGGAACGGCGACCCGGGCATGGGCGGGATGGAACGGCCTGATCGAGCAGTACCGCGACCGGCTGCCGGTCACGGCGGCCACGCCCGTCGTCACCCTGCTCGAGGGAGCGACTCCGCTGGTGCGCGCCTCGGTGCTGTCCGAGCTGGTCGGTGCCTCGGTGTGGCTCAAGGTCGAGGGAGCCAACCCCACCGGCTCGTTCAAGGACCGCGGCATGACGATGGCGATCAGCAAGGCCGTCGAGGCCGGCAGCAAGGCGGTGATCTGCGCGAGCACCGGCAACACCAGCGCCAGCGCGGCCGCCTACGCCGCGAAGGGCGGGCTGACCTGCGCGGTGCTCGTGCCCGACGGCAAAATTGCCCTCGGCAAGCTTGCCCAGGCCCTGGTCCACGGCGCACGGCTGCTGCAGGTGCAGGGCAACTTCGACGACTGCCTGGACCTGTGCCGCGCGCTGTCGGAGGACTACCCCACGACGCTGGTCAACTCGGTCAACCCCGACCGGATCGAGGGGCAGAAGACCGCGGCCTTCGAGGTCTGCGACGCACTCGGCGACGCCCCGGACGTGCACTGCCTGCCGGTCGGCAATGCCGGCAACATCACGGCCTACTGGAAGGGCTACGGCGAGTACGCCGCGGACGGCACCAGCTCACACCGCCCCCGGATGCTGGGCTTCCAGGCGGCCGGCGCCGCCCCGATCGTGACGGGGGTACGGGTAGCCGCGCCGCAGACGATCGCCACCGCGATCCGGATCGGCAACCCGGCTTCGTGGCAGCAGGCGCTCGCAGCCCGGGACGAGTCGGGCGGCGACATCCAGGCCGTCACGGACCGCCAGATCCTGTCCGCCTACCGGCTGCTCGCGCAGAAGGAGGGCGTGTTCGTCGAGCCGGCCTCCGCGGCCAGCGTCGCCGGCCTGCTCCAGGCGCATGCCGCCGGCCTGGTCGCGCCCGGGGAGCGGGTGGTGTGCACGGTCACCGGCAACGGGCTGAAGGACCCCGACTGGGCGATCTCCGGAGCGCCCAAGCCGCTCACGGTCGCCAACAACGCGGCGGCCGCGGCGGCGGCGCTGGGCCTGGCCCGATGACCGCGGCCGGTCCGGCGGAGCCGGTGCAGCGTCGGCGTTGAGGCCTTCCTTCCGGGCTGCGCCCGTGCGGGTGCGGGTCCCGGCGACCAGCGCCAACCTCGGACCGGGGTTCGACTGCGCGGGGCTCGCCCTGAGCCTGTACGACGAGGTGCTCGTCCGGGTGACCGGTTCCGGTCTGGTCGTCGAGGTCACCGGTGAGGGAGCCCAGGAGGTGCCCCGGGACGACTCTCACCTGGTCGTGGCGTCGTTGCGGGCCACCTTCGACCGGCTCGGTGGCCAACCGCCCGGGATGGAGCTCCGGTGCACCAACCGGATCCCGCATGCCCGCGGCCTGGGCTCGTCCTCGGCCGCGATCGTGGCGGCGATCGTGGCGGCGCGGGCGCTGGTGGTCGGCGGCGAGCAGGACCTGGACGACGACGGCTGCCTGGCCCTGGCCACCGCATTGGAGGGCCACCCCGACAACGTCGCAGCGTGTCTTCGCGGTGGTGTGACGTTCGCCTGGACACAGGACACCGGACCTCGGGTGCTCCGATTGGACGCCCACGCCGACCTCGCGCCGTTGGCGTTCGTGCCGGACACCCGGTCGTCCACCGCCGAGGTGCGCCGGCTGCTGCCGGCCTCCGTGCCCTACGCCGACGCGGTGCTGAACGCCTCCCGGGCAGCGCTGCTGCCGTACGCCCTCACCCGTGACCCGACGCTGCTGTTCGCCGCGACGCAGGACCGGTTGCACCAGTCCTACCGGGCGCCGGCGATGCCGGAGACGGCGAATCTGCTTGCCCAGCTGCGCAACGGCGGCATCTCGGCCGTGGTCAGCGGCGCCGGGCCGACGGTGCTGGCGCTGACCACGACCGCGGAGGCGGCGATCCTGGCTCGGCCCGAACGTCGCGGTTGGACGGTGCTGGCGCTGCGCGTGGAGCCGCGCGGCGCCCACCTCGTCCCGGCGCCGTAGCGGCTGTTGGACTGCGGACCGCGCTGCGGACGGAACACACAAGGAACAGGGGTTGTTGTGTCAGGAGCATTGCCTGGTTACGCTGGGTACCGCACCCGTCGCCCCTCACGGGCCATGTGCTCGCTGCCGGGCAGCGACCTCACGTCGCAGCTTCTGCCCTGACCCCGCCCGCTCCGCCTCGGCGCCGCGTGCCGGACCGCGCGAGTCCAGAACCCTCGGCGCCAGTCGAGCCTCGGCTCGACGTGGCTCCGGAGGGCGACGGACCACCAGCCCCTCGCCTGTACGGCGAGGCTCCGGTCCCCACTGGGACCGGTTGCACGGCTCCACTGCCCGCCGCGTCCGCGGCCGGGCGCCTCTCGGGAGGAACCTCCTTGACCGACACCACCGACCTGCTCACCGACGGCGGCGCCGCCTCCGCAGCGCAGGATGCATCCCCGGCTGCCCCCACCCGCACTCGCCGCCGCGCGACCAGTGGCGGCGCCCGACCGGAGACCGCATCCGGGGACGCTGGCTCGGACGACGCCGGCTCGCGCGGTCGCGCCTCCGGCAACCTCGCCGCGCGGGTCCTGCCCGAGTTGCAGGCCCTCGCCGGCGAGCTCGGCATCAGCGGCGTCGGACGACTGCGAAAGAGCCAGCTGATCGAGGCCATCCAGGCTGCACAGGGCCGGCCGAACGGGTCCGCGACGATCCCCTCCCCGGAGGCCGCTGCGCCCGACGCGGCGCCCGCTCCGGGTGCGGCCCGCACGGGCCGCGCTTCCCGCAACGGGGTCTCCGTCGCGACCGACCGCGAGCCGCCGCCGACCTCGCCCGACGACAGCCCCGCCGCGGCCACCGCTGCGGCGACGGCCGAACCGGAGTCCGGCGACGACGAGGGGGCGCGGCCGGAGCGCGTCGACCGCGGCCGGGAGCGGTTCCTGGAGCGTGAGGCGCGCCGACAGGAGCGGCAGGCGGCGCAGAGCGGCGAGAGCCCGGGCGCAGAGGCGCCCAGCGCAGGTGACACCACCGACCGCAGCGTCCGGCAGGATCATGGTGACCGTCAGCAGAACGACCGCCAGCCGCGGGACCGCCACGACGGTGGATCTCCGGGCGCCGGTTCCCAGGGGAACGGCCCGCGCGAGGACGACGAGTTCGGCTCCGGCCGGCGCGGCCGCTTCCGCGAGCGCGGGCGCAACCGCAACCGCGGCGCACGTCAGGAGCGCTTCGGCAGCAACGAGCTGGATCCGGTGGTCAGCGACGACGACGTGCTGCTGCCCGTCGGCGGCATCCTGGACATCCTCGACAACTACGGCTTCATCCGCACGACCGGATACCTCACCGGGCCGAACGACGTCTACGTGTCGCTGCAGCAGGTCGGCAAGTACTCCCTGCGCCGCGGTGACGCGGTCACCGGTGCGGTGCGCCAGCAGCGGGACGGGGAGCGCAAGGACAAGTACAACGCGCTCGTACGCCTGGACTCGGTCAACGGGCTGGATCCGGCGGAGGCGCACAACCGCCCCGACTTCACCAAGCTCACGCCGCTCTACCCGCAGGACCGGCTCCGGCTCGAGACCGAGTCGAGCATCCTCACCACCCGAGTCATCGACCTGGTCATGCCGATCGGCAAGGGACAGCGGGCGCTGATCGTCAGCCCGCCCAAGGCCGGCAAAACGATGGTGATGCAGGCGATCGCCAACGCCATCACGACCAACAACCCCGAGTGCCACCTGATGGTCGTGCTCGTGGACGAGCGGCCCGAGGAGGTCACGGACATGCAGCGGTCGGTGAAGGGCGAGGTCATCGCCTCGACCTTCGACCGGCCGCCGCAGGACCACATCACCGTCGCCGAGCTGTCGATCGAGCGGGCCAAGCGCCTCGTCGAACTGGGTCACGACGTGGTCGTCCTGCTCGACTCGATCACCCGCCTGGGCCGCGCCTACAACCTCGGGGCACCGGCGTCCGGTCGCATCCTCACCGGCGGCGTCGACTCAGCCGCGCTCTACCCGCCCAAGCGCTTCCTCGGCGCGGCCCGCAACATCGAGCACGGCGGCTCGCTCACCATCTTCGCCACCGCCCTGGTCGAGACCGGCTCGGCGATGGACACGGTGATCTTCGAGGAGTTCAAGGGGACGGGCAACGCCGAGCTCAAGCTCGACCGGCGCCTGGCCGACAAGCGGATCTTCCCCGCGATCGACGTCGACGCCTCCGGAACCCGCAAGGAGGAGATCCTGCTGGCGCCCGAAGAGCTGCGCATCGTGCTGCAGCTGCGTCGGGTGCTGCACGCGCTGGACGCCACCGCGTCGCTGGAGCTGCTGCTGAGCAAGATGAAGTCGACGCGGACGAATGTCGAGTTCCTCATGCAGATCCAGAAGACCACGGTCGACCAGGACTAGATTCTAGGCCGTACGACGGTGCGGGCGGACGACGGTGCGGGCACTCCCGGGCGGTGCGGGCCCTCCCCCGCGATCTTCCGCGTTTGGCGGTATCCGCTGGCGTGTCGGCCGCCAGGAGCGGTAGATCACACCGGGGACGGCGCTCCAGCCAGCCAGCCGGCCCGGGAAGGCGTCGCCAGAGCACGGCGTTGTACGCCGTGGTGTGCCGCTCTGGCACACTGGTCCCCACGTGAGCACCGGTTCCCCGCGTCCTGCAGCGCGCCAGCAGAGCGGACCCGGCGGCTCCTCCGACCGAGAGGCACTGCCATGAAAGCCGACATCCACCCGAACTACGTCGAGACGACGGTCACCTGCACCTGCGGGAGCACCTTCACGACCAAGAGCACCGAGAAGAGCGGGGCCATCAGCGCCGACGTCTGCTCGCAGTGCCACCCGTTCTACACCGGCAAGCAGAAGATCCTCGACACCGGCGGCCGGGTGGCCCGGTTCGAGCAGCGCTTCGGCAAGCGCTCCAAGTAGCGACGCAGCGGCGCCCGTTCCCCACCGGGGACGGGCGCCGCAGTCGTGTCCCGCGGGGCTGCCGCAGGGACGCAACCAGCCGCAGACGCCAATCAGCCGGAGCAGGACAGGAGATGCGGACGTGGCCGAGGCCGTCGGTACCCCGACCGACAACGCCCTGAGCGAGTACGCCGACCTCGAGGCCGAGCTCGCCGATCCGGCGGTGCACGGCGACCACGGCCGGGCCCGAGAGTTGGGCCGCCGCTATGCCGAGCTGGGTCCGCTGGTCGCGGCCATCCGCGAGCAGGAGAGCCTGGCCGCTGACCTGTCCGACGCGCGCGAGATGGCCGCAGCCGACCGTGACATGGCCGAGCTTGCCACCCAACTCGTGGAGCAGCTGGGCGCGCTCGACGTCCGCATCCGCGACCTGCTGGTCCCGCAGGACCCGGCCGACGGCAAGGACTGTCTGCTGGAGGTCAAGGCCGGTGAGGGCGGCGACGAGTCGGCGCTGTTCGCCGGCGACCTGGTGCGGATGTACACCCGCTACGCCGAGCAGCGCGGCTGGCAGACCGAGGTCATCAGCGCCACCGAGGGCGAGCTCGGCGGGTTCAAAGACATCGCGCTCGCGGTCAAGAGCCGCAACCCGGCCAACCCGGTGTACGGGCGGCTGAAGTACGAAGGCGGAGTCCACCGGGTGCAGCGGGTCCCGGTCACCGAGAGCCAGGGACGCATCCACACCTCCGCCGCCGGGGTCCTGGTCCTGCCGGAGGCGGAGGAGGTCGACGTGATCATCGACCAGAACGACCTGCGCATCGACGTCTACCGCTCCTCGGGACCGGGCGGTCAGAGCGTCAACACGACCGACTCCGCCGTACGGATCACGCACCTGCCGACCGGGGTGAGCGTCGCGATGCAGAACGAGAAGAGCCAGCTGCAGAACAAGGAGGCCGGCATGCGGGTGCTGCGGGCCCGCCTGTTGGCGCTGGCCCTGGAGGAGCAGGCGGCCAAGGACAGCGCGGTCCGCGGCGCGCAGATCCGTACGGTCGACCGCAGCGAGAAGGTGCGCACCTACAACTTCCCGGACAACCGGGTCGCTGACCACCGCAGCGGATACAAGGCGAACAATCTCGCCTCGGTGCTCGACGGCGACCTCGACGCCGTCATCCAGTCCCTGGTCGACGCCGACACCGCCGCGAAGCTGCAGGGGGAGCCGGCGTGACCCCGCTGCGGACCACGATCGCTGCCGCGGCCGAGCGGCTGGCCACGGCGGGGGTGGCCTCGCCGGAGCACGACGCCAGGGCGCTCGCCGTGCACGTTCTCGGCCTGGCCCGGCCCTCGGACCTGTTGCTGCACGACGAGGTCGAGCCGGAGCAGACGGCGGCGTACGAGGTGCTGGTGGCTCGGCGGGCCGACCGGGTGCCGCTGCAGCACCTGACCGGCACCGTCGGCTTCCGCTACCTCGACCTGCTGGTCGGGCCGGGCGTGTTCGTCCCCCGGCCCGAGACCGAGTCGGTCGTGCAGTGGGCCGTCGACGCGGTCCGCACCGAGGGCTGGCAGCAGCCGCTGTGCGTCGACCTGTGCACCGGCAGCGGCACGATCGCCTTTGCCCTGGCCAACGAATTGGCCAGCGCCACCGTGCATGCCGTCGAGCGGGACGCGCAGGCGATGGTCTGGGCCCAGCGCAACGCGGCGCGACGGGTGAGCGCCGGCGACCCCGAGGTGCACCTGCACCTGGGCAGCGCCCAGGACTGCCTGCCCGAGCTCGACGGTCAGGTCGACCTGGTCGTGAGCAACCCCCCGTACGTCGCGACGACCGAGGCGCACCTGCCCGACCCGGAAGTCCTGGACCACGACCCGGGCATCGCGCTGTGGGCCGGGCAGGACGGGCTGGACATCGTCCGACTGGTCGAGTCGGCCGCCCGCCGGCTGCTGCGACCCGGTGGTCTCGTCGTCGTCGAGCACTCCGACCGGCAGGGCGCCACTGCGCCGGCCGTGTTCACCCAGGCCGGCGGCTGGGCTGAGGTCGCCGACCACCTCGATGCCGCGGGCCGAAGCCGCTTTGTCACGGCGCGGTGGCTCCGCTGAGCAGCCTCTCGTGAGCACCCACGATGTGCGGCACGACGCCACCGCCGGTGTCGGCGCGGCGGTCGCCGCCCTGCGCCGAGGCGACCTGGCCGTGCTGCCCACCGACACCGTCTACGGCCTGGCCGCCGATGCCTTCTCGCCGCCGGCGGTGGCCCGGCTGCTGACGGCGAAGGGGCGCGGGCGCGACATGCCGGTCCCGGTCCTGGTCGGCGCCTGGCGCGGGATCGACGGCCTGGCCGACTCGGTCAGCGGCGTCATGCGGTCGCTGGTGGAGAGCTTCTGGCCCGGCCCGTTGACCCTGGTCGTCCGGGCTGCGCCGTCCCTGGCCTGGGACCTCGGCGAGACCCGGGGGACGGTGGCCGTCCGCATGCCGCTGCACCCGGTCGCCCTGGCCGTGCTGGCCGAGACGGGCCCGCTCGCCGCCAGCAGCGCGAACCGCACCGGGCTGGCTCCGGCGACCAGTGTCGCCCAGGCCCAGGAGCAGCTCGGCAGCTCCGTGTCGGTCTACCTCGACGGCGGCCCGAGCACCGATGTGGTGCCGTCCACGATCCTGGACCTCACCGGCGAGCGTCCGCGGCTGCGCCGGGCCGGCCCGCTGAGCCTCGAGGCCCTGCGCGCCCTGCTGCCCGAACTGGAGGCCGCCCCGTGACCGACGAGGTCTTTCGGGTGCTGCACGTGTGCACCGGCAACATCTGCCGCTCGCCGATGGCCGAGCGGCTCATGCGGGCCGGCCTGGCGAGGCGGCTGGGACCGGAGGCGGACCGGTTCGTGGTGGAGTCCGCCGGCACCTGGGGCCACACCGGCTCGCCGATGGAGCCCTACGCCTTCAGCACGTTGGGGGAGTACGGGGTGGACGGCCAGGACTTCCGGGCGCGCGAACTGGTCGCCGAGCACGTCGCCGGCGCCGACCTGGTGCTCGGGGCCACCCGCGAGCACCGGGCCGCTGCCGTCGTGCTCTACCCGCGGGCGGCTTCCCGCACCTTCACCCTGCGCGAGTTCGCCCGCCTCGTCACGGTGGTCGAGCCGGAGGTGGACCCGCCCACCGACGTGGTCGAGCGGGCCCGGCTGCTGGTGCACGTCGCCGCCGCCGCGCGCGGTCGGGTGCCGCCGGACCGCCCGCGCGACGACGACCTCGACGACCCGTACAACGCCCCGGCGTCGGCGTTCGCGGTCTGCGGCGACCTGGTCGCGCGCACCCTGCGCGGGCCGCTGGACCGGCTCACCGGCGTCCGGGTCGGCTGAGCCCGCCCGGCTAGGCTGGCGGCAGAGCCTGCCGAATCGAGGGAGCACCGCGATGACCTTCTGGGGACCGGACTTCGACGCGTTGCAGCAGACGGACCCCGAGATCGCCGGGGTACTGGTCGACGAGCTTGCCCGGCTGCGCGGCGGACTGCAACTCATCGCCAGTGAGAACTTCACCAGCCCCGCCGTACTCGCCGCCCTCGGCTCGACGCTGTCCAACAAGTACGCCGAGGGCTATCCAGGTCGGCGCTACTACGGCGGCTGCGAGGTGGTCGACGTCGCCGAGCAGATCGGCATCGACCGGGCGAAGGCGCTGTTCGGTGCCGAGCACGCCAACCTGCAGCCGCATTCCGGGGCCAGCGCCAACCTCGCGGTC
>JBBSUR010000105.1:0-8718 GCA_038234255.1 Mycobacteriales bacterium | reverse complement strand
TCCTCAGCAGCCGACCGGCCTCGTTGGCTGATCTCGTCGCCCTGCAGCTCGCCGGGATCGATGCCTTCCACCGGATCGCCCGACCGGGCCAGTCGTTGCAGCCCTCGCGGGAGGCGCGGATGGATGCCGTCCGCGCCGATCACATCAGCCAGCGGGTCCGGGCCGCCGTGGTCGAGCGCACGGGGTTGGGGCTCACCGGCGCCGGGGGGCCGCTGTGCTGGCCGACCCCCGTCCGCGCTGTCCTCGCTCTTCGCCACGAGTGGTTCCGGGACACCGTCAGCGCCGCACTCGTGCGCCGCGGCGTCGAGGTCGTCGCCCAGCCCGACAACGGCGCGGACGCGCTCGGGGTCGTCATCGCCGAACAGCCAGACCTGCTGCTCGCCGAGGACAAGCTCGCGATGATCTCTGGCGTGGAACTCGTCGAGCTCGCCCGGATCTGCGCCCCCGCCACCCGGGCGGTCGGCCAGGCTGCCTACGACGACGACATCGGTCCGCTGCTGGAGGCCGGAGCCGTGACGGCCTGCACCCGGCGGATGCGACCGGAGGACGTGGCGTCCACCATGGTCGCGCTGCTGGGGACCACGTCAGGCTGACGTCGCTCTGACGCCGGCGCGGCTCAGCGCGCTGGGATCCATCGGTTCTCCCGATACCACTCGATGGTCTCGGAGATCGCCGGCTCCAAGTCTTCTCGGGAGAAGCGGAAGCCGGTCGACAGCAGCGCGTCGACACTGAGCCGGTTGTTGCGGTTGGCCTTGCGCATCAGCCGGAGGCGCTGCTCGGTGAGCAGGATGAAGGGGCGCATGCCGGTCTCCACCAGGCGGCGGTGGGTCGCAGCCCGCTGGTCGTAGTCCAGCCCGCAGTCCGGGTCCTCGGACAGCTCGACCTCCATGCCGAACGCGACGGCGAGCATCCCGGCCAGGTCGTGGCTGGACGGGTAGTCCGGAGCCACGACGTTGTAGGCCTGACCTGGCGCCCGGTCGTGCTCGATCAGGTGCAGGCTGGCCCGCACCAGGTCGTCGATGTGCAGCAGCCGCTGCTCGATTGGATCAGCCGGAACGGCCAGCGTGTCCAGGCCGGCGTCGGCTTCCAGCGCGACGTCCAGCACCGCACTGCCCAGCAGCTTGACGTTGCCGGGGCCGAAGACCGAGACCGGTCGCAGCACGACCACGGGAAGACCGGCGGCACCGGCCGCC
This sequence comes from Mycobacteriales bacterium, assembly GCA_038234255.1. Taxonomy (GTDB): domain Bacteria; phylum Actinomycetota; class Actinomycetes; order Mycobacteriales; family SCTD01; genus SCTD01. The sequence goes on along the minus strand of JBBSUR010000105.1, from coordinate 7,525 downwards.
CAGACCTCCTGTTCGCTCTGCCACTTGGCCTTGCCGTACCCGCGGCTCGGGCTGGGGGGTACGTCTTCCTTCACCGGCACGGGCAGCTGGACCTCCTCCCCGTATACCGAGGTGGAACTCATGTAGAGCGCGCGCTCCAGGTCCGGTGGCGCCGCGGCGAGCAGCGTGCGGGTGGCCACGACGTTGGACCGGTGCATCTGCTGCTCGGTCGAGTTCGAGCTCGACGCGCCGGCGAGGTGGAACAGGTGGCTCACCCCCTCGTACAGCCCGTCCAGCTGCTCGGCCTCGGCCAAGTCGACCGAGCGGTAGTCCACCTCGGCCGGCAGTTGGTCCGGGCGGGGGCGCCGGCCACAGGCGCGTACGGTCCAGCCGTCGGCCAGCAGCGCGGTCAGGAGATGGGAGGCGATCCAGCCGGTCGCTCCGGTGAGCAGGGCGTGTCTGCGGTGCACCGGTGCAACCTCGCACAGCCGGCGGAGGCACACCAGGAGGCGCTGCGCCGTGGCGGCGATGAGTTCTGCCGGCCGAGCCAGTCCAGAACAGTGTCAGACCCACCGCACCCCGAGGAGCCGTCGTCATGGGCAGGATCGTCTCGAACTTTTTCATCTCCCTCGACGGAGTCGTGGAGTCGCCCGATAAGTGGCACTTCCCGTACTTCGACGACGCGATGGGCGCAATCATCGGCGAGGGGATGCAGACCTGCGCCGCGTTCCTGATGGGCCGCACGCTGTACGACGAGTGGTCGTCGTACTGGCCGAACTCGGTCGGCGACTCGGAGTTCGCGGACTTCATCAACACGATTCCCAAGTATGTCCTGTCCACGACGCTGAACAACCCGACCTGGCAGAACACCACGGTCGTCTCCGGCGACGTGGCCGCGCGGGTGCAGGCGATCAAGGACGGCACCGACGGCGACATCGGCATGTCCGGCAGCGCCACCACCGCCCGCTGGCTGCTCGCTCACGGCCTGCTCGACGAGTTCAACCTGCTCGTGCACCCGATCGCCGTCGGCTCGGGGCAGCGGTTGTTCGAGGAAGCGGCGACCTATCCGCTCACCCTGCGGGCCAGCCGGGCGCTCGACAGCGGCGTGCTGCACCTGCGGTACGAGCCGGTGCGCTGACCCGCCCACGCGCTCCGTTGCGTCCTGCTGTCCGGCGCGGAGGTTGTCCCCAACGCAGGACGTACGCCATGGCGGCGCCCCAGTGGTTGACGTCACGGCCTGTGTGACGCACTGTCATACGCATGACGGTCGTCAGCGGTACGCCCTCCCCTGGTGCGATCTGGCAGACCCGGTTGTCGCGCGAGGCAGCGGCAACGCACGAGGCAGACCTCGACATCCTCGGTCTGGACCGGTCCGAGGCGCTACGTCGGGGGTTGCGGCTGCTGCACCGCGAGGCGCTCGAGACCAGAATGGCCCGCGAGGTGGAGGAGTTCTATGGCGGCGAGCGGGCCCCGCTGAGCGACGTCACCGCCGCGGCCTACGGGCGGGACAATGCGGGGACCGAAAGGCAGGACGACGACGGCAGCGCTGCGGCGCCGTGACCGGCTTCGTTCGGGCGGCGCCGCTGCGCGGCGAGGTGTGGGACGCCGAGATGCCGCGTGTAGGGCAGCACCCCGTGGTGGTCCTCACCATCAACCCCTTGCTCCAGCGACTTTCCTCGACGACGGCGGTCCTCGTCACCGGGACTGCCGGCCCTCGGTCGACCCACGTGCCTCTCGATCGGGATGCCGGACTCACGCGTTACGGCGAGAGCTACGCGGTCGCGACGGAACTGCACAACGTGCCGCTGGCTGACCTCGTCGCACATCGAGGAAGGCTGTCTGCCGGCGAACTGCAGGCGCTAAAGGAGGCCCTCCGCATCGCGCACGGGCTCGTCGAGGCGGGCCTGTAGCCAGCCACCTCGGGCGCCGACACGGCGCCTGACCTGCGGGAATGCGACGAGCGGGCGACGGGAATCGAACCCGCGTAGCCAGTTTGGAAGTCCGGCGCCAGGAGGTCCGGGGCGGTCCGTAGAAGTGCGTTCCGCAGGTCAGCGACTTGATCGCTTCCACAGCCGTCCCCCGGCATCCATGCTCGTGCCCGCCGATCGGGCACGCAGCGGGCACGAAACATGGGCACTGCGACCTGGGGGACGCGGCGGACTGTCGGTCTCGGCTTGTCTCAGGCGGTGAGTTCCCGGAGGCGTTGGACGTCGGCGGCGATGCGGTCGATCGCGCAGCTGAGCGACTCTTCTCGCTGGCCCGCAAGTGCGGCGATGATCCAGCCGCGAAGCAGCGCCGACATGGGTACGTCGAGCTGGGCTGCCAGCTCCTCGATCGCGGCTACGTCCTCCGGGGCGAGCCGCACCGCGACGGGCACCGACTTGTTCGGTCTGGTGGCCGCGGCCTCAGCCGGCAGCGGGTTGTCGCGGCTGGCGTCCGCCTCGTCGGCGATCTGCTCCACGAGTTGCTTGGCGTTTGTGCTCATGCCTGATTCCCTTCTCGATAGGTCTGCCGGTCCGTGCTGTTGGCTCGCCACGCGTTCGCGCCCCACCAGGCGCCCGGACGTTCCTCGCGGCGCACCAGGATGACCGCGAGCACGGCGGTCGCGGTGGGCGAGTAGCCGAGCAGCCGGGCGCTCTTACTGGAAGTGCTTTTGGGATCGGGGTCGAACAAAAGTGCGTCAGGGTCCGCCAGCGCCTCGCTCGCCTCGACGACCGACACCCGGTGGCCAGCCCACATGTGGTCGACGCCGTGTGTCCAGTCCACGTCGAAGGCCACCGCATGAGTTTACATTGGTAAACGCTCATGGCGAGAGGACAAGAACGAGGCCTGCTCATCTCGCTGGCACAAAGTCGCTCGACCAGGCCCAGCACGTGGCCGTCGACGTAGGAGCCGTCAGTTGCCGGCTCGGCCGAGCCGACTCATGCCGCTCGCTCCGAGGTTTCGTAGACGAGCGCCCAGTGCGCGTCGGCGGCAAGCGCGGCGGCCGGCGTCCAGCGCGCCGGGGTCTTGCCCGCTCGGAGTACCGGTGCCATGCCGTATTCGTCTGTGTCGTGTTCTGCATCGCTGGCAATGGTTGCTGTCCATCGACACCCCTGCAGGCCCGGGCCCTTGGCCTGTCCCTGCACTGAGCATGCCGGACCTTCATGGGCAGGCGAGTCCAACAGGTGGGCTCGGCTCGTGAGCCGCCCAGCCTGCGGGCGGCGGGCTCCGCCGCTTCCCATCTGATAGCCGGTCGGCTACTCGGCGCGCAGGGCGTCCGGACGTGCTGCGGCGCGGACGAAGGGCAGGGAGGCGGCGGTCGCCAGGAGGCTGGCGAGCACGGCGCTGCCGCCGACCGCGGCGTACCCGGCCCAGGGCAGCGGCGGGGCGGGCACCTCGGGGCTGGCGCCGAGCCGCAGGTACAGCCATGAAGCGGCGGCGGCGACGACCAGCGCCAGCGAGGTGCTCAACAGCAGCGGCAGCGCGTTCTGCAACAGGACACTGCGGCGCAGGACCCGCAGCGGCGTTCCCATGGCGGTGAGGGCGGCGTGGGCCCGCCGCCGTTCCCGCAGCCCGTCGGCGGTCGTCACGGCCAGCGACAGCCCGCCGACCAGTACAACGAGGATGAGTCCGAGCAGCGCTGCGCGGGCGTAGCCGTCGGTTGCGGACCTGGCCACCAGGAGGGCTTCCTCGGCGGTCAGCGGCGGAAAGACCGTTTGGATCGGCCCGAGCGCGGCCCGGACGGCCTCGATGGTGCCGTCCCGGCCGTCGGTGCCGACCAGGACGGCGTCGGGGGCGCCGGCCGGGACCATCGACGGCGGCAGGAGCACGCTGCCGGCGAGCCGGAACCCGTCGATGCCCTGAACGAGCGCGTCCGGCCACGTTAGGGTCGGGATGTCTGCCGGGAGGGCAACCTGCTGGCCGGTGCGCTGTCCGGTGCTGCCGTCGACCAGGTCATATGACCCGTCGGTGATCTCGGCGTCGTCGAAGACGTTCGGCCCGACGAGCCGGTAAACGGTGTCCGGTCGGCAGTCCGTCAAAGGTTGGCGGAGGACCGGGGACAGCGCGGCGCAGTCGACGACGACAGCGGTGAGGGGGAACTGGGAGCTGTCGGTCAACTCCTTGACGTCGGCTGGGGCCGGGGCGCCTGGGCGAAGCAGCTGCAGTTCGCGGGCCGGCACGACGGCGCCGCTGCCGTTCACGGCGTCGACGGCTGGCAGGACAGGGGTGGCGTCGCTGTCGCCGGTGGAGCCCAGGACGACGGTCGCCGGCTGCAGCACGGCCACGAGGTCGCCGCGGCCGTTCGGGCTGCTGGTGGCGAGCAGCGGGAGGAACGCGAGCAGCCAGGCGACGCAGACGACGACCAGGGCGGTGCCGGTGACGGTGCGGGCGGCGGCGCCGGGATCCAGGGCCAGGCGTCTGCCGGCGAGCTGGCTGGCCGGTCCGCGTCCGAACCGGGCGAGCAGTGTGCCGCCGACCCCGGCGAGTGCGGGACCGGCGACGGCGATGCCGATCAGGCACAGTGCGGCGCCGCCGAGAAGCAGCACGGTGCCGTACCACCGACCGCTCAGGACCGCGTCGCGGTTGGCGAGTGCCGCGACGAGCAGGAGCAGGCCCAGACCCAGGGGCAGCAGGCGTAGCGGGCTGGCCGGTGTCGCGGTCGCCTGGCGTCGCACCCCCAGCGGGGAGGTGACGGCCCGACGGACGGCCAGCACCCCGGTGCCGGTGGTGAGCAGCGGGACACCGACCAGGATGAGCAGCCCAGCGACGGCCGGTGGGCGTACGTCGCCGGCGAACAGCCCTGACGGTACGGGGATGATCGATGCGAGGGGGGCGCGTAGCAGCAGGAACAGGACGGCACCGGCGGCGGCGCCGATCCCCCCGACGACCAGCCCTTCGACGGCTCCGAGTCCGCGGACCTGCCGGCCGGTCGCGCCGACGAGGCGCAGCGCGGCCGACCGGCGATCCCGGGTGGCCGCGGACAGCCGGGTCGCGGTGCTGACCAGCACGAGCAGCGGGACGATGAGCGCGACGGCCGCGACGGCCGTGCCGGCCTTGAGTTCGTCGCTGACGCCGCTGGTGACGGTGACGACGCCGTTGCCCGCGTCGCCGGTGCTGAACTCCGGCTGCACTGGCCGCGGTGCGCCGAAGCCGGCCGCCAGGGGGTCGGTGAGCACGCCGGGTGGTGCGCCGGCGACGGCGAACAGCTCGTCCGGGCCGACCAGTCCGGCCGGTCCGATCCGGCCGACCACCGTGCCGTGCAGGCGGGGGGCGAGCTCGCCGCCGTGCTCGCCGGCCAGCGACTCGGCCAGCGCAGGGGACACCAATACCTCACCGGGACCGGGCAGGACGGACAAGCCAGGAGGCGGTGCAAGCGGCGGGCCGACGACCTCGACGTCCAGCACCCGCAGCTCGGTGCCCCGCCAGTAGCCGACGCTCGTGCGGGCCCGGACGCCTTGGGTGCGGGAGGTGTCCTGCTGGTCGTAGGTGAGGTAGCGGCCGTCGACGCGGTCGAGCCGCTCGAGGCCGGCCGGGGCCGCACCGGCGACTCCGAGCAGCAGGGCGACAGCGACCGCCGCGCCGCCGGTCATGAGCAGCAGCCGCACGCGGGCGCTGCGGTCGCCGCCGAGGGTGAGCCGCAGCGCCATCGGCAGACCGGTCATGCCAGCACCGAGTCGGCGGTCAGGCGGCCGTCGCGCAGCACGACCTCCCGGTCGGCGTAGGCGGCGATGCGGGCCTCGTGCGTCACCAGCACGACCGCGGCCCCCTGCTCGCGCGCGGCCCCGACGAGCTCTTCCATGACCAGCTCGCCGTTCATGCTGTCGAGGGCGCCGGTGGGCTCGTCGGCGAAGACGACCCGCGGGCCGCCGACCAGAGCCCGAGCGACGGCGACGCGCTGCCCCTGACCGCCCGACATCGCTCCAGGCAGCTTGCCGGCGACAGCGCCGACATCGAGGCGCTCGAGCCAGTCGTGGGCTTGCTGCTCGGCCGGTCGGCGGCGAGTCCCGGCCAGCCGCAGCGGCAGGGCGACGTTCTCCAGAGCGGTCAGCTCCGGCACGAGTGAGCCGAATTGGAAGACGAACCCGAAGTCCGAGCGCCGCAGCTTGCTGCGGCCGTCGTCGCTCTGGTCGTCCAGCCGCACACCGCGGTAGCGGACCTCGCCGGAGTCCGGGCGCAGGATGCCGGCCAGGCAGTGCAGCAGTGTGGACTTGCCCGAGCCCGATGGTCCCAGCAGGGCCAGGACCTCGCCGGGGCGGACCTCGACCGAGGCTCCGGCCAGGGCTGCGGTGTCGCCGAAGGATAGGTGTAGGTCGTGGGCGGACAGCAGCGGCTCGGTCATGACAGCTCCTTGGCCAGGCGGCTCAGGCGGGCGCCGGTGTGCTCGATCCACCGGAGGTCGGCTTCCAGGTGGAAGATCGTGAAGTCGCAGGCGAGCGCGACGGGTAGCGGCGCGCCGCGCTTGCGGTCGGTCAGCGCCCGCATGACCGTGAGGTGCGCGGCGCGTTGGGTGTCGAGGACCTGCTCCGCCGAACGGCCTGAGCCGAGCGCGAGCACGACCTTGGTGTAGACGGTCGACTGCAGGTACGGCGTGGCCTGTTCCGGCTCGGCCAGCCACTTCTCGAGATGGGTGACGCCGTCCGCGGTCAGGGCGTACGTCGTGCGGTCGGGCCCGTCGCCGCGGTCGATGCTGAACACCTCGATCTCGCCGTCCCGCAGCAGCCGCGACAGCGTCGAGTAGACCTGCGCGGGCCGCACGGGGTGCTGCTCGCCGAATCGGACGTCGTACTCCCGTTTCAGGTCGTAGCCGTGTCGGGGTGCGGGCTCGAGCAACCCGAGCAGTGTTTGAGGAAGCGCCATGACGGCAGAGTAGTCACCCGGTGACTACTCCTGTCAAGGACCGTTCCCCACAGGCCACATCGACGCCGCGTGGGCCGCAGCCGACCTGCTCACCGTCACCGCCCGCCTCGTCGAAGGCCGCCGGCTCGGCTCGCTCGGCCAGGCGGCGGACCAGTTCGAGCGAGCCGCCCGCGAGGTCCACCGTCGCACGCCTGCAGTGACCGCCCCCGGACACGGTCTGCGCAACGCCAGCGGCATGCTCTCAGCCCTCCGGCTGCTGCGTACCGGTGAGAACCGACAGCTCCTCGCGCTGATGGCGCAGCTCGGCCGCCTCGCCGAGTCTGTCGCCGAGCTGCGGGAGACGCAGCACTGCGCCACGCAAGCCGCCGCAGCGCGCGCAACGGCCGAGCAGATACGCGCCGTGATGCCACACCCGGCGACTGGGCCGCGTCTCGGTGCGGCCGAAGCCGTCCAAGCACCGCCCGTGGCGGTCACCCGGCCAGCCGCCGTCACCCGCCCGGCGCCGAGTCGGAACCACAGGTGAGTGACCGAGAGCGCTCCCCGGACGCCGCGTCGCGCCATGGCTGGACCCACCAACAGCGAGCGAGCAGTCAGTGGGCGGAGCGGAGCTTGTATGCCGCCTTGCGGGCCGCCTTGGCCACCGCCTTGTCCGCGCTCGTGCTCGCCAGCGCGTCCAGGACCGGGCCTGTCTGCGATAGCCGCACCC
>JBBSUR010000104.1:0-8770 GCA_038234255.1 Mycobacteriales bacterium | reverse complement strand
CAGAAGCTGATGAGTTGGCAGGGCGGGCCGGTCAACTGGGACCTGGCCGGAGAGGTGGCTGCCGGGGCGACCCGCACCGACGACGAGGTCGTCACCGCCGAGCAGGCCCGCGAGGTGACGCAGGCCTGCCGACTGGCCGATCTCTGGCTGGACCCGGTGACGACGCTGCCGGCCAGCGGGGGAGATGCCCAGGCGTGGTCCCGTACCGGCTGGGTGAGTTCGACGACGCCGGCGTGGCGTCAGCTCATCGACCCGGTCGCCGGCCGGGTGGTCGAGGCGATGGGGACAGCGCTGGAGCAGGGCCTGGCCGGCGGCCTCGCTGGCGACCTCGGTGGCGGACCCGGTGGCGATAATCCAGCTGCCGGGGGGCTGCCCAGCGCCCTGCCGCCGGAGATCGCCGGGCTGCTCAGCGGCATGGCCGGCGGGAATGCGGGTGGTGGTGCGGGTGGCCTGGGCCCGCTGCGCGGGGTCATGGACCAGGTCGGCGGCTTCGTCTTCGGTGCCCAGGTCGGCCAGGCGCTCGGGGCGCTCGCGAAGGAGGTGCTGTCGGCCTCCGAGGTCGGCCTCCCCCTGTCCCTGGCGGGGCGCCCGGCGCTGCTGCCCGCCAACCTCGCCGCCTTCAGCGCCGGCCTGGAGGTGCCGGCCGAGGAGGTACGGCTCTACATCGCGCTGCGCGAGCTGGCTCATCAACGGCTGTTCGCGTCCGTCCCGTGGCTCAAGGCCCACCTGTTCGACGCCGTGGATGCCTACGCCCGCGGGATCGAGGTCGACTCGGGCGCGGTGGAACGGGCGGTCGGCGCGATCGACCCCTCCGACCCCGAGTCGATGCAGCGGGCCATGGGTGAGGGGATGTTCGACATCGAGCCGACTCCGGCCCAGTCGGCGGCGCTGGTCCGGCTCGAGACCGCGCTGGCCCTGGTCGAGGGATGGGTGGACGCGGTGGTGGATGCCGCCGCCTCCGGCCCGCTTCCGTCGGCCGCCGCCCTGCGCGAGATGGTTCGCCGGCGCCGCGCCTCCGGTGGTCCGGCGGAGCAGACGTTCGCCACCCTGGTCGGCTTGCAGCTGCGCCCCCGGCGGCTGCGGGAAGCGGCGACGCTGTGGTCGGCGGTCGCTGCCGGCGGCGGCATCACGGCCCGCGACGCCCTGTGGGCCCACCCGGACCTGCTGCCGTCGGCCGAGGACCTGGACGACCCCGCAGCCTTCGTCGCCCGCACCGGAGCAGGGGGAGCCGCGCCCGAGTCGGCCGACGACTGGGATGCGGGGCTGCGCGACCTCGACAAGAACCTCGACGGGGCGCTGGACGAGGATGCCGGTGGCGGGCCGGAGGGTGGCGGCCCGGAGGGTGGCGGCCCGGAGGGTGGCGGCCCGGACCGACCGCAGCCGCCCCACCCCGCCGCAGACTGAGCTCTGGACAGCTGGGCTCTGGACAGCTGGGCTCTGGACAGCTCGGCTCTGGACAGCTCGGCCGGCTGGCGGGACGGTCGAGCCATCGGGCAATCTCACCGGAGCAGGTTACGGAGCCGCGCCCGGCCGGTCCAACGGGACTGTCGGACCGCGCGCAGTCGGCCATCGGACGGTCCGCCGCTGTGCTGCTCGGCCATCCCCGTACCTCGTGTGATCATCTGCAGGATCCGCGCGCAACAGCCACCGTTTCCGACCCCCTCCCGGCGTCCATCCTACGGATGATCTTCACCGGACGCAGCGTCCAGCCGACGGACCGCGCCCCGCACGCATGTTTCTCGTCGCTGTCGCGAATGTCGTCATGTGTGCAGGTCAGCCCGGTCCCCGGCGATGGTGAACACAGACATCCCCAGGCCCGTACCGCCCGCTCCACAGCAACACGCCGTCAGGTCCCCACCTTGTCCACAGGCCTGTCCACAGGCTGTGGGGGACGGCGTTGACGGGGTCGCTTCTGACCTCCTAGCGTCATCGGGGAACGGGGCCTCTCGGAGCTCCGGTCCCGTCCGCAAGGGGAAGGCAGACGGCGCCGGACACCCGAGGGGCCCCGTCACACTCCGAGGGCTCGATCCGCTGCCGGGCCACCGCTACTCGCCGGTGAACTCAGCCGGGCGCTTGTCCACCCGGGCCCGCAATCCCTCCTGCAGGTCGGCGGTCGCGAGAGTGACCGGCTGCGCCAGCGCCTCCCACCGCAGCGCATCCTCGAACGAGGCAGGCCCGCCGTCCGCCAGGGCGATCTTGTGGAACCGCTGCGCCACCGGTGCGCCGGCGCCGACCTGGCCGGCGTGCCCGAGCACCGCGTCGAGCAGGACGTCGTCGTCGTACACCGCACTGGTCACGCCGAGGCGAAGCATTTCCGGCGCATCGATCCGACGACCGGTGAGCAGGAGCTCCCGGGCGGCAGCCAGCCCGACCACCTCGGGCAGCAGCCAGGTGGTGGCCATCCCGGCGGCCATGCCCAGCGAGGCGAACGGGAGCGCGAAGGAGGCGGAGGCCCCGGCGTACCGGATGTCGCAGGACAGCGCCAACGCGGCTCCGGCGCCCACGGCCGCGCCGTTGACCGCGGCAATGGACGGGACGTCCAGGGCGCGCAGCGACAGCCAGGTCCGGTAGAACGGCAGCATCCGGTCCCGTAGCTGCGCCGGGCTGGCATCGGGTTCTGCGGCGAGCCAGCTGACGTCGCCGCCGGCGCAGAAGGCACTGCCCTCGCCGGTGACCACCACGCAGCGCACCGTCCGGTCGCCCGCCAGTGCGGCGACGGCCGTCCCCCACTCGGCGGTGAGCTCCGCGGTCATGGCGTTGCGCCGGTCCGGCAGGGCCAGGGTCACCAGCACGACACCACGATCGTGGCGCTCCATGCGCAAGGCGGTCCGGGTGGACACGGCGGCTCCTTCGCGGCGGTTCGGGATCGGCCCCCGAGACCGGCAGGCGAGGGTAACCGGCTCACCCGAACGAGTGGCCGGAGCCGGCCGTACGCGGTCCGATCCTTCAGAGCACCACCCGCTCGTCCGGGATCGCCATTCACCAGGATCAGGAACCGCGATGAGCGCGAGGCTGCGGCGCCAAGCCGGCGAACCGGTCCTGGCCGGGGTCGCCCTCGCCCTGGCTTCGGTCGGCGCCGTGCTGGTGTCGGGCGGGCACCAGGTGGCGGCGCCGGGTGAAGGGCTTGCCGGCCGTACCGCCCTGGTCCTGCTGCCGTTCGCGCTGCTGCCCGCCCTGCTGCTGATGGTCGCCCGGGCGCGGGCACGGGAGGGCACGGAACGTCGGCGCTCGGCGCGGCTGCTGTCGTTGTCGCACGCACTGGCAGTACGACGTGAACCCGGCGACCTGCTCGCGACCTTCCTGGAACTGTGCCGGCAGGCCTTCGACGCCGAGGTGGCCATGGCCGTGCTCGAGGCCGACTACTGCGGCCACGCCGGCGCGGGGGCGCAGGTGGTGCTCGCCGACGAGTGCGGCAGCCGGCCACGCCGGGCGGCGGAGAGCCGCGAGCTCGATCTGCTGCGGCTCCCGGCCGGGCGGGTGCTCGACAGTGCGCTGCGCTCCGGCGACCGAGGCCTGGTGGCGCCACTCGACGCCGACGGGCGACGGCTCGGGGTGATCGTGCTCATCGCCGACGATCGGTCCCGGCGGGTCGGCCCGCGGGACCTGGTGCTGCTCACGCCGCTCGCGAGCGCCCTCGCGGCCGCGCTGCAAGGCTCGGAGCACCTGCGCCGCCTGACCGAGGTGACCGGCAACCTGCAGGCCGTGGTGGACCAGTCCTCCGACGGGATCTGTGTCCTCGACGGCGCCGGCGCGGTGCAGCTGTGGAGTCCCGCACTGACCGCGCTGACCGGCCACGACGAGGCGGCCGCGACCGGCCAGCCGCTGGCGGCGCTGATCACCACGCTGGGAGCCGACGGCGCCCCCTGCGACCCGTTCGAGGTGGCGAGGACGCTGCTGACCCCGACCGCGCCCCGCGCGGGCGTCGAGCTGACGCTGCTGCGGGAGGACGGGGAGCGCCGGATGCTGCACTGCGCGCATGCGGCGGCGTTCGTCGACGGGGCGCTGCGCCGCGACGTCGTGATCGTGCACGACCGGACCCGGGAGCGGCAGGTGGAGCGGCTCAAGACCGACTTCATCGCCACCGTCTCGCACGAGTTGCGGACGCCGATCACCCCCATCAAGGGCTACGCGGACCTGCTGCTCCGGCGCGGAGCGGCGATGTCGAAAGAGCGGCGCGACGAGTGCCTGGCCGTGATCAGCGATCGGTGCGACCACCTGGCCCGGCTGGTGGAGGACCTGCTGCTCGCCTCGCGTATCTCCGCCACGGAGGGCTCGGCCCGGGCTCAGGTGAGCATGGGCAGCGACGACCTGTGCGCACTGGTCCGACGTGCGGCGGGCGACTTCGGGCTCGACGGAGACCGGGTACGCCTGTCGCTGGCCGACACCGCGATCGAGGTGGCCTGCGATCCGGTGCGGGTCATCCAGGTGCTCACCAACCTGCTGGGCAACGCGCTGAAGTACTCCTCCCCGGGCTCGCCGGTGGAGGTGCTCATCGGCCGCGACGATGGCGAAGCGTACGTCGACGTGGTCGACGAGGGCCGGGGCATCCCCGCCGACCAGCTCGAACGGGTCTTCGAGAAGTTCTCCCGGGTGGAGGACCCGATGCGGATGACCACCGGCGGGACCGGCCTCGGCCTGTACATCGCGCGACAACTGACCACTGCCATGGGCGGCAGCCTCGTGTGCACCTCGCACCTCGGGGTGGGCTCGGTCTTCCGCTTCACGCTGCCGAGGGTCGACCCGGAGCCGGTGGGAGCGCTGGAGGGCTGTATCAGGGCGCGGCGCTAGGCTGACCGCTGGACTACCGCGCGCCACCGGGCCGCGGACCTGCTGGGGCACGGCCCCGTGGAGCCGAGTGCCCCATCGACCCGAGTGGAGGACCGCGTGGCCGAGAGCTACAACGGATACTGCGTGAAGTGCAAGGAGAAGCGCGACTTCGATGGTGAGGTCAAGATCAGTGAGTCAGGGCGCCGAATGGCCCAGGGCCCGTGCCCGGTCTGCGGCACGAAGATGAACCGGATTCTCGGCAAGGCCTGATCGCCGCTGCACGACGCTGGGCACCACCGACATGCTGGGCACCACGTCGAACGGGACGCCTCCTGTGGGAGCCGTCCCGTTCGGCGTCTGAGCGCAGCTCCGCCTCTCGGCCTGTGGACAGTGCGCCCGGCTGTGGACGGGGCGCCCGCAGACCGCCGCTCCCGTGCCAGCCTGCGCACCTAACCCGTCGACCTATCTCGGAGGTGCCCGTGCGCCCTGTGCTGACCCCCGCCGCCCGCCGGCTGTGGCGCGACCCGGCCACCCTCCAGCTGGGCCATGGCACGGCGCGGGCGGCGGTCCTGACCGGTGTGGAACCCGGCACCCGGGCGGCGTTGGCCCTGCTCGACGGCACGCGTGACCACGCGCAACTGCTGGTCGCCGGCGCGGCCGTCGGCTGCGCCCCGGACCGGATGTCGGCCCTGCTGGAGCTGCTGACCGACGCCGGGTTGCTCGACGACGCCGCCGCGGATCGGGCCGTCCTGCAGGGACTGGCCCCGGACGAGCGCGAGCGCATGTCGGCGGACCTCGGCTCGCTGGCGCTGGTCTGCGGTGACGGCGGGCTGCCCGCAGCCCGGCACCGGCGGTCGACGCGCATCCTCGTCGTCGGTGCGGGCCGGGTTGGCGCGCCACTGGCCGCGATGCTCGGGACGGCCGGGATCGGGGTCGTCGACGTCGTCGACGAGGGCACCACGCGGCCGGAGGACACCGGGGTCGGTGGGCTGGACCTGGACGACGTCGGACGCAGCCGTGGTGAGGCGGCCCGCGAACGCCTGCGCCGAGCCGTGCCCTCGCTCGCCGGGTCGGCGCGCGAGGGCACGGGTCGCGCCGTGTCGGCGCGCGTCCTGCCCACCAGTGCCCGGCCGAGGACCGCCGCGTCCCCGCCGGCCCCGCCCCGGGCCCGTCCGTTCTTCGACCTGGTCGTGCTCGCCCCGGGGCGTCCCGAGCACCTCGAGGAGGCGCTCCGCCTCGTGGACGACGGCACGCCCCACCTGCTGGCCGAGGTGCGCGGAGCCATGGGCGTGGTCGGCCCACTCGTCCTGCCGGGCCGCAGCGCCTGCTTGACCTGCCTGGACCTCACCCGCACGGATCTGGACCCGCAGTGGCCCTCGCTCGCCGCCCAACTGGCCAGTCCCAGCCGGAGCCGCACGGCGTGCGACGGCCCGCTGGCGGTGATGGTCGCGGCGCAGGCCGTGCAGCAGGTCCTCTGTCTGGTGGACGGCACCACCGATCCGGCGGCGGTCGGCGGCACGCTGGAGATCGTGTTGCCCGACTGGCGCTGGCGGCGGCGCAGCTGGCCGGTGCACGGCGACTGCGCCTGCGCTCGCGCGGCGACCGCCTGACGCGCCACCCGGACATCCGGGGCATCTACCGCCACACTGTGACGGTGAGCGACATCCCCCGGCGCGCGGTGACTCGGTCCGCCAAGCTGGCCGGACTGCCGCTGGGGATGGCCGGCCGCGCCACGATCGGCCTCGGCAGGCGCCTCGGCGGCCGCCCGGCGGAGGTGGTGACCGCCGAGCTCCAGGCGCGTACGGCGGAGCAGCTCTTCCAGGTTCTCGGCCAGCTCAAGGGCGGGGCGATGAAGTTCGGGCAGGCCATGTCGGTGTTCGAGGCGGCGCTGCCCGAGGAGGTCGCCGCTCCCTACCGGGCGGCCCTGACCAAGTTGCAGGAGTCCGCGCCGCCGCTGCCCGCGGCCACCGTCCACAAGGTGCTGGCCATCGAACTCGGCCCCGGCTGGCGGGACCTGTTCTCCACCTTCGACGACTCCCCCGCCGCGGCGGCGAGCATCGGCCAAGTGCACAAGGCGGTCTGGTCCGACGGCCGCGAGGTGGCGGTGAAGATCCAGTACCCCGGGGCGGGCCCCGCGCTGCTTGGTGATCTCAAGCAGCTGAGCCGGGTGGCCCGGATCTTCTCGGCGATCTCCCCCGGGCTGGACGTCAAGCCGCTGCTGGCGGAGCTGCAGAAGCGGGTCGCCGAGGAGCTCGACTACTGCCTCGAGGCCCGCTCCCAGGCGACGTTCGCGGCGGCCTACGCCGGGGACGACGAGATTCTGGTGCCCGGTGTGGTGACCGGCAGTGCGCGGGTGCTGGTCACCGAGTGGATGGAGGGTGTGCCGCTCTCCCGGATCATCGTGAACGGCACCCCGGAGGAGCGCAACCGATCCTCCCAGCTGCTCGCCCGGTTCCTGTTCTCGGGTCCGGTGCTGGCCGGGCTGCTGCACGCCGACCCCCATCCGGGCAACTTCCGGCTGCTGCCCGACGGCCGGCTTGGCGTGATCGACTTCGGCGCCGTGGACCACCTGCCCGACGGAGTGCCCGAGCCGATCGGAAGACTCGCTCGCCTAGCCATCGACGGGGACGCCGACGGCCTGATGAGGGTGCTGCGGGAGGAGGGGTTCATCCAGGAGAAGTTCGAGCTCGATGCCCACGAGGTCTTGGACTACCTCCGGCCCCTGATGGAACCGGTCGCCACCGATCACTTCCGCTTCGAGCGGGCCTGGCTCCGCAGCCAGGCGCTGCGGATCGGCGACCCCCGCTCCCCGGCCGCCGCGCTCGGGCGCCAGCTGAACCTGCCGCCCACCTATCTGCTGATTCACCGCGTGGCACTGGGCATGATCGGCGTGCTGAGCCAACTCTCGGGCGAGGCCGACTTCCGGACCGAGATGGGGCGTTGGCTGCCAGGATTCGCCCAGCCAGCGTCGTCGGCGCCGTGATCTCCAGATCGAGCATCGGCTGAGCGAGCCGGGGATCAAGGCACCGACGACCTTCCGGAGCTGGGCCGGTACCAACATTCGTCAAGGAAGCCGTCGACGCACCAACGTCCGGGGATTCAACGCGGATGCATGGGATGCGCCGCCCGGCCGCCGCCCGGCTCAGCTGGGCGCGGCTGGTCTGGTGGCGGGGGTGGTGTGGGCGTCGGTGGTGAGCCAGGGGACGTGGAGGTCGCGCAGGTGGAGTCG
Organism: Mycobacteriales bacterium; assembly: GCA_038234255.1. Taxonomy (GTDB): domain Bacteria; phylum Actinomycetota; class Actinomycetes; order Mycobacteriales; family SCTD01; genus SCTD01. Next base: position 774 of record JBBSUR010000104.1, on the reverse strand, counting down.
TCCTTGGTGCCACATCACATGGTGGCGCCTGCAGAGGAGCAGAAGGTTTCCGATGGTGGTGTCTCCGCCGTCCTCGCGGTGGGTCAGGTGGTGGGCGTCGCACAGGGCGACCGGTCGGGTGCAGCCGCGGGCGGCGCAGCCTTGGTCGCGACCAGCGAGCGCCCGGCGTTGAGCGGGCGTGACCTGGTCGGTGAGGGATTCCAGGCCGCGGACCTGACCGATGCTGTCCAGCAGCAGCCGGCTGATCCGCGCGTCGCACAGGATCGTCTCGATCCGGGCGCGGGTCTGCGGTCCGGTCCAGGCAGCGCCGGCGCAGCCGCGCCGCGCGGTGCGGGCCGGTCCGGCGGGGGCAGGCCCGGCGACAGGCCCGTCGGCGGCCTGGCCAGGCCCGGCCGGGCTGCTGACGTCGGCCGGGTCGCCGAGTTCGGCGGCGATCGTGTCGGCCAGCGGCGGCGCGGGTTGGGCGGCGGCCCAGTCGGCGGGCAGGACGTAGCTCAGTTGTGGGCGCTGCCCGGCGGCGTCGGGGAGCTCACCGTGGCGCAGGACCTGCTCGCACACTTCGACGAGCGCGTCGGCGCGGCGTTGCCCGGCGCTGCGGGTGTCGCTCAGGCCGGTGGAACGGGCCAGTGGTTCCAGGACGGTCGCGACGCTCTCGTAGTCTTCGGAGGCGATCAGGAAGCTGCCCCGGATCGTCCCGTCGTGCTGGTTACGGGTCTGTAGGTAACGCTTGTTCTGCGCGGTGCGTTGCTCGTCGTCCAGGACCGGTTCGCAGTG
>JBBSUR010000103.1:0-8793 GCA_038234255.1 Mycobacteriales bacterium | reverse complement strand
CGCGCGGAGTCGCAGAACGCCCTCGCGGAGAACGAGCGGGTGCACCAGCTGCTCACCCGTGGCGTGCCGGTCGAGCATCGCACCGCAACCGGCGAGGTCCGTACCGCCCTGGTGTGGCTCGTCGACTGGGAGCAGCCGGCGACCAACGACTGGCTTGTCGTGCACCAGTTCACCGTCGTCGAGGCCGGAAAGAACCGCCGGGCCGACGTGGTCGTCTTCCTCAACGGCCTGCCGGTGGGCTTGCTGGAGCTGAAGAATCCCGGCGACGCGCACGCCACCCTGCGCGGCGCCTGGAACCAGGTGCAGACCTACCGGCGCGACATCCCGGCGCTGTTCACCCCCAATGCCCTCGTCGTCATCTCCGACGGGACGTCGGCGGCGATGGGCTCGTTCACTGCGGGCTGGGAGCACTACGCGCCCTGGAAGACGATCGACGGGCGCGAGGTCGTCACCGACCGGCCAGCGCTGGAAGTGCTGCTGCGCGGCGTCTTCGACCAGCGCCGGTTCCTGGACCTGCTGCGCTCGTTCATCGTCTACTCCGACGAGCCGGCCGGGCTTGTCAAGCGGGTCGCCAAGTACCACCAGTACTGGGCGGTCAACGCCGCGGTCGAGTCGACGATCGAGGCGGCCGGCCCGGACGGCGACCGGCGCGGCGGTGTCGTCTGGCACACCCAGGGCTCCGGCAAGTCCATCGAGATGCTGCTCTACGCCGCCAAGATCATGCGGTCGGCGCGCATGGGCAACCCGACGCTGGTCTTCATCACCGACCGCAACGACCTCGACGACCAGCTGTTCGGGGAGGTCTTCGCTCCGGCGCGGATCCTGCCCGAGCAGCCGCGCAAGGCCGAGTCGCGAGCCGACGTACGCCAGGTGCTGTCCCGGGCCTCGGGCGGCATCGTCTTCGCCACCATCCAGAAGTTCGCCCCCGAAGCGGTCGGCGACGTGCACCCGGTGCTGACCGACCGGCGCAACGTCGTCGTCGTCGCCGACGAGGCGCACCGCTCGCAGTACGGCTTTAGGGAACGGCTCGGTGAGGACGGCGTACTCCGGGCGGGTTACGCCAAGCATCTACGCGACGCCCTGCCCAACGCGACCTACCTCGGCTTCACCGGCACGCCGATCGAGTCCACCGACCGCTCGACCCGCAGCGTGTTCGGCGACTACATCGACGTCTACGACCTCACCCGCGCCGTCGAGGACGGCGCCACCGTCCGCATCTACTACGAGTCGCGGCTGGCGAAGGTCTCGCTCCCGGCTGATGCACTCGAGACGCTCGACGCGCTGGCGGACGAGATCACCGAGGGCGCCGAGGAGGCCGAGGCCACCCGGGCCAAGACCAAGTGGGCTCGCCTGGAGGCGATCGTCGGCGCCGGGGACCGGCTCGACATGGTCGCGGCCGACCTGGTCGAGCACTGGTCGCACCGGCCCCGGCCGGGCAAGGCGATGGTCGTCGCCATGAGCCGGCGGATCGCCGTCGAGCTCTACGACCGGCTCGTCGCGCTGCGCCCGGACTGGCACGACGACGATCCGGCTCGCGGCGTCGTCAAGGTGGTGATGACCGGCTCGGCCGCCGACCCGGCGCGTTACCAGCCGCACCTGCACTCCCAGGACGTCCGCAAGCAGCTCAAGGCCCGGGCCAAGGACCCGGACGACCCGCTGGAGATCGTGATCGTCCGGGACATGTGGCTCACCGGCTTCGATGCCCCCGCGCTGCACACGATGTACGTCGACAAGCCCATGCAGGGAGCCGGTCTCATGCAGGCCATCGCCCGGGTCAACCGTACGTTCCGCGACAAGCCCGGGGGCCTGATCGTCGACTACCTCGGCATCGCCACCAACCTGCGTCAGGCCCTCGCCGAGTACTCGCCCACCGACCGCGAGCAGGCCGGAGTACCCATCGAGCAGATGGTCGCCGCGATGCTCGAGAAGCACGACATCGTCCGCGGTCTGCTGCACGGCTGCGCGTACGACGCCGACCCGCAGCTGCCCGCGGCGCAGCGGATGGCGGCGTACGCGACCGTGCTCGACGTCGTGATGAGCGACCCGGACCGGCAGACCCGCTACCTGGACCAGGTCCTGGCGTTGACCAAGGCCTACGCGCTGTGCGCCAGCGGGGACGAGGCGCTCGCCATCCGCAACGACGTGCGGTTGTTCGCCGACGTCCGCGCCGCGATCCTCAAGATCGAGAACCCGGACTCCGGTCGCGCCGGGAGCAAGGCCGGCGTCGAGCTGGAAACCGCCATCGGCCAGCTCGTCGACGAGGCGGTGGTCGCCGACGCCGTCATCGACGTCTACGCCCTGGCCGGCATCGAGACCCCCGAGCTGTCGATCCTGTCGGACGAGTTCCTCGACGGGATCGCCCACAAGGACAAGCCGAACCTGCAGATGGGCATGCTGCGCAAGCTGCTGTCGGACGAGATCCGGACCGTGCAGCGCACCAACCTGGTGCAGGCCCGGCGCTTCTCCGAGCAGCTCGACGACGCGATCAACCGCTACACCAACCGGGCCCTGACGACGGCCGAGATCATCGCCGAGCTGGTGAAGCTCGCCAAGCAGATGCGCGACGCGGCCCGGCGCCACGAGCAGCTCGGGTTGTCGGTGGCCGAGGCGGCGCTCTACGACGCGATCGTGCAGAACGACGCCGCCGTGCTGCAGATGGGCGACGCCACGCTGAAGAAGATCGCCGTCGACCTGGTCTGGGCGCTTCAGCAGAGCGTGACGATCGACTGGAGCGTCAAGGAGTCGGTGCGCGCGGCCATGCGGGCCAAGGTCCGGCGGCTGCTGGCGAAGTACGACTACCCGCCCGACCAGGAGGACAAGGCCGTCGAACTCATCCTCGAGCAGGCCGAGCTCTTCGCGGCGCACGGGTAGTCCGCCCTGGCCCGCCGTCACCGGAGCGCAGCGGCGGCGTCGATGTCCGGGGCCACCTGACGTTCCGACCTGTGGATAACGCGCCGTTATCCCTGCGGGAACGACCTGCTCGCGCAACTTTGACAGCCTAACCTTGCACGAGCGTCGGCTCGTCGAGGCTCACTGGCGCGGGCGGGGACTGCAGGGCCGAGTCAGCCGGCGACGATCGCGCTGGCGCAGGTGATGAGTCGTTGCGCCCACGCGATCATCGCGTGCGCTTCGGTGTCCGTCGTGGAGATCATCCCGTAGTGCGCGTTGTCCTTCTTTTGGATCAGCCGTTCGAGGTCGCGGGCCATCTGCACTCCGTGTGGTCGTACGGTCCGGACCAGGGCGATGGCCTCCTGATGTGCTTGGCCGCGGGACCGCTCTCCGAGCGCCGCGCAGCAGACGGCGTCTGCGGCAGCGATCCCGGCCAGCACGGCGAGCGCCGCGGCGACGCCAGGCAGGTCCAGCAGTGGGTCGTCGCCGACGCCGAGCGCCAACTCGGCACCGGTCACGAAGGACTGCGATTTGCGCAACCGCGCGCGTGCGTCCGCAGGTGTGCACGGCGCGGTCCGCGCCGAAGCCCTCGGGCTCACGATGGCGCCCGCACCTGCGCGGAAGCCATCTCGATGGCCGAGGCGAGTGTGATGCCCGAGAGCAGGACGCCGTCGTGCAGCCAGTTGCTCACCAGCGGATCGTCCAGATCTACATGCCGAAGGAGACGCGGAAGGTCGATGTCCAGGACCTGGCAGTCGTTGCCCGTCGCGTTCTGTACGAGATCGCGGAGTGCCTGCTGTTGACGGTCCCAGGTGTCGTCGAACTCAGCCACGTCGGAGGGTCGGACGAGTAGAAGGTCGACATCGGAGTCCTCATCGCCCTCGCCGCGGGCGAATGAGCCGAAGCACAGCGCGGTGACCGGTGCGTTCTGCCAGCTCGCAATCTCCGTGCGCATCGCGTCGAAGGCCGACCGTCGCATGCCTGCGAGGGCTTCGACGACCGCCCATCCGACGTGGTCGCGGTTGGCTCGGTAGAGCACGGCGTTGCCCTGTCGCTCGGCGAACACGACCCCGGCCCGCGTCAGCCGGCCGAGGATGGCGTTCACCGCGGTGTGGCTGGCGCCGGCCAGCGTGGCCAGCCGTCGTCCCGTCAAGGACCGGGTGGTGGCGTGCAGGGCCAGCAGCACTGGGGCATCGACGGTCGGGACCAGCGAGCGGGCGGGTTGGCCGAGGTGCATGCATCCTCCTTGGCGACACTGGAAGGTACACCTTCCATATGGAAGGTAAAGCATCCAAGAGTCACAGGCCCTCGGGGCTGGGCCCAGCCGGACTGGCTGGTTGCCGTCCACGGCCGACGCGGTCCTCTGAGGCGACAGGCCCCGGCGGCGGAGCTCGTCCTCTGGAATTTGGGAAACTGCCCTCGTCCGCTGGTAACGGAGATGGCGGGTTTCCAGAACGCTCCGAAAGAACGATCCAGCGGTTCCCTTGTCAGCCTCCCTGGACGGGAGTCCGACTTACCCATCCGACGAAACGTGTCCCCGACGGGCAGGAAGATCAACTGGGCGTGGGCTCGGCGTGCTCGGGCGCGCCCGTGAGGTTCGCGACGTAGGCGGCGACGACCCGGTCCCTCCAGAGCGAGGACTCGTCCAGCACGAGGCCCCGCTCCTTCAGCTGCGGAGGCGTGGCGGCCCGGCGCGCCGCGAGCATCGCAGGTGTCCCAGGTGCTGACCACTCGGACTTCAGCCGGGGGATCCGCTTCGTCCAGGTCGGTCGGGGAAGGCGAGCGTCGTCCGCGAGCTTGTCCGCGATGCCCGCGAGTAGCGCGTCCATCACGGCCGAGCCCGATGGCTTCGGGCGCGACTCGAGGGCGTCCGGCAGCAGCTCCGGATGCTGCGCGAGCATGTCGAGCGCCCCGCGCAACCGGGTCCAGTCCGGAGTGCCACCGCGGGCGGTCCGCTGCCACGCGTCACTGAGGCCAGCAAGGGTCGTCCTCGACCGCGAACGGACGGGCGTTGCCGGCAGACGTCGCGTGCTCAGCACCAAGTGCTCGCGGTCGAAGCCGTCCCGGGTGCTGGCAGCGCCGAACCGCAGGTAGGCGCGGGCGAGCCCCCACGCAGCCGCGGACTTCACGCCACCGGGGCGGCCGACGGCTCGACGACCCGCTCGGGCAGGGCCCGTGCGATCGCCGCGACCAGATCCGGGTGGCGGCGCGACATGCCACCTGCCACCACGACCAGGCCGCCGGCGGGACCGCTGGCGGCGAGCGGATCGTCGCGTACGGCGGTCGCCACGGCGGCGGCGACGCCCGGCAGGTTCTCGGCCGGCAGTGGGTCGGGCAGGGCCCAGCCGGCGGCGACGGTCTCGAGGCAGCCGGTCAGGCCGCAGGGGCACGCGATGTCGCTGAACGCACCGCCATGGCCGAGCAGGTTGGCGCCGACCACGACCTCGTCGCGCACCACGGCTCCTCCGACGCCGGTCCCGAGGCCGACGTAGACCAGGTCCGCACCGTCCCGCAGCGCCGACTCGCCGAGGGCCGCAGCCTCGGCGTCGTTGAGGAGCAGGGTGGCGGAACGGTCGACGCCGAGCTGCGCGGCCGGGTCGACGTTCCACCAGTCGAGGTTGGAGGCGGCGAGCACCCGGTCACCCTCGATCAGTCCTGGCACCGCCATCAGCACGGGCAGGCCGTCAGGGGGAGCGGCGCCCTGGAGCACGACGGGCTCCGGGCCGCCGAGCACGACGGTCTCGACGCCGCCGCCGCCGACCTCGATGCACGCCACCGAGGGCCAGCCCGCACGGCCGGCTGCCCGACCGGGCGCGACATGCACGACGGCTCCAGGGGGTCGGGAGGACGGGGCGGTGGTTAGCAGCACAGGTTTGCAGGGAGAGTTGGCAAATTACCCTGGGCGGTGACACGGTCTTCGCGGGCGTGCGTACGGAGGGAGCAGGTGTGCTGGCGCTGCGCGGCGGCCGCGTGCTCACACCCGCGGGCTGGTCGGAGCAGGACCTGCTCGTCGACGGCGGCCTGGTCGTGGCGGCCGGAGCCGGGGGGCCGGCCGAGGTCCTCGACGTCGCCGGGTGCACCGTGGCCCCCGGTCTGGTCGACCTGCACGTGCACGGCTCAGGAGGCCACAGCGCGCACGGGCCACAGGCCGATCTGAGCGGCATGGCGCGGACGCTTGCTGCCGGTGGCGTCACGTCGTTCCTGGCGACCGCGTTCGCCGCACCCCTGGCCGAGCTGCGCGCCTTGGTCACCGGCCCTCGTCCGTCGGCAGGAGCCCGTTGCCTCGGCGTCCACCTCGAGGGCCCCTGGCTGTCGCCGCAGGCTGCTGGAGCCCAGCCACCGTCGGCCCTGCGGGCCCCTGACGTCGACGAGGCCATGGCCCTCCTCGACGCCGGTGACGTCCGCTGCGTCACCCTCGCCCCGGAGCTGCCGGGCGCCCTCGACCTGGTGGCGGCCCTGGTCGCGCGGGGTGTGCGGGTGTCGCTCGGTCACAGCGTCACGTCGTACGACGACGCCGTGCTCGCCCTCGCTGCGGGTGCCACCGGCGTGACCCACTGCTTCAACGCCATGAGCCAGCTCTCCGCTCGTGACCCGGGCCTCGTGGGTGCCGCCCTGAGCTGGCCGGGCCTGGTGGTCGAGGTGATCGCCGACGGGGTGCACGTCCACCGCGGTGCGGTGATGGCACTGCTCGCCGCACGAGGTCCCACGTCCGTGGCGCTCGTCAGCGACTGCGTCGACGGCTGCGCTCCAGCGGACTCGCTGGTGCGCGACGGCGACGTCCTGCGGCTGCCCGACGGGACCCTGGCCGGCTCTGCGCTGTCCCTCGTCGACGCGGTCCGTCGAGTGGTGTCGTGGGGCGTGCCGCTGGAGCAGGCGCTCGCCATGTCGTCGACGACCCCGGCTGCTGCGCTCGGCCTCGACGTCTCGCTGCAGCCAGGAGGCCGCGCCGACGTGGTGGTCCTCGACGAGGCGCTGCGCGTCCGGCACGTCCTCGTCGCGGGGGCGCTCCAGTGACGGCCCTGCTCCCGCGGGCTTCCTGGCCCGCCAGCCGGGCGTTCCGCCGCTGGTGGTCGCCGACCCCCTGCAGGCGCGTGCGGTCGCGCTGGCCGAGGGGGAGGTGGCCGCGCTGCTCGTCGTGCTGTCCGTCGCGTTCAGCGCCCCGCTGCGACTGGCCGTGCACGTGGTCAACGCGGGCTGGATCGGCCACTGCCGTACGGCGGTGCAGGACTCGCTCGGTGCGCCGGCCGTCGTCGTCAGCGGCGCGCTCGGCGACGTCAACCCGCCCGGCGGCGACGGCTACGACCGCAGCGGCGGTGGGGTCGCACTGGCGCGAGAGGTCGGCACGGCGGTCGCAGCCCTGGCCGTCCGCGCAGCTGACCGCACGGCCGCGGTCGGTGACGGGCTCGTGCTGCGGCACCGCACCGCGGTGGAGCGACCCGGGCCGGTGTTGCCGGTCGGCCTGGCACCGACGTGGCAGGGCTACCTGCCGCACCCCGACGCGATGACCGGTGGCTACGAGATCGACATCGGGCTCGGGGCTCCCTCGTTGCTCGACGCGCTGGCCGCGCTGGCTCCGGCGTGACCCTCACGTGGCACGGCGTCTTGGAGGGCTTCTACGGCCCGCCGTACTCCGACGCGGCCCGGCTCGACCTGGTGCGGTGGTTGCCCACGGTCGGTGGCCGCGACTACGTCCACGCGCCGAAGGACGACCCCTGGCAGCGGGCGTTGTGGCGTGAGCCCTATCCCGCGGACCGGCTCGAGCACTTCGCCGAGCTGCTCGCCGTCGCCGCAGAGGCCGGGGTGCGGTTGGGGTTCGTCGTCTCGCCGGGGCTCGACTGGCAGGCCGGTGACGAGGCCGCCCTGGCCGCGAAGTTGCAGGCGTTCCACGACCTCGGGGCCCGCTGTCTTGGGGTGGCCTTCGACGACGTGCCGCCGGGTGGCGCCGACCTGGGCGCCGCCCACGGGGCTGCCGTCGCGGCCGCCGTCGCCGCCCTGTCTGACGACGTGACCTGGTCCGCCTGCCCGGTGGACTACGCCACGGATCACGTGACGGCGTACCTCGGTGGCTTTGCCGGCGCGCTCCCGCCAGACGTCGACGTCTTCTGGACCGGCTCCTCGGTGCTGTCGGCAGTCGTGCCGACCGAGCTGGCCGGCGACCTGGCGGCGCAGTTGGGGCGCCGCCTCGTGCTCGTCGACAACTTCCCCGTCTCGGACGGCGCCATGTCCGGTGTGCTGCACCTCGGGCCCTACCCGGAGCGTCCTCGGGACCTCCCCGCTGCGGTGGGTGGCCTGCTGCTCAACCTCGGACCGCTGCCCGTGGCCGGTCGACTGCCCGCCGCGGCCGGGCTGCGCTGGTGGGCCGACCCGCAGCAGGACCGGGAGCAGGTGTGGCAGTCCGAGCTCGACGGCGTACCCGGTCTTGCCCCGCTGGCGCGCTCGTGCCGGTCGTGGCTCACCGAGCCCGCGCCTGACGCGGAGCTGCTCGCCTGGGCCATTGCCGCGCTCGACGGCGACCGTCGGCTGGAGGACTGGCTGGCCGCCGGCTGCCGCGCCGGACTCGCGCAGGAGTGGGTCGAGGACCTCGAGCCCTGGCTGCAGGCGTGGGAGTGGCACGCGATGGCCGTGCCGTTGCTGCTGGAGGCGCTGCGGACCGACGCCGGGCCGGGTGCGGCTTTCACCGTCGCCGAGGTGTGGCGGCGGGCGCTCGCGATGGAGCGGCAGCTGTTCGGGATCCGGTGGGCGTACTACCCGCTGACGGTCCGCCGGGGTGACGCGGAGCTGGCCGACCCACGCGGGCTGGTCCGGGGCGACACCCTGCTCGACACGCTGTGCCGCGAGGCGCTGGGACGACTGACAGGAGAGCGACCGTGACGGTGCTGGAGGCGAAGGGGATCGCGGTCTCGT
>JBBSUR010000102.1:0-8866 GCA_038234255.1 Mycobacteriales bacterium | reverse complement strand
GGCTCTGCGACGAACTGCTGGCGGCCGCCGGCCTCACCCTCTCCAGTTGTCCGCGGGCCCAGCTGGTGGCCGCACCGGCGCCCGATCCGTTCCGGCGCTCGAAGGCCGCCGCGCCGCGCTGATCGCCCACCACGTCGGCCGATCCGCACCGGCTGGCCCGCACCGGCCGGTCCGCACCGGCCGGTCGGCGCCGGGTCTGTCTGCGCCGGGTCTGCGACAAAAACCCTCCACCTAACGGCCCGGCGGACCCGCCGGAGCGTGCCGCCTTCGTGATCGTGGATGAGGTGGAGGCTTCCTGTCGCGTTCGCCCCCTGTCGCTCCCGAGGTCGACACCAGCGCTACGCCCAGAGCTGACCCTCCAGCGCCGCCTCGGCCTCCTCTAGCGTGCCGGCGTACGCCCCGGTCGACAGGTACTTCCAGCCGCCGTCGCAGACCACGAAGGCGATGTCGGCGGCTTCGCCGGCCTTCACGCTCTTCATTGCCTCGCCGAGCGCCGCATGCAGGATCGCCCCGGTCGAGATGCCCGCGAAGATGCCCTCCTCCTCCACGAGCTGGCGGGTGCGGCGCAGCGCCTCGCGCGGCCCGACCGAGAACCGCGAGGTCAGCACCGACCCGTCGTAGAGCTCCGGCACGAAGCCCTCGTCAATGTTGCGCAGCCCGTAGACCAGCTCGCCGTAGCGCGGCTCGGCCGCGATGATCCGCACCCCCGGGATGTGCTCGCGCAGGAAGCGCCCCGTCCCCATCAGCGTCCCGGTCGTCCCGAGCCCCGCGACGAAGTGGGTCAGCGTCGGCAGGTCCTCCAGCAGCTCCGGACCGGTCGTCTCGTAGTGGGCCAGCGCATTCGCCGGATTGCCGTACTGGTAGAGCATCACCCAGTCCGGGTTCTCCGCGGACAGCTGCTTGGCCACCGCGACGGCCTGGTTCGAGCCGCCCGCCGCGGGCGAGGTGACGATCTCCGCGCCGTACATCGTCAGCATCTGGCGGCGTTCGATCGAGGTGTTCTCCGGCATGACGCAGATCAACCGATAGCCCCGCATCCGGCACACCATCGCCAGCGAGATCCCGGTGTTGCCCGAGGTCGGCTCCAGCACGGTGACCCCCGGCCGGAGCAGCCCCTCCTTCTCGGCCTGCGCGATCATGTAGAGCGCCGCGCGGTCCTTGACCGATCCGGTCGGGTTGTCGGTCTCGAGCTTGGCCCACAGCCGCACCTCCGGCGAAGGGGACAGCCGAGGAAGGCCGACGAGCGGTGTGTGCCCGACGGAGTCCAGCAGGGAGTCGAACCGCACGAGCTAGCGGCCGCCGGCGACAGCCGGGAGCACCGTGACGCTGTCACCGTCGGCGAGCTTGGTGTCCAAGCCGCCGAGGAAGCGGACGTCCTCGTCGTTGACGTAGACGTTGACGAAGCGGTGCAGCGTCCCGTCGTCGGTGATCAACCGACCGCGGAGCCCGGTGTGCCGGCTGTCGAGGTCGTCGAGCAGAGCGGTCAACGTCTCCCCGGAGCCCGAGACCGCCTTCTCTCCACCGGTATACGTACGCAGGATGGTCGGGATACGGACGTCGATGGTCATGGTGCGACGGTCTCCTCTGGATGGGTGCTGCCTTGCTGGGGTTCAACAGGGACGTACGACACAGTTGTTCCGCCCTTACCCGGGCGTCACCCGCAGCTCCTCCTCGGCCACGGTGCCGTCCACGATGGTGTACGACCGGAGCTCCTGCTCGTCGGGCGACCTCGTCGACACCAGCAGCCAGTGCGGGAAGGGCGTGGTGCGCGACCACAGGATGTCGGTGCGGCTCGGGTAGGCCTCGGTCATCGTGTGCGAGTGGTAGACGACGAGGAACTCCTCGTCGGCGTCGTCGACCTCGCGGTAGACCCGCAGCCACTGGTCGCTGTCGAAGGCGAACCCGGTCGGCGACCGGTCGGCGTTGTCCATCGCGATCAGCCGGGTGGGCCGACCCGCCGAGCCGACGACCACCCCACAGCACTCGTCCGGATGGTCCCGCCGGGCGTGGGCCACCATCGCGTCGATCATCGTCTGGGGGAGCTCGAGCACGAGGGTCAGGCTAGCGGGGTGAGGCGGGCGATCAACATTTCCTGCACCCCGCCGAGCCAGCCGTAGACGGCGAGCGCCTGCGCCCTCGGGTCGTCCGGTGCGGCGTCCAGCTCGGTCTCCTGCGTCACCTCGAGCCGGGTGCCGAGCACCAGCCGCAGGTCGTTGAGGCATCCCAGCCAGGCGTTGGCCGACTCCCGGTCGAGCAGGATGCGACCACCTTCGGCGTACGGCGCGAGGCTCGCCAGGACGACCGTGGCCTGCGCACGCTTGCCGGCCCGCAGGTCGGTTTCGGTATAGCGCCGGAAATCGGCGGCGGCCGACTCGTCGTCGCGGTAGGCATCGGGCAGCAGTCGGGCCAGGGCCGGATCCGGCGGCTTGGTCACCGGACCTGACCCGAGACCGACCAGGGCCGCCAGCGGGTCGGCGTCGGGATCGCTGTCGTCCGCGCCCAGCAGCACCAGCAGGTCGCTGACCATGGAGCTGAGCACGCTGACCTCGAACCGGTCCAGGCGAGCCTCGATCCCGGTCCGCTTGGTGACGAAGCGCATCAGTCCTGCTGCACGGTGGCCCACAGGCCCTTGGCGTGCAGGCGGGAGACGTCGTGCTCCATCTGCTCGCGCGTCCCGCTGCTGACGACCGCCCGGCCCTTGTGGTGCACGTCGAGCATCATCGCCTCGGCCTTCTCACGGGGGTAGCCGAACAGCTCCATCAGCACGTGCGTGACGTAGCTCATCAGGTTGACCGGGTCGTTCCAGACCAACGCCACCCACGGCCGGTCCGGCGTCGTCTGGTCGTCGGCGATCGGCCGGTCCAGCTGGGCCGGGGCCGTCACGGCGCTGACCCCGCGCCGGCCCGCGCCGGGTCCACCGACCCGGCGCCGCGCAGCTCGCCGCGCAGCACCTTGCCAGTCGCGTTTCGAGGAAGCGCCTCGAGCAGGACGACGTCGCGGGGCACCGCGAAGCGCGCGAGCCGGCGGTGTACCAAATCCTGCAGGTGCTCGAAGTCCACCGTCGCACCCGGCGCGGCGACGACATGGGCGACCAGCCGGGCGCCGTAGACCGGGTCGGGCTCGCCCATCACCGCGACCTCCGCGACCGACGGGTCAGCGGCCAGCACGTCCTCGACCTGCCCGGGATAGACGTTCTCGCCGCCGATCACCACCATGTCGTCGTCGCGCCCCAGCACGGTCAGCCGTCCGGAGCCGTCGATTACCCCGAGGTCACCGGTGGCGACCAGCCCGTCGAGCCGGTCGGAGTCCGAGCCGTCGGTGTAGCCGTCGAACGCCAGTGCACTGCCGGCGAAGACGCGCCCGGGCGTCCCCGCGGGCACCTGCCCGCCGTCGTCGTCCACGATCCGGAGCGTCACGCCGTACGGCGCCCTGCCGGCCGTCCGCGGGTCGGCCGTCAGATCCGCTGGGGTCGCGACGGCGGCGTAAGCGACCTCGGTCGAGCCGTAGAGGCTGTACAGCACCGGGCCGAAGACGTCCAGCACCCGCTGAGCCAGATCGCCCGGCAGTGCACTGCCGCTGGAGGCAAGGACCCGCAGACTGGACACGTCGTAGTCGCTTGCCCGCGCGGCGGTGACCAGCCGGTCGAGCATCACCGGCACCACCACCAGTGCCGTCGCGCGGTACTGCTGCACGGCGGCGAGGACGCGATCAGCGTCGAAGCTTCGTTGCAGGACGACGGTCGAGCCGAGCAGCATCGCCAGCGACAGCTGGCCGAGCCCCCAGGCATGGAATCCGGGAGCCGCAATCACGGTGGTCTCCCTGGTCCGCAGGGGGATTCGCGACAGGGCAGTGACGGCGGCTTCCGGGGACGCCCCGCCGCGGGCTGCTCCTCGCGGCGGGCCGGTCGTGCCGCTGGTGAGCAGGATGTGGCGCGAAGTGTGTCGGGGCTTGGGCGGCGCGCCGAGCGTCGAGCTGCGAGCCAGCTCCGCCAGCGACTCGGTCGTCAGGGCGAGCCGGCCGGGCAGCGCCTCAGCCAGCAGCCCGGCGAACTCGGCGTCGTACAGCACCGTCGTGGCCTGCTCGCGCTGGAGGACGTGCGCGAGCGGACCACCGGCGCTTCCGGTGTTGAGGTAGAGGACGTCGGCACCGAGCTTGGACAACGCGACGACGCTCTCCAGCAGGCCGCGCCCGTTGCGGGCGAGCAGTCCGACGGTGTCGCCCTCGCGCAGGCCGCGGACGCGCAGCTCGCTGGCCAGCCGGTCGGTGCGTCGGTCCAACCCGCGCCAGGTCAGCTGTCCGTCGTCGTCGACCAGCGCCAGCCGGTCGGGGTGCCGGGCGGCGCCGGCGGCGTACCCGCTGGCCGGGGTGACGCCCCACCTGGCCAGCGCGAGCCCCATGCCGAGCGCCCGGTCCGGGCGCACCGGACCGATCAGGCCGGCTCGCAACAGCACCCGCAGACCGGATGCGTCGAGCACAGCGGACCTCCTCCGGCGATGGGCGAGACGTCCACGGTAGCCACGACGGCGAGGGGCGGCACAGATCTCGTCACTATCCTCCCTGCGGGCATCTCCGACATCACAGGACAGGCGAGCATGGAGATCGAGGCGACGCGCGGTGCGGCGTCCCGCCTCGAGTCGATCGCCGAGCGTGCGGACGCTGACCGACGCGGCCGCCTCGTGAGGACACGGGCACTTGCCACCAACGGCGGGCAGGGCCACGCTGTTCGGATGACCGTCGTCCCGATGCCGCCACGCGGCGAGTGGTTCGCCGACGCCCGGGACGGGGATCGAGCGCTACGGGTCTCCTGGCACGCCGAGCGGGGTTGCGTCGTACTGTCGACCTGGCGCGCCGACGCCTGCGTGGGGACCATCCGGCTGACCGGCGAGGACGCCGCGCGACTGATCGGAGCGCTGGCGAACGGCCTGGCGGTGTCCGCCACCGCGCCGGAGCAGCAGGAGGGGACGGCCTGAGCGCTACCAGCCTCGACCCCGCCTTCCTCAGCGACTCCACTATCCAGATCCCCGGCGCCGAAGTCCAATCCGTCCTGCGCTAGCGCTAGCGGTCGCGCAGCTCCCGGCTCAGAACGCGTCCACCGGCGTGTAACGGTCGTCCAGGCCGGTCAGGTAAGTGCCGCACGGCCCAGCCGTCACCGTCAGGCTCGGCCCCGGCACGGTCACCAGGACGCCCACGTCACCACGCTTCGCGACCACCCCAGCCATCGGCGGACGGGAGGTATAGCGCTGGACCTGCCACCCCTGGCTCTCGAGGTGCGCGGCAGCCGCCGCGATCATGACCGGGTAGTCGGCGTCGTCGTCGTCCGCACGCACAGCCGCCGCGTACGCGCGCCGGGCATACCACGCCTCACCGTCACCCAGCCCCGGCTCGACACCTAAACCAACTGCGCAGCTGGGGTTCGACGTCTTCTCGTAGCCGTACTCGATCTGCGCCCCTGGCTCGATTCCCATCGCCGCAAACGTCCCCGCGGCGGCGGCCTTGATGTCATCGTCTCGATCACGGCCCACGCCGCATCCTCCCGTCACCAGCACGACCACCGCGAGGAGCCCCGCCGTCAGCTTCACCGGCGCAGCCCGGTCGCCGGGTCGAGCCATGCGTTGCCCCCGCTATCGAACCCGACGCCGATCACCTTCCCGGCCGTCCACAGCCGATCCCAGGCGTGGGCCTGCTCGAACAACCGGGCGATCTGCCACATCCGCTCGCTGCGGTCCGGCCAGCTGCGCGCCCCCGAGCCGTCGAGCGAGTCCGGGTCGTCACTCTCCCGCTCCACCAGTATCACCCCACGACCGGGGGAGACTGCGGTCAGGACCCCGCCACCGTCGCGCGCCATGTCGTCCAGTGTGACCGGAAATCCCCCGTCGAGCTCGGGTACCCCCCGGAGCTCGGGCAGCTCAACCCCGTCGAGCACGGTCGGAGCCAGCTGCTGCGCGGTGCGCGCACCCGGATCCAACGACAGGATCTTCTGGTCCAGCAGCAGGTTGTTGGTCTGCCGGAACGGCTTGATGTCCTTGTCGACGTCAATCGTCCGGTCACCGATCTTCAGGTCGATGACGGTCGTGGCGATCCCATCCGGGCCGAGGGAGATCTTCTCGAGCCACTTCTGTGCTCCGGCCTGCTCGTGCACGGCGACCAGGACGTTGCCCTGGTAGGTGAGCACCTGGCGGCGCACCGGATCGGTGCTGAGCCGGGCTTCGGCGTACGCCGCGAACGCCGACCGGATCTGCTCGTCGCCCTGGTCGAAGGTCGTGCGGAAGTAGTCGCCCAGCTCGGCCTCGGTCGGCGGCGCGCCGTCGTGCAGCGCGAGGAACTGCGCGTAGTGCAGGCCGATGTCGGAGAAGATCCACTGGTTGCCGTCGGCGGCCGCCTGCCGTCCACCCTGCGGCGGAGGAATGACCCCGAAGGCACGGAACTCGCCGGTGATCACGGGCCGCACGCCGTCGGAAGCCCACGGGGCCAGCGTCATCCAGTTGGCGCCGCTGTGACCAGGCGTGCCCGGGAAACCGGCATCGCGACCGTTGAGCACCTCGTCCATGCGGGTCCCCATCTCCAGGTACATCGCACTGATGAGCTGGTTGCGCAGCGGTGTCGAACATCGCGAACTGCTCGAGCAGCAGCTCCAGCGCCGACGCTCCCGTCACGGCGACGGTGCAGTTGACGGCTGAGGCGTTAGTCCAGTGCGGACCTCGCCGCAGCGCCGGCCGAGGAAAGCACCGTCTCGAGCAGCGCCGCTGCCCGCGAACCGGGAAGCCCGTAGACGTCCAGCACCGCGAATGGCAACGACGAGGCCCGCCGGGCCGTCCGGTCCCGGACCGCTCCGATCTCCGTGGACGCGGTGTGCCACACCGTCGCGAGCTCCCGGACGACCGGATCGGTGTCGACTACCCCTGCCGGCGTCGAGGGGCCCGGATCTCCGGGGCCGTACGCCGGCAGCTCCACCCACATCACTGCCGGGGCCCCCACTCGCCGAGCCCAGCTCACATCGTGCTCAGATGCCAACCCGGCGAGGCTCGAGCGCAACTCTCCGGCCCTCATGTCTCCCGGCGCCACCCGGGACAGCGCCTCCTGCAGCTGCCTGCGCTCGGCCTCGCGAGCCGCCGCCATGTCAGCCGCGAGCTGCTGCACCGCATCGGCGAGCCGGCGCAAGAGCACCGCTGCGGCGCGCAGCTCGTCAGCCGCCGATCGCGCCCGACCGTCCGCGCGCGCCCAGATCTCTCGCGCGCGGTCGGCCCGGCCGGACAGCCACCTCGTCGACCGGACGCGCTCGCGAGCCAGACCAGCGTGGTGGTCGGCCGTCGCACCCGCCTCCTCCAGCATCCGGGCAGCATCGTGGAACACCGACGGGTCAGGGAGCACACGTCACCGCAGATCGGGCTGTCACAACCGTTGAGCTCCTCGATCCAGGTTCACCGGGGACTGCGTGAGGGAGCGCCGCCGTCACGGCAGCGCTCCCCCGATCCGCGAGCAAAGATGCTCGCCATGTCGCGAGCACCAGCGTGGAGGTGGCGGGAATCGAACCCGCCTTGAGCCTCGTCGCTGACCTGCGCGAACGCCAGAATACGCTTGCGGGGCAGGGGTTTTCCGGCGTGTAGCGGGAGGATCAGGCACAGGAATCTGCGTCGGTTATCCCTGCGGGATAACGGATGATCATGAAACTGGCTCGCAGTTGGAGCGGCTTACGGCTCGATCGTGAGCTGGTACCGGTTGCCCTCGGAGGTCTGCTCGACCTCGGTGATCCTCGCGGCGGTGTACGAGTCGCCTTCGTCAAGGATCTCCACCCGCTGACCGAGCGTCAGGTTCTCGTCGCCGTCGAGCTCGATGTCGTGGACGTAGACCCGTCCGGTCTGCCGCTGCAGCGGACCGACCTGGGCCCGTACGACTGTCTTGAGCAAAGTCACCATGACGCCTCCCTCGCGTGCCCATGGTAGCGGCCAGGACCGCTCCTCGATCTTCGTCCTACGCGTCGAGGTCGACGATGGGGCCGAGCAACTCGAGCACTGCTTTGAACGCGGTCACGAGCTCGGCGCGCGCGGCGGCCCGCTCCGCCTTGCTGCCCAGCATGCCCGGCGGTGGAAGGCCGGCGGCGGCCAGGACCACGAGATCGAAGTGGACGTTGTTGCGCGGGTCGGGCTGGCCGTCCTGGAACACCGCGGTGGGCAGCAGCAGGTAGCCGGCGTCGAGCAGTGCTGAGGCCCTGACCTTTCGACATCTGCGGTAGTTGGTCCCCGCTGCCAGCCGCTCGGCCGGCCACTGTGCGGTCACTGCGAAGCAGGACAGCGGCAGGATGCCGACACCGGGATCAAGACCCGCCGCCGTCACGACGTCATCGCCGTAGTGCATGCTGTCGGCGCAGGCCTTCTTGATCACCACGTTGATGTCCGCGACCTCGAAGCGCAGCAGCTCCAAGTCGCCAGCCAGTTGCTGGCCGCCCCGACGCCACCGAACCGACGGGCCCACGCGTCCTCCCTCAGCCGCCTGGCGTAGCTGGCAACGGGACCATCCAACCCGCCCGGCGGCGCGGGCGGAGGCAGAGCTTGTCATGTGTCGCGCGGGGTTCGGTGCGTTCGGCCGGGCCTCCTCAGCCTGTCGAACGGATGGAGCCAGACCTCCGACGGGGTGACTGGACGAGGGGACCGAACGACGTCTGGCGCTGGATCCACTGCTGCACGTCCTCGGCCCGAAAGCGCAGTAGCCGACCTCCCAGCCGAACCGACGGAAGCAAGCCGGAGGCGGCCCACCGCCGGACCGTGTCGGGGCGAACCGCCAGCACGGCGGCGACGTCCCGGTCCGTCAGCAATGGCTGCAGCGTGCCGGATTCAGCACCGGACGTGGCCGCGAGAGGGAGACGCTCCTG
>JBBSUR010000101.1:0-9009 GCA_038234255.1 Mycobacteriales bacterium | reverse complement strand
TGCTCCTGGTCGAGCAGACCGAGCAGGTCGGCGCACGCCACCCGCAGCAGCTCGGTCCGGCGCAGGCCGCGGACCGCCAGGACCGCTGCTTCCCAGTCGTCCTGCCGGCGGGCGGTGGCGACCAGCGTGCTCTCCAGCACCTGCCGTGGCCGGGGCGCGAGTTCGGTGTCGCAGGCGAGCAGCCGGATCGCCTCCGGTGCCCGGCCGAGCAGGTCCGTAACCAAGCGCGAGGAGGCCAACAGGTGCGCGAGCCGCTCCGCCGCCCGCCCCTCGTCGCGCAGCAGCCGCAGATACCACGGCGTCGAGCCGAGCCGGTCCGACACCTGCCGGAAGGCGAGCAGTCCGGCGTCGGGGTCCGCCGACTCGGCGAACCAGCCGAGCATCGCCGGGAGCAGGGTGCGCTGGATCGCCGCCCGGCGCGATACCCCCTCGGTCAGCGCTTCGAGATGCCGCAGCGCCACCGCCGCCTCGGCGAACCCCAGTGCGACCAACCGGTCCTGCGCCGCGGCCGGGGTGAGCCGGGCCTGGTCGGTCGGCAGCCGGGCCACCGCGGTCAGCAGCGGCCGGTAGAACAACTTCTCGTGCAGCCGGCGTACGTCCCGGGCGTAGCCGGCGCGGTCGCGGCGGAACGTCTGCACCGCATCCTTGCGGTAGCCGAGCGCGCGCGCGATCCGGTGCAGCCCGTCGTCGTCGTCGGCCGCCGGCAGCAGGTGGGTGCGGCGCAGCCGGTACAGCTGGAGCCGGTGCTCCACGGTGCGCAGCCACCGGTAGGCCTCGGCGAGGTGCCGGGCGTCCTCCCGACCGACGTAGCCACCCGCAGCCAGTTGCTCCAGCGCGGGCAGGGTGCTGGGGCTGCGTACCTGCTCGTCGGTGCGTCCGTGCACCAGCTGGAGCAGCTGCACGGCGAACTCGATGTCGCGCAGCCCACCCGGTCCGAGCTTGACCTCACGATCCGCGCGGTCGCTCTGCAGGCTGCCCTCCACCCGACGGCGCATCGCCTGGACGTCTTCGACGAAGCGCGTGCGCTCCGCGACGGCCCAGACCATCGGCGCCAGGGTTTCCCGATACCGCTCGCCCAGCGCCAGGTCCCCGGCCACCGGGCGGGCCTTGAGCAAGGCCTGGAACTCCCAGGTCTGTGCCCACCGGCGGTAGTAGGCCTCGTGGCTGGCCAGGGTGCGCACCAGCGGGCCGGACGAGCCCTCGGGGCGCAGCCCGGCATCCACCGGCCAGGCGACCTCGGCGCAGACCCGCATGAGTTCGCTCGCCAGCCGGGTGGCCGTTTTCAGCGCGGCCTCGACGGCGCCGTCGTCGACCGGGTCCTCCAGCGGTTCGGCGACGAACACGACGTCCACATCGCTGACGTAGTTGAGCTCCTGCCCGCCGGTCTTACCCAGCGCGATCACCGCGAGCCGGCACGCCGGCGCCGCGGCGGGCAGGGTCGTGCGGGCGACCGCCAGAGCCGCGGACAGGGTGGCGCCGGCGAGGTCGGCCAGCTCGTCCGCCACCTGCTCGACGGTGACCGCGCCGGACAGGTCGCGCGCCGCGACGGTGAGCAGACACCGACGGTAGGCGGCCCGCAGCGCCGCGACCGCCGCGCTTCCGGACAGTCCGGCGCGGGCCCCGCTGCTGCCCCACGGTGGTTCGACGCCGGCGGGCGCGCCGACGCAGCCGAGCAGGATCGCATCGAAGTCGGCCCGGCTCGGCCGGACGTCGGCCTCGCGCAGCGCATGCCAGTCGGCCGGCTGCGTCAACAGGTGCTCGCCCAACCCGACGCTGGTGCCGAGCACACCGAACAGCCGGACCCGCAACCCCGGCTCGTCGAGCAGTGCGGCGCGCAGCCGGTCGGGATCAGCGACCGCGTCCACCAGCCGGGCGGCCGACGTCACCGCCAGATCTGGGTCGGCAGCGTCCGCCGCCGTCCGGACGAGCTCCGCCGCCGCCTCGCTCGTCGGGCGTCCGTCGGCCCACATCCCCAGCCGGACCAGGGCGTCCTGACTGGCCGCCGGATCGCGAAAACCCAAGCGGACCAGCGATCCGGTGCCGGAGCCGCGGGAGTCGAAGACGTTCACCGGAGCGTTCAGGGCTGCACCAGCGGCAGGGTGACGCGACCGCGGCCCTGGGCGATCTCGGCGAAGCGCTCCACCACCGGTCGCCAGCAGGCCTGCACCTCCGGCAGCTCACCGACCGCCCGCTCGGCCAGTGCGACCGGGTCGAGTCCGGCGGCCAGGACCGCGGCCGCGTAGTCCACTGCCCAGCGGCGGACCATGTCCGGCGGGGTCTCGAGGTGGAACTGCAGTCCCCAGGCACAGGCGCCAATCCGGAAGGCCTGGTTCGCGTAGCGGCTGCTGGTGGCCAGCAGCACCGCGCCGGGCGGGAGGTCGACGATGGCGTCCTCGTGCCATTGGATGACCGTCGGGGTGAAGGGCACGTCGGCAAACAGCTCGTCCTCCCACGCCGCGTCACGCTTGGCGACCAGGCGGGCGCCCGCCTCCACCCCGTCGGCGCCGGGCGCCACCCGCCCGCCCATCGCCTCGGCCAGCAGCTGCGCGCCGAGGCAGATGGCCAAGGTCGGCAGACCTGCCGAGACCGCCGACCGCAGCAACTCCTTGGTGGCGCGCAGCCAGGGAGCCGAGCCGTCGTCGTACGCCTGCTGCGGCCCACCCAGGACGACCAGCGCGGCGTACCCCGACAGGTCCGTAGGCAACTCCTGGCCGTCCCACGGCGCGACGACCTCCAGCTCCAGCCCGGCGGCGGGAAGCCACTCGGCGAGGGTGCCGGGACCCTCGCCCGCGCAGTGGGTGACGACGAGGGCGCGCGCGTTCACAGCACCGGGAGGTAGCGGCCGAGCTCGAACGGCGTGACCTCGGCGCGGTAGGCGCTCCACTCGGCGCGCTTGTTGCGCAGGAAGAAGTCGAAAACCTGCTCGCCGAGGGTCTGCGCGACCAGCTCGCTGCGTTCCATCACATTGCACGCCTCGGCCAGGCTGCCCGGCAGGGGGGTCAGCCCCATCGCCCGGCGCTCCGCGTCGGTCAGCGTCCACACATCGTCCTCGGCGCCGGGCGGCAGCTCGTAGCCCTCCTCGATCCCCTTCATCCCGGCCGCGAGCAGCACCGCGAAGCACAGGTAGGGGTTGGTCGCGCTGTCCGGACTGCGCACCTCGACGCGGGTCGAGCCGCTCTTGCGTGGCTTGTACATCGGCACCCGCACCAGTGCGCTGCGGTTGTTCGAGCCCCAACAGACGTACGGCGGGGCCTCGCCGCCGGCGACGAGCCGCTTGTAGGAGTTGACCCACTGGTTGGTCACGGCGGTGATCTCGGCGGCGTGCCGGAGCAGCCCGGCGATGAAGTGCTTGGCCATCGTCGACAGGTGCAGCGGGTCGGCGCCGTCGTAGAAGGCGTTGGTGTCGCCCTCGAACAGCGACAGGTGGGTGTGCATCCCGCTGCCCGGCTGGTCGCCGAACGGCTTGGGCATGAAGGTGGCGTAGACGCCCTGCGCGAGGGCCACCTCCTTGATGACGTGCCGAGTGGTCAGGATGTTGTCGGCGGTCGACAGCGCGTCGGCGTAGCGCAGGTCGATCTCCTGCTGGCCGGGCGCGACCTCGTGGTGGCTGAACTCCACCGAGATGCCCATGCGCTCGAGCATCGTGATGGCGTCGCGGCGGAAGTCCTGGCTGACGCCGTGGGGGGTCAGGTCGAAGTAGCCGGCCGCATCGACGGGGACCGGCTTCTCCCCCGCTGCGGGTTGGCCCTTCAGCAGGAAGAACTCGATCTCGGGGTGGGTGTAGAAGGTGAAGCCGGCATCGGCCGCTTTGCCGAGCGCGCGGCGCAGGACGTGGCGCGGATCGGCCCAGGACGGGGTGCCGTCCGGCATCGAGATGTCGCAGAACATCCGGGCCGTGCCGATGCCGTCCGGCATCTCGCTGCGCCACGGAAGCACCTGGAACGTCGCGGGATCGGGCCGGGCGAGCATGTCGCTCTCGTGGACCCGGGCGAACCCCTCGATCGCGCTGCCATCGAATCCGATGCCCTCCGCGAACGCCCCCTCCAGCTCGGCCGGCGCGATCGCCACCGACTTGAGCGTGCCCAGGACGTCGGTGAACCAGAGCCGGACGAAGCGGATGTCGCGTTCCTCGAGGGTGCGAAGGACGTACTCCTGCTGCTTATCCACTCTGCTCCCATTTCTGCAGGTCAGAGACCTCATGGCCCAGTCCTGACCGGCTCTCGTTCCGCATCCGTTCCGCTTGCCTTCGCGGACCTCCGAAACGGTACGGCTCCGCGCCCTCGGCCGGTGCCGCCACGGACCGGCAGACAGACCGGGCTCGAGCGCGGCAGACTGCCGCAACCCGCACGATCCGCGCGACGCCAGGAGGACCACCCGATGACACAGCCGCAGCTGCCGGCCGGCTACGTCCAGCGCTCGCACGTCGTCCGAGACCAGAACCACAACGGCGCCGTGATCGTCCTCGCGTGGGTGCTGGCCTTCTTCACGCTCGGCTACATGCTGCCGTGGGCAATCGCGGCCACGCGCGGCAGAAGCAACCACGGCGCAATCGCCGTGCTGAACCTGCTCCTCGGGTGGACTCTCATCGGCTGGATCGCGGCCCTCGTCATGGCTTGCGCCGCGCACCCGATGGGCATCGCCAGCTTTGCGAACGCGGTGCCGATGCAGCAGCAAGGCCCACCCCCGCCGGGCTGGTACCCGGCGCCCGACGGGTCGGGTGCGCAGGCGTACTGGAACGGTCAGGCGTGGGAGCCGCAGTCTCAGTCCTAAGCCTCTGCGCCGCCGATCACCGGACGGGGAACTCCAGGACGTGGATCCTGATCTCCAGATCCGGACCGGAGGCCAGCCCGAGAACGAGGCGCTGCACCCGCGGGAAGTCCCGCCGGCTGGAGGCGCAGGTGGGCGAGTCCAGCGGCGGCTGCTCGGACAGTCCGAGCGCCTCCAGGTCTTCCGGCGCCAGATCGCCGGCGACCGGCAGGGTCCCGCCCATCTGGCCGCAGATGTCGTCGACGACAGACTCGTCCCCGAGCAAGGTGATGCGGTAGTTCGGCAGCGCGGTCGGCTGACGCACCGCTTGCACCGACCGCGCTGCCGGCGGCAGCCGCAATCCGGCGAAGGCCAGCACCTCGGCGGCGTCCGCCTGGCCGCCGGGCCCGGCGGACGGAGGCACGGGCGCGGCCGGACGGGTCACCGACGGCGACGGCGACGCTGCTGACGGTGCCGGTTGTTGACCGCGCACCTCCGCGCTCCCTCCACAGCCGGTCATGGCGACCAGGGTCAGACATGCTCCCCAACCCCTGCGGCGAGCACGGTTCACGGAAGCATTCCCTCTCGTGTGCGGGGCTGAGTCGTCTGTCCCGTCGCGGTGAACTCCTGAGCCAGGCCCTTGCGGTGCAGCTCGGCCGGCTGCTCGTCCGTGACCTGGAACGGACCGATCGAGGTCTTCTTGGTGCCGTCCCAGTTGTACTGGTCCATGATGCGCACGGTCAGCGACGACGTGTAGCGCATCGGCTCTCCGGGTTCGGACGGTGGGTAGACCGTGATGGTTCCCGTCTGGGCCGACTGCCACCCACCGAGGGCATAGAACCAGTTGCTGTTGTCATAGACGAGAGCGCCGTTCTTGTAACCGAAACCCCTCCAGTCCGAGCTGACCGGATAGGTCACCGGCCCGGTGATGCTGTCGGCCCGCGCCCGGGCGACCGCCGTCCCGATCAGGTCGCCGGCCTTCCGGTCCACCTGCGCTTGGAACTCCGGCACCCACCCTCACCGAGGGTCGCCGCTATGTCGGCGGGCTGGTGCCGGTGGCCGACGCCTTCCTTGCCTGGGCGCGCCCAACCCGTCGGACCCGGACCGCCACGCGACACCCCGGATGTGGCCTGGGGATGGTGGGTCGGCGGGCCCGCCGTGGCGAGCCTGCTGTGCGGCCTGCTCGCCGTTCTGGCGGTACGGCGGCTGCGTCGAAGCGGTCCCCTGCGGGAAGGAGCCGACGCATGACCACCCCCACCACTACGACCACCCGTCCCGTCGCCGCGAGCGGCACCTTCTCGATCGGCGGTGACCTGCCGGTCACCCGGCTCGGCTACGGCGCGATGCGCATCACCGGCGAGGGCATCTGGGGTCCGCCGGCCGATCGGGACACCGCTCTGACTGTCCTGCGTCGCGCGGTCGAGCTGGGCGTCGAACTGATCGACACCGCCGACAGCTACGGCCCGTACGTGTCGGAGGACCTCATTCGCGAGGCGCTCCACCCGTACGACGGGGTGGTCGTCGCCACCAAGGGTGGCCTGACCCGCAGCGGACCCGGTGTCTGGGAGCCGGTCGGCCGGCCGGAGTATCTGCGGCAGTGCGTGGAGATGAGCCTGCGCCGGCTGGGGATCGAGCAGATCGGGCTCTACCAGCTGCACCGCATCGACGACCAGGTGCCGGTCGAGGACTCGCTCGGCGCGCTGAAGGAGTTACAGGACGCCGGCAAGATCCGCCATCTCGGGCTGTCGGAGGTGAGCGTCGCCGAGATCGAGCAGGCGCGGAAAGTGATCGACGTCGCATCGGTGCAGAACCTCTACAACGTCGGCAACCGCCAGTCCGAGGAGGTCTTGGCCTACTGCGAGCGCGAGTCGATCGGCTTCATCCCGTGGTTTCCGGTCGCCGCCGGTGACCTCGCGAAGCCGGGCGCAATCCTGGACGAGATCGCGGCCGAGCACGACGCCACCCACGCGCAGCTGGCGCTGGCCTGGCTGCTGCGGCGCTCCCCGGTGCTGCTGCCGATCCCGGGTACCGGCTCGGTGGCCCACCTGGAGGAGAACTGCGCGGCTGGCGAGGTCGAGCTGACGGACGCCGAGTACGACGCGCTCACCGCTTCCGGCGGGTAGCCGGCGGCGGCGCGAGCTCGACGGCGGTCCGCTTGGCGAGCACCGAGAGCGCGTGCCGCTCGCCGAGCAACAGACCGGCCGCACCGACCACCGGAACCATCGACAGGCCGCGGTGCCACATCCGCCCCTCGTGACGACCTTGGACGACGCGGCGCACCGACCACACCTGTCGACCGAGTTCGACGACGCGGCGCCGCAGCCCGTCGGCGTCGTCGTCGTCGGGCGCGGGCTCGCCCTCGGTGCCGGTGGGCTGCCAGGTGTCGGGCAGCCGGCTCTCCAGGATGGTCGCGGCCAGGATGCGCACGCGCTCGCGAAGGTCGGTCACGTCGGCGATCTCGCACAGGCACAGCACGAACGAACCCTGCACCGCGAAGCTCACCGCGTCCTGCGCGGCTGCGGCGAAGCGGCCACCCAGACCGGTCAGCCCGGTCAGCACCGCCACTTCGCGTCGCCAGTGGTCGACCAGCCGTTCGGTGTGGCCGTCCGGTCCGCCGCCCGCGGTCAGGGACACCGCCTTGCTCGCCACCGGGCGGGCGGCCCGCGCGAACGCCGCCAGCTTGTCGGCGTCGGCAGGACGAAGTCCGCTTCTCATAGCGGCACGCTAACGGTCGGGAGCCAGGTCGCGACGCCGGCCGGTCCGTAGCCTGAGCGGCATGGCGCAGCTGCGGGTCGGACTGGCCCAGGTCGACAGCACGATGGGTGACCTGGCCGGTAACTCCGACGTCGTCAGCCAGTGGACCCGGCAGGCCGCCGAGCAGGGCTGCCACCTGGTCGCGTTCCCGGAGATGGTGCTGACCGGCTATCCGCCGGAGGACCTCGTGCTGCGCCACTCCTTCGTCCAGGCCAGCCTCGACGCGCTGGGAGCTCTGGCCGTACGCCTGGCCGACGAAGGCGTCGGGGAGCTCGCCGTCGTGGTCGGCTACTGCGGTCGCAGCGAGGCGCCGGCGCCGGCGCTCGGCCGCCCGGCCGGGGAGCCGCAGAACTCCGCCGCGGTCCTGCACCGCGGCCGGGTGGTCGCGCGCTACGCCAAGCATCACCTACCGAACTACGGCGTCTTCGACGAGTTCCGCTACTTCGTACGCGGTGACCGCCTGCCGATCGTGCGCCTGCACGGGGTGGACGTCGCGACGGTGGTCTGCGAGGACCTGTGGCAGGAGGGTGGCCCGGTGACGGTCGCCGAGGTAGCCGAGGTCGCCTTGGTGGTCTGCATCAACGGATCGCCCTACGAGCGCGACAAGGACGACCTGCGCGCACCGCTGGCTGCCCGGCGGGCGCGCGAGGCCGGTGCGGCGCTGGTCTACGTCAACACCGTCGGAGCCCAGGACGAGCTGGTCTTCGACGGGGACTCCCTGGTCGTGGACGCTGCCGGCCGGCTCGTGGCGCGCGGCCCGCGGTGGGAACAGGCCCTGTTGGTGGTCGACCTCGACCTCCCGGTCGCATCGTCGGACCGCACCGGACCGGTCGACGCGGCCGACGGCACGACCATGGAGATCGAGCGGGTGACCCTGTCTCGTGAGCCGCTTGCCTGCTACGACCCGCTGGTGCCAGTGATCGCTGCGCCACTCGGCGACGAGGCGCAGGTGTGGGGCGCACTGGTGACGGCGGTGCGGGGCTATGCGTACAAGAACCGCTTCGCCTCGGTCGTGCTCGGCCTGTCCGGCGGCATCGACTCCGCGCTGGTCGCCACGCTTGCCGGCGACGCGCTCGGACCGGATGCGGTGTACGTCGTCGGCATGCCGAGCCAGTGGTCCAGTGACCACTCGCTGACCGACGCCGAGGAGCTCGCGACGCGGCAGGGCCTGCACTGGTCGGTCGTCGCCATCACGCCGATGGTCGATGCGTGGCTCGCCGCGGTGGAGCTGACCGGTCTGGCGGTCGAGAACCTGCAGGCAAGAATCCGGGGCACGACGTTGATGGCGCTGTCGAACGAACACGGCCACCTCGTGCTCACCACGGGAAACAAGAGTGAGCTCGCCACCGGCTTCTCCACCCTGTACGGCGACTCTGCCGGCGGCTTCGCACCGATCAAGGACGTCCCGAAGTCCCTGGTCTGGAAGCTGTGCCGGTGGCGCAATGGCGAGGCGGTGAAGCGCGGGGAGACCCCCCCGATCCCGGAGAACAGCATCGACAAGCCGCCGTC
>JBBSUR010000100.1:0-9027 GCA_038234255.1 Mycobacteriales bacterium | reverse complement strand
GCAGCGACTCTTCCAACTGTTCAACCTCAAGCAGTACGCACCCCGACGCTGACATGGGTAATACAGCCCAACAGCCCCCACACCCCCGCTGACCTGCACCTTTGCAACTCACCGCAGGCATAGCCCGGAAACTCCCGCTAGCTGCGCGGCTTGGTGAGCAGGGCGGCCAGCTCGAAGTGCATCGGGTCGGTGTACTTCCAGTCACCGCCCCAGCGAAAGCCCCAGTTCTTGAAGATCTTCACGACCTCGGGGTTCATCGTGCCGGCGATGCCGCGGTAGTTCGTCGCGGCGTCCATGTCGATCGCGATGCCCCAGGTGTGCAGCGAGATCGAGTTCTGCGGGTTGCTCTCGATGAAGCGCGGTACGTAGCACCCGTCGAAGGTCTTCAGCGACGAGGCGAGCCCGGCGTCCATGACGTCCTGGAGCGCACCCCGCAACTGCGGGATCATCAGGCGGTGACAGGTGACCCGACCCATGATCGGCAGGGTCGCGGAGACGATGTTCTTGCGCACCCAGGGAGCGTCCGGCTGGATCGTGCCGTCCGGGAAATAGCGGTAGGAGAAGGCGCCGAACGCCTTGGCGGCCTTCGAACCGGTGAGGAAGGCCGTCGGGTCGGCCGCCGGCGGGGTGAGCAGGTCGACGACGGCCGCCTCGCCGGTGATGGCGCGGACCCGGTCGGCCAGCGCCAGCGCGTCCTTGTCCTTGCCCGCGGTGAGCAGCATCGCGGTCGACGTCGGCAGTCCCAGCCCGCGGGCGGTCTCCTCGTCGAGCACGAGGTCGGCGCCTGGCACGCCGGTGGTGGCCAGCGCGCCGAGGCGCAGCGACACCGGGGCGCTGCCGGCGAAGGTGATCGGCACCTCCTGGCCGAGCACCAGACCGAGTGCGGTCGCGGTCTCGTGCGAGGCGATGACCTCGCCGCGGGCGACGGACTGCCAGACGGGGGTGGATTCGGCGGTGCCCTCGCTGGTGAAGGTTCGGAAGGTGGACGGGTCCACGCCCACCGCCCGGACATCGCGATCCCCGACGCGCACGGTGCCGGTGCGGAAGGTGACCACGCCGCCGGGGGGAGACAGCGCGGAGAGCTTCGTCACCTCCTCCGGGTCCAGCGGCTGTCCGCCGGTCACCAGCACGTCCGGGCGCAGCCGGGCGCCGAGCTCCCGGACCGGCAGCACCGCGGGCGGTCGGGCCCGGTCCGGGGTGATCATCACGGGCGCCGCGGTGACCGCAGGCTCAGCGACCGCGGCCGCCCCGGCTGTGTCGAGGACCCGCAGGGCGCCGTCCGGGCTCGACTGGTCGGCGGGGGGGCCCACGGCCCAACCGGCTACGGCCAGGACGGCGATTGCGGCGGTCAGCTTGGCGGCGCGGGAACTCAACACGGACGACCGGCGGGGCGCATCGGGCACGGGCGCATCGGGCACGGGGGCGTACTCCCTGGTCGTGGGCAATCGGGGGCGACGGCCCGCAGGCCACGCCACCGCGTCAACGACTCAGAACGGTACGGGGTAACGCAAGGGCCTCACGGGAAACACTTCAGCTCGCGGCGGCGCTCTCGTGGTCGCACAGCAGGATCTCCCGGTCGTGCTCGGACAACCCGCCCCAGACGCCGTACGGCTCCTGCACGGCCAAGGCGTGGGCACGGCACTCGCGGCGCACCGGGCAGCCGGAGCAGATCGCCTTCGCGGCAGCCTCCCGGTTGCTGCGGGAGTTGCCGCGCTCGCCCTCAGGGTGGAAGAACAAGTCGGTGTCGTGGCCGCGGCAGCTGCCGAGCAGTTGCCACTCCCACACGTCTGACTGTGGCTTGGGCAGTCGCGAGGTGTCCGTCATGATCGTCCCCTTTTCGCCGGAGCCGGGTCTGGGCTCCGGATGGAAAGCCTATTACCGCTTCACAAGTTGTTCAAGTACGGGTTAGAGGTGGTGCGAGTCGAATTGTGCGGAAGCCTCTTCCCCCTCATCCTTCGTTCATGGAGCAGCCGCGGATGGACGATCTGGCCGCGGCCAGCCTGACCGTCTCCGCCGTCGCCCATCGGCTGGGAATCGCCCCGGCCACCTTGCGGACTTGGGACCGCCGCTACGGGCTCGGTCCCGGTGCGCACGTCGCGGGCGCCCACCGCCGGTACACGAAGGCCGATCTCGCCCGGCTCCAGACGATGCGGCTGCTGACGCTCGAGGGGATACCGCCGGCCGAGGCGGCGCGGGTGGCGCTGGGCCGGCCGGTGGGTCAGCCCGGCGACGGACCCGCGGGGGACCAGCCGGTCGAGCCGATGCCGGACCGTGCGGGCGCCCTGGCGCCGCGCCGTGGCGGGCCCGGCGGGCGGACGCTGGCGTTGCCGGGGGCGGACGACACCGTACGCGGCCTGGGTCGGGCCGCCATGGCGCTCGACGCACCGGCGATGACCACCATGCTGCGCGAGCAGGTACGCCGACACGGTGTCCTGCACACCTGGGACCACGTGCTGCGACCGGTGCTGATCGCGGTCGGCGACCGCTGGGCCGCGACCGGGGAGGGCGTGGAGGTGGAGCACCTGCTGTCGGACTGTGCGGCGACGGCGCTGCGTGCGATCGGAGCCGGTCTCGCCGAGCACCCCGACCGCCGTCCGGTGCTGCTCGCCTGCGCCCCGGACGAGGCGCACGCCCTTCCGCTGCACGCCCTGGCCGGCGGGCTGGCCGAGCGCGGCATCGCCAGCCGCACGCTCGGTCCGGCCCTGCCGGGGGACGCGCTGACCGCCGCGGTGCGGCGGATCGGCCCGGCAGCGCTGTTCCTCTGGTCGCAGCTCGGCGGCACCGGCTCGGAGCGCGCGTTGGCAGAACTGCCGGTCACCCGTCCGGCGACCGTGGTGCTGGTCGGGGGTCCCGGCTGGTCCCTGCCGCGGCTGCCGCAGCGGGTCGGGGTGGCCACCGACCTGCCGCACGCCGTCGCGCTGGTCGAGCAGGCCCTCGGCGCCGGTTAGCCTGCGTCCGTGACCGACCCGGACGACCTGGCCAGCCTGCTCGCCACCGGCGAGCATGCCGCCTTCCACGGCAAGCCCGCCGCGGCGGTCGGGGCTCTGGAACGCGCCGTCGTCTTGGCCCAGTCCCAGGGACGCGCCGCCGAGATGGCCGCCGCGGGCTGGCTGCTCGGCGTGGCGCTCGGCGCCGGCGGACGGTACGGCGGTGCACTCACCGTGCTGTCCCCGTTGCTGGAGGCCGGCCGGACGCCGGGGGCTCGGGCCGAGAGCCGGCTGTTCGCCGCCCTCGCGGCCGCGACCGTGGCCAGTGTGCACCGCCAGCTGGGCCGTCACACGATCGCCCGCGCCTCGGACCTGGAGGCGCTCGAGTTGGCCGAGGGTTCGCTGGAGGCCGCCTTCGATGCCCAGCTCGGCCTCGCCTCGGACGCGGTCGGGCTGGACGAGGCGGAGGAGGCCGCCGCCCGGCTCGACCAGGCCCGGGCGCTCGTCCCGGCGCGGGACGACGAGTGGTGGCGTCAACGGGTGCGGCTCGGGTGGGTCGAGGCCGAGGTGTTGCTGCTCGACGGGCAGCTCGACGACGCGGTGACCGCCGCCGTGGCGGCGGTGAATCGGGCCGAGGGCGCCCGCGCTCCCCGGCACGTCGCCAAGGGGCTGCTGATCCTGGGGATCGCCCAGGTGTCCGGCGGTCAGGGCGAGGGGGAGGCCGCCTCCGGCGACGCGGCGGCGACGCTGCGCCGGGCGGCGACGCTGGCCGAGTCGCTCGGCACCGTGCCGCTGGTCTGGCCGTCGCGGGCACTGCTCGGCGCGCTCGTCGCCGACGACGATCCGGCCGAGAGCGCCCGCAGCCTCGCCGCGGCCCGGTCGGCGGTGCAGACGCTGGCCGCCGACCTACCGCCCGGAGTGCGCCGCGAGTGGCTCGGCCGACCGGACATCGCGGCTCTGCTGGAGAGCTGACCGCCCTCGTCCCTCGACGCCTGATCCAACTCCCGGCGAGGGCTCACGTCCGGGTGTCCGGCTGCCGATGCTCTCGCCGAGGGCGGCATGCGCTGCTCCGGGTTCGGAGGTGGTCGGCATGCACCGGGTCGACGTCCGACTGCCCGCGCCGCGCGAAGCGCATGCCGACGACCTGCCGGCCGTACTGCTCCGGCTCGCCGACTCCGACGGCGATGCACTGGCCGACCGGCTGCACGACGGTGCGCTCCAGGCGCTGGTCGCCGCCCGGTACGCCGCCGACGCCGTGGTCCGCGGGGCCGATGCGGCGCTGGTCCGCGATGCGGTCCAGGACGCCCTGGTCACCCTGCGGCGGGAGGTCTGGCTCCTGCGCCCGCGCTGCGCGAGCGGGCTCGCCGAGGCGTTGACAGATTTGGCCGGGCACCGTACGGCTGCAGGTCAGCCCGCGCTGGAGCTCGCCGTGGATGCGGCCGCTCCGGCCGGACTCGGTGATGCCGCGGCAGGACTGGCGTACCGGCTCGTGCAGGAGGTGCTGCGGAATGCGGCGCAGCCGGTGCACCTGAGCCTCTCGCGAGCCGGTGACCGCGTGGCACTCGACCTCGACGCCTGGCCTTCGGACGTCGAATGCTGGTCGCTTCGTGCCCGCGCCGTCGGCGCCGACCTCGTGGCCGGCCCGGCTCGGCTACGGCTTCTGTTTCCCCTGTCCGACCGCAACGACGACGAGGCTGCCCTGTGACGACCGTGCTGATCTGCGACGACCACCGCATCGTGCGCGAGGGGCTGCGCGCGTTCGTGACCGGCGTGCCGGGGGTGGACCGGGTGGAGACGGCCGCCAGCGGCGAGGAGGTGCTCGCCCGCTACCCGCACGAGCAGCCCGACCTGGTGCTGATGGACATTCGCATGCCGGGGCTGGGCGGGCTGGAAGCCACCCGCCGGCTGGTCGCGACGCATCCCGGGGCGAAGGTGCTGATGCTGACCGCCGCCGACGACCGCGACCAGGTGGCGGCCGCGGTGTCGCACGGCGCCCGGGGCTACCTGCTCAAGGACGTGAGTCACGAGGAGCTGTGCGCTGCGGTGGCGCATGCACTCGACGGCGACGACCTGGTCGCGCCCTCACTGCGCCGCGCGCTCGCCGGCCGGGAGGCGATTCGCGTCGCCCCGCCCGGGGGGACGCTCACCGAGCGCGAGCTGCAGGTGCTGACCGGGATGAGCCGGGGCAAGACCAACGGCCAGATCGGCAAGGACCTCTACCTGTCGGAAGACACCATCAAGACCCACGCCCGGCGGCTGTTCCGCAAGCTCGGCGTCAACGACCGGGCGCAGGCGGTGGCGCTCGGGTTTCGGCGGGGGCTGGTCACCTGACCGCCCACGAGGGATGATCGCGGCTTTCCGTTGCACACTCAGCCCACCCGGCTCCGGAACATCAGCTCGGTCGAGGCGGCCGTCGTCGTGCAGCCGCCCGGTCCAGGTAGCCCGTCGACGCGTCGAGGCCCGCCTGCACGAGCGGTCCCACGGGCCGGTCATGCGCGACGATGCTCAGGCCGCCCTTGGTCTCGTACAGCACGTAGCGCACGTCGGCAAGGTCGAATACGCCGCGCTGCCTGAGTTCGGCGTACACGTCATTGTCAGTGAGGCCGCACAGCCGTAGTTGGCCCCGCCGCAGTCGCCCGTCGGCAACCAGGACCCGGATGCGGTGGTCGGCGAGCTTGCCCAGGAGCGGGTTGAAGCGCAGCAGGCTGGCGACCCGGTGCGCGCTGACGACGGTCACCAGGGCGACGCCGCCGGTGGCGTAGCTCTGGGTCTCAGCAACAGCGGTCCGACCGACGATGGCGCCCAGCGCGACGGCGGCGACGACGTCGATGGTCGTCCATTGGGCGAGAGTGCGGCGCTCACCGAGCCGTAGGGCGACCAGGGCGGTGGCATACATCAGGCCCGCCTTCGCCGCGGTGACGGCGAGGTCGGAGGCGGGGCTGGTCAACCAGGACGCTGCACTCATTGCAGGGCCACGAGCCCGACGATGCCCAGTGCGTACAGGACGAGCACGGCGAGCGAGTCCGGTCCCATCCGCAGGACCTGGCGCTGCGGGCGGAAGAGCAGCCCGGCCACGTACACGACCGTCAGCAGCGCGCCGAGGGCGGTGAGGTAGATGTCGCTGGCTTGCGCTTGCGGCAGGACGGCCTTGCCGCTGAGCAGCGGGACGAGCAGAAACAGCGCCGGCAGGAAGGCGTTGCCGCCGAAGATGTCACCCATCGCAAGCTTGTAGTCGCCCTTGCGGGCGGCGGTCAGCCCGGTCGACAGCTCCGGGAGCGAGGTGGCCGCGGCCAGAACCGTCGCCCCGAACAGAACCCCGGACAGCCCCAGGCCGCCGAAGAACTGCTCTCCGCTCTGCTCGATCGTCACGCCGGCGACGAGCGTCGCGAGCGCCGCGGCGCCGAAGACGACGGCGGCGTGTCGGGTGGTGACGCCGGTGTCGCTGGCCTCCTTCTCCGTCTGCTTCCGTGCGTGCCCCCGGGGGCGTTCCTGGCCGTCCGGTGCGTCGCCGCCCTCGTGCCACGGCAGGCGGCTGCCCGGCCCTGCGATAAGTCGGAGGCCGAGGATCCACAGGATGACGATCAGCACGGTGCCGGGTGTGAGCCTCAAGAAGATCAGGTCCTCGGGCAACTGCGAGCCGGCGATCACGACGAGCAGCACCGCGATGACCAAGGCCGCCTCCAGGACCAGGGTCAGGCTGCCGGCCAGGTAGCTGAGCGGCTTCTTGCTTCGCACGCCGAAGGCGTCGATAGCCACCAGGACGACGGTCTGGATGGCGATCCCGCCGAGCAAGTTTCCGACGGCGACCTCGACGCTGCCGGAGAGCGCCGCGCTCACCGTGATCGCGATCTCCGGAAGGTTCGTGGCGATGGACAACAGGATGACCCCGCCGATGGCAGCGCCGAGGTGCAGCCGCTCGGCGAGCACGTCGGTGTAGGTGGAGAGCTTGACGCCG
Source organism: Mycobacteriales bacterium (assembly GCA_038234255.1). Classification (GTDB taxonomy): domain Bacteria; phylum Actinomycetota; class Actinomycetes; order Mycobacteriales; family SCTD01; genus SCTD01. The sequence goes on along the minus strand of JBBSUR010000100.1, from coordinate 2,145 downwards.
GCGACCCAGATCACGGCGGCCGAGGCGAGGAAGATCAGCAGCAAAACGAGCGAGGGCAACGAGGACATCGGCGCGAGGCCTACTCCTGCTGCTCGGGGTTGCCCTCGAACTCGGACGGCTTGCCATTCCCGCTGCCCCGCGGGTCGCGATTACCCAGGGCGGTCTCGGCCGGCAGGTCCTGCATGCGTGTGCGTGCCTCGTCATGCAGCTTCTTGTCGGGGTGCGGTTCGGTCATCGTCTCTCCTCGGTTACCGGGACGTGCGGTCGAGCGTTACCCGGCGTCGTCCCGACGAACCCGGGCACGGGCCGAACTGCGGCCGGTGCCGCTGTGCGGTGCGCGAAACCGAAGGTGATGATCTTCCGAATGATGATGATCAAGGCAGCGCTGGCAAGTGCGCGCGGTGCCGGGGCCACCGCCAGCCGCAGCAAGCCCGCTGCGAGCAGGAAGTCCAGCAGCACGGCGATGGGCAGCCGGACCTCGCGGGCACGCGCCAGCACGGCTCCCGCCGAGAGGACCCCCAGCGCGGTCACGGTCAGCGAGGCCGACCGCAGGACGTCGTCCAAGGTCATACGTGGGTGCCGTCGACTGCGCTGACGTTCTGCTTTCCCTCGACCTCGGCTCGCTCGCGCTCGATCTCCTTGGCCAGGAAGTAGTTCAACAGCGTACGGATGGCGGCGATTGCCGCGAGTTTGCCGATCTCGGCGAAGGTCGGCGCGATCGCGGTGCTCAACACGTCGCTGGCGAGTTGGAACTCCAGGCCCAGCGTCAGGTAGCGGCCCAGACTGAGCCTGACGCGGACGAACTCTTCGTGGCTATGACGTCGGAAGGCTGCGCGCACGAAGCCCACGGCAGCAAGAGCGGCGCCGAGGAAGATCACGACCGCGCCGGCCCCCTCCACGAGACGGACCAACAGGTCGACGTAGTCGCGCAAGACGCTTTCGGACAGCACCGAGGCCGGGAAGCCGCCCTCGACGGCAAAGATCGTCACGAGCGACCGCTACCCGGTCCTGCGAGCGCACAAGCCCGATCCAGGTCGGGAGCGGCGCAGGACCGCTTCGACGTCGCCTGGTACGACGGGCCGTTGGAATAGACGCCGATCGAGCGGTCGATGCTCCGAACCAACGACTGGCAACGACCGGCCGCGCTTGACCGGGTCACCGAGGCAGCGATGCCAGAGCTGGTACGTCCGGCGCGATGACCTCCCAGAAGGCGTCGGCCCACACCCGGTGGCCGCGGTCGTTGGGATGGAACCAGTCGGCGGAGAACTGGGTGAACATCGCGTCCCAGCCCTCGTCGCGCAGTGCGTCGTGCAGTGGCACGACCCGCAGGCCGTTGTCGCGGGCGTCCTCGGTCAGTGTGCGGGCAGCTTCGTCGGCGTCGCTCTCCCACCGCCCGTGCATGAAGTACGGGACGTCCGCGACGTACGACCCAGCGGGCAGGGCATCAGTGAGCGCGGCGGAGTCGGCGGCGAAGCGGGCCGGCTCGTAGGCGCGGACGTCGTTGCCGCCGATCGCGACCGTGACCAGGTCCGGCCGCCGATCCAAGGCGGCCAGCGCCGCGAGCTGGCTGTCGAGGACGTCGCGGATGCGGGCGCCGGACCGGCTCAGGTTGACCACTTGAACCGGCTGCCCGGTCTCCGCCGCCAGCCGCCGGCCGAGCACCCCGACGTAGCCGCGGGAGGGCGAGCTGGCGCCGATGCCCTGCGCCGTGCTGTCGCCCAGCGCCACGTACAGCAGGCCGCCCTGCTCACCGCGCGGCTGCGACCAGTAGTCGGCGGCGTCGTCGACGCTGGTGGCGAGCCGGGCCAGCTGGACGGCCCAGACCGACGTGGCGATAAGCAGCAGCGCGAGCAGGGTCACCACGACCGGGTGGCGGGCGGGCCAGCTGCTGGGCTGGCGACCTACCGCTGCACCGTCATCGGATTGCCTCATCCCTGGGGGCTGTACCCGGACCTGCAACTCGCGCACGATCCCCGGTCGCCCGACCGCCCGGGTCCAGGTGACATGGACTCCGGTAACTGGACAGCAGGGGCAGGTGGGGCTGCTGTGACTGGTGGGGTTGTCTGTCGGCGTGTCGGACTGGTTCGTGCGGTGACCGGGGGCATCCTGGCGCGTGCCCGAGGCCCCGTCGTATGAGCAGTTGCT
>JBBSUR010000099.1:0-9032 GCA_038234255.1 Mycobacteriales bacterium | reverse complement strand
GCGCAGCGTCAGCGCCTCGGCCGCGACCAGACCGGGCCGGCCGGTGTCGATCGGGTCGGGCTGGAGGATGTGCGTGCTGGGCTGCCCGTCGACCGGCTGCGCCCAGCCGTGCTCGGTCCGGACCAGCAGCAGCTTGGCCTGCATGCCGCCGAGCGAGACGCGTACCCGGTCCCCGACCCCCACACGCTCGGCAGCGACTCGACGGCCCCGGACAGTTGCTGCTCAGTCAGTGCCCGCGGCAGGCCGGACGCCGACGGACGAACGTCGGTGTCGGTCACGAAGGAGACCGCGCCGGCGCAGTTCGGCGCCGATCGCGGCCAGCAGGCCGATCGTATCGCCGCGCCGGATCTCGAAGCGCCGTTCCAGCGTCGTGCGGGTCTCACCCTCGGGCAGCAGCCCTTCGGCCCAGAACTCGACTGCCCGTCGTGGCTGGGGTGTGCCTGGCTTGCTGTCCCGGGCCGGCGTGGCAGCGACCGGCAGCGCCGCGGACAGGCACAGCGCGCCGACACCGAGCGCACTGACGATCTCCGGGGTGTACCGCAGCTCCATGGCCGGGCCGGCGCGAAGCTGCGCGACCACCTGGCCGTGCAGCAGGACGTGCAGCGACGTCGACGGCGTCACGCCATGGCCTGCGGCGTGGGCGCGGCCGGGTCGGTGACAGCCCGGTCGGTGACAGCCGGGTCGGTGACAGCCGGGTCGGTGACAGTCGGTTCCGTGACGGTGACCGAGGCGTTGCGCGGCACGACGACCAGGTCGTAGCCGAGCACGCTGAGCGCCTCGGCGACGCGCGCCACCGCCTGGTTCCGCCCAGCCTCCATGTCGATCACCGTCGTACGGTGCACGTGCAGCCGGTGCGCGAGCTGCTCCTGGGTCAGTCCCGCCGACTTCCGGCACGCCGACACCGCCTGCGCCAGCGCATCCCGGCCGCGCGGTCGGAGCCACATGCCGCACCTCCTGGTGTCGGCAGTCACCGACAACTCGTGAGAGTGAGGTTGATGTTGGCCGATGCCAACAGCGTGGCAGTGGCCGGTGAATGTTGGCCTCTTCCGACACCTGGGCGACGACAGCTGACCCTGAGGCCATCGGGCCGACAACGCCGCGACGCCGTCGAGGTGGAGATCCGCGGTGCTCCTGTGCTGCTCGCATCGCCGGTCGGCATCCTCAGGCGCTGCCGGTCCGAGCTTCCTGCTGGGGGGTTGTCAGGGAGCGAAAGGCCTGGTAGGCTTCAAACATCAGTTCGATTTATCTGCGGAGGCGTCTGCTGTCCATCGTCCAGCTCCGGCCGCTGTCACCCTTTGAGGTGGCGGCGCAGGAGCTGCTGCGTGCCTGGGTGCCGGCGGGTGTCGACGTGGAGATCGAGGCGTTCCTGCACGGCGGCTCGGAGGTGGGCGGCCCGGCGCCGTCCACCGAGTTCTGGGCCGTACCGGGCGTCAGTCCGTCCTCGGCTGGTCCTCGGCCTACCGCGGCGCCCGACGCCGCCACCATGGCGCTGCAGGACGCGCTTGCGGCGGTGGCGGCGGTGTCGCCGTCGAGCCTGCCGCCGGAGCAGGCACTGGCCCGCACCAAGGCGCTGCAGGTGATCCAGCAGCAGGTCGAGATCCTCACCCTCGAGGCGCTCAGCGACGTCGACCGCCGGCAGCTGTTCACCCTGGACGACCAGCCGTCGACGGCGGCTTGGGTCAAGGCGCAGCCGGTGCCCGGTGTCGGCCGCGGCGATGTCACGCTGGCCCGCCGCCTGCGTGCCGTGCCGAAGGTCGCTGAGGAGCTGCGTGCCGGCCGGATGTCCACGACCACCGGCACCCGGCTGAGCGCCTTCCTCGCCAAGGCGCGTCCGCACCTGGACCGGGCCGATGGCCTGATCGACGGCCTGGACGCCGAGCAGGTGCTCTACGGCGTCGCCGTCGACGGCATCTGCCAGCTGGTCGCCGAGCAGATCGGCGGCGCCACCGCCGCCGAGCACGACCTTGCCGAGCTACGCGAGACGCTCGAGGACATCGTCGGCGCGGGTGGCAGTCAGGTCGAGCGGCTCGAAGCCGCGCTGGTGGTGTTCGCGCACCGCTGCGACACCGCCCTGCTGCCCTCAGGCCTGTCGCTGCTGCTCGATGCGTTGCTGCCGGCGCAGCACCAGAAGCGGACCGACCGGGCCGAGGATGAGCGTGGCTTCTCCCTGGCCCACAAAGGACTGGGTTCGGGCTGGCACTGCAAGGGCGACCTCGACGACGAGACCGGCGAGATGCTCGCCACCGTCCTGGACGCCGCCGCCGCGACCGACGCCGACACCCCGGCCGACACCACCGCCTGGCGCGAGGGGCGCGCCGCCGTCGGCGACGACACCCTGACGCCGCAGGACTGGCCGGCCGAGCAGCCCCGGCCACGCACCCGGGCCCAGCAGCGGCACGACGCGCTCAAGGACGCCCTGCGCTCGCTGCTGGGGGCCGGCGCGCTCGGCACCCGGGGCAAGGTCTTGCCGCACGTCGGCGTCAGCGTCGGCCTGGACTTCCTGCACGGTATGCCCGGGAGCCTGCCGGCCCGCACCACACACGGAGCCCGACTCGCCCGTGCGCAGGTCCGTGAGCTGCTCTGCCGGTCGACCTTCACCCGGCTGGTGCTGGATGCCAAGCGTCGCGTCGTCGAGGTCAGCCACACCCAACGGACCAGCACCGGGCTGGAACGGCTGCTGCTCGGGGTGCAGTGCGGCGGCGTCTGTCAACGCAAGGGCTGCGGGAACGGGCCCGCTACCGGACATCGGCTCATACCCCACCACGGCGAGCTGTTCAGCAACACTGGGCGCACGAGCTTGGCCGACACGGTCATGTTCTGCGAGATCGACCACGACCACGAGCTGCACGGCAAGGGCCGCACCCTCGAACTCAAAGACGGCCGCGTCCTGGGCCCGCACGGCTGGGTCCGACGATGACCCCGCCCCGACCGCCCCGGCAGGGGCGGCGCGCGCGGCTGCCCGGGGCCGGCACGGAGTCGAAGGAGGTCCGCAACGGCCGCTGCCGGCCAGCGGGGTCCGTGGGGGATCAACGCGAGATGGTGACCCACGTGGCAGCCCGCTGGTAGCGTCATGGCATGCGCACGACCATGGACAAGGCAGGCCGGGTGGTCATCCCCCGGGAGCTGCGCGAGCGCCTCGGCCTGCGCGCCGGCCCGGTAGACCTCGAGATCGACGGCAGCGGACTGCACCTGTCCGCCGTGGTCGCCGACGACCCGCTCGTCGAACGCGGCGGGCGGCTGGTCATCGCCCCCGGTGGCGCCCCGCTCACCGACGACGACGTCTGAACCTTGCGCGATGCCGACCGCCGCTGAGCCGCTGCTGCTGGACACCAGCGCGGCCGTACCGCTGGTCCTCGCCGACCACGAGGCGCACGACGCCACCACCGCCGCACTGTCTGGACGCGAGCTCGGGCTGGCCGGGCACGCCGCTTTCGAGACCTGGTCGGTGCTGACCCGGCTCCCGGGCACCCGGCGGCTGAGCCCAGCGGCCGCCGGACGGCTCCTGGCCGCCGACTTCGCCCACAGCCGACACCTCGGCGCACAGCAGGCGGCTGCGCTGCTCGCGGCACTGCCATCGCCTCGCGCTCAACCGATCGGGAAGCAGCGTCCGTTGCCGACGGCGGCCAGCCCGCGCAGGGCGCCCGTCGTGAAGCTGACCCCCGGTGCTGACCTCGCGTACATCGTGTCCTCCGGGTCGTCCACGTGAGCCAGCCCCACCAGGTGACCGAGCTCATGCAGCACGACGCTGAACGAATCGCCACGGGTGCGCATCTGGGCCACCTGCGGGGCGTCCAGGACCACCGCGCCGGTCAGCAGCCGGAAGCCAGAACCGTCCGGATCGCCGCCCAGCGGCCCGGCGAAGCCTGCGACCCGGCCGTCGAGATTGGGCGACTCCGCCGGCTCAGACCACACGACGAGGACCGGCGCGTACCGGCTGCCGTAACGCTCCTGCTGCACCATCGGTCGCTGCTCGTCGTACGGCTCGTCGGTGTGTCCGTCGTAGAGGAACTGCAGCCCGGTGGCGCGAGAGAGCGCGCTGAAGCCCTCGAGGAGCAACTGCTCCCCGTCTGGTGGCGCGCCGGCCGTGCGCATCACCCAGTGGATCGGGCGGCACGGGTCGAACAGCACCGGTCGTCCGGCCTGCTCGAACAGAAACTCGTACCCGCCCTCACCCGCAGGCGCCGTGACCGGCGGTAGGATGCGCTGCTCCTGGGCGTCGGACAGTTGCGGAACGCGGGGTGTCCCGTCCCCCGCGAAGACAGGCGCCGGCAGCTCGCTGCGCCCGGTCAGCACCATGCCGACCAGCGCGAGCAGAACAGCGCCGAGGACGCCGAGGATGACCTGGGCACTCCGCCTCCGGCGCTGCCGGCCCGTCGGGACCAGGTTCGCCTGCGGGGCGCGCCAGCCGGTGACGCGGGCATGGTCGGAGCTGATCCGCTGCGCCCGCGCGGCGCGGACGGAGCCGGGTTGCTCGCGTACGGCGGCGGCGGTGACGAAGTCCTCGTCGAACGGGCGGGACCAGTCACACGGATCGTCCTGGTTCGCCGGCACGACAAGGGTCTTCGGCGGGGGAACGCCCGGGTTTACCCCGCAGAAGATGCTTGTGCTCGACCGGGGGTCGGGCGTGTCCGAGGCCGTGAACGAGCTCGTCCGCCGAGGACTGCTGCCACGTCCTGCCGAGCGTCGCTTCCGCCAGCGCACCGCGCCGCTCGGCCGCCGGGTCGAGGTGGCTCATGTCGCCGAAGCCCTGGATGCCCTCGCGGACCCGACGTCGCGGCTTTGGCCGGGTCGCTGCGGACCTGCGGCGTGCGGGCCGAAAGCCTGCCGCGCGGTCGTACGACGCGATGATCGCCGCCGTCGCCCTGTCATGCGGACTGCCGCTGTACACGGCGAACCCCCGCGACTTCAGCGGCATCGCGGACCTGACCGTCGTCGCGATGCCGACCGGGCCTGCCTGACGGTCCGGAGTCGTCGCACTGGTGGGCGAGAACGGCTCGGGCAAGACGACCGTGGTGAAGATCCTGGCTGGGTGCCATCAACCATCGGGGTGGCGGTCGAGCCAACCCTGAAGTGTCTCGGTGGTCCACGTCGGGAGCCCTGCCCCGAGGAAGTCGTTGTCGTGGGTCCAGATGCCTGCGGACAACGCCATGGCAGTGGCGATCACCGGCCAGTCTCGGGGATCACGGGTGGATCGAGCCAGGGCCTCCTCCTCCACTGCCGAGGAGACCGATTCGTCCAGGATGCTGGTGTTGCCGAGCACCGCTTCCAGGCACAGATCCGTGAGCTCGGCAGCAATCCCGGGTGTCAAGGAACGACGCCGCGCAAACGCGGCGATGCGCCGCGGGATCTCCACCTGGGTTTCTGACCACATCTGCTCCGGCAGGAACAGATCCAAGCGGTCGTCACCGAGTCGATGTCGCCCCTCGGCACGAAGCAACTCGCCGACAAGCACGCTGGTGTCGACCACCAGTCGCATCAGCGTTTCCGGAGTGCGCGGGATACCTCAGCGACGATCACTTCCTCATCCAGCCCGGTCGCTGCGTGAACCTTCTCGAGAGCGTCGGCCAGCCGGCCCAGCGCCATACGTCCGGCGCGGCGGTCCTTGGCGGTGATCGGGACGAAGAAGCCGATGGGTTCTCCGTGCCGTTCAATGACCAGAGTCTCGCCGGCGCCCATCATCGACGTCGCCTGATCCCTGAACTCCCGGACGCCGACAGTACGCATGGCAACCCCTCGTCTTGTGACCACAAGCGTAGCCACAAAATGCTGGCTTGCCAAGATCGGCGCTGCGGACGAAGACCAAGCAGCCCACCGAGAACGCCGCCCTGGCCGAGGTCGTCGCCATCCAGGGGCGCTACGCCGCCGTCGATCACCTGGCCTCGGTGCGTCCTGCCCTGCCGAGGTGGCGCCTCCTGCTCGTGCGGCCCGGGCGCTGCCCGGTGCCCGCGGGACGCGGCGCGGCTGCGCGCCTACCAGACGCACTCCTACTACGCCCAAGGAGTAGACGTGACGACGGCGGCGCTACCCGCCGGCTGGTGTCTGCGCGATCAGCGGCCGGCCGAGAGCCTCGAGCACCGCGAGGACCAGAGCGAACTCCACCCTCGGCTTGCCCGCCTCGAGGTTGACGATCTACCGGCGACTGACGCCGGCCGCCAACGAGAGATCGCCATGGGTACCTGTGATCGGTGGCGTGGAGCCGCTCGTCCCCGGCCGGTGCGACACTTGGTGGCCGATCGAGGAGGTGACGGGTGCGTGCCAAGAAGCGGGCCATCCGCTGTCTCGTGCCCGCGTGACGCCTCCGGGTGACGGGGACCTCGCTGCGCTCGCCGAGCGTGCGGCCTACCACCCGAGCGCGGAGCACAAGGACCGCTACCTGCCCGGAACGGGCGTCCGCCGGTTGCGCACCGACGCGACGGCGTGCCCGCAGGACGTCACCCGGGAGCAGGCTCAGGCGTGGCTGGGGGCGGCCCTCGTGCAAGGCCACGTCGGCGGACGGTGGGACGACCAGCCGTTCCCGCAGTACGCGTGGTACCGCGTGGCCGGGACGGTCTTCGAAGCCCGCCTCACGAATGCGGAGCAGGGCTGGTTCAAGGGCTATCCGCTGCGCCCCGGCGAGGAACCGACGTGGCTGCCGTGACCACGTCGGGCCTTGTCCTGCGGGTCGAGTGGCAGTCGGCCGACGGGGTGACCAGTCCCGAGCTCGCCGCGACGTGGTGCCGGCTGGAGATGGTCGTCGCTGGGGGTCGTCACGACGGTCGAGGACCGGAGGACGTCGTCGATGCGACGCGGCGTCTACACCAGCGCCTATCCCCTCGCCGAGTGGGTCGCCGAGCACTGGTGGCAGCTGCGCGGGCACCTGCGGCCGTCGACAGTCCCACGGTCGTCCTGGACCTGGCGTCGGGTCGCCCTGCAGCCATGGCTGCGTCACCACAACCTGCGGGCCGCAGGCGGCGGCATGCCCTGGCCCGATCTCACGCTGGTGCCCCAGGGCTCGGTCACGCGGGCGGTCTGGACAGCGTCCGACGACGACGACGATGCGGTCCCCGTCAGTTATCTGACCACAGGCGAGGCCTACCTCTCGTCAGGTGAGGTGACCGACGCTCTCGGTCGCTTCGTCGACCTCGTCGTGGCGCGGCTCGTCGAACGCGGCATCGCCGGCACCACCCTGCAGCGCGAGTGGCAGCTGCTCGCCGACACGGACGACGACGAGGTGTCCTTCGCGTGCGCCGCCGCTCGACTGGGCGTCGACCCGTACGACGTCGACGACTCGCTCGCCGACGACATCGTCGCGTTGGCCGACGTGCTCGAGCCCAGCTTGCTCGCCGAACTGCTCGACTCCGCGCGACCCGACGGGCTGCGAGCCGCTCAGGCATGGATCGAGCAGGCGCGCGAGGGGGCCGTCCTGGCAGCACGGCCGCCGCTGCACGGTCCGCTGGTTGGGCTCGACGCCCGCAGCCCCGAGGGCAGGCCACGCTCGCCGTGGGCGGTCGGCTACGCCGCCGCCCGGGCCTACCGCGCGCAGCTCGAGTTAGCGCCGGGGCAGAGATTGGCGGTCAAGGACCACGTCGGCACGACGACCGTGGGCCGGCCGTCGGGAGGACTACAGGGTCTGGTCGTCGCGCCCGATCGGGAGCACGTCGGACTCGTCGTTCCCGCCGACGGCAGGTGGGGACCGGCCTCGCTGCGCTTCGCGCAGGCCGGGGCGCTCGGGTCGTCGCTGCTCAGCGACCGGGCGGTCGTCCTACTCGACCCCACGGCCACCGACTTCGCCCGAACCGTGCGCGCCTTTGCCGCCGAACTGCTCGCGCCGGCCGACGGACTGCGCACCTACCTCAGCGAACTCCCCGAAACGACGTCGGAGGCGTTCGAGGTCTTGGCCCGTCACTACGATGTCAGCCCACTCCTGGTGCGGCGCCAGTACGAGAACCAGGTCGCCGACACACTCTGACAAGGGCCGGGACCTCGCAGCCCGGCTCTCGCCGCCCTTGTTCCGCAGCCTGGATGCGCTGCACGTCGTGACGGCGGTCCGCGCCGGCGTCGCCGTCCTCGTCACCTACGACGGCCGGATGAACCCGAGCCGCGGAGGGTCACGGGATGGCCACCGCCGCGCCGGGAGCGGCACAGGGGACCTCGACGGGCAGGCGCCCCGCCGACCCGGAGCCGGACTCAGCCGAGCCCGAGCCGCGGAGGAGCTGACGTCGGATTGAGCTGAGCCGGCGCCGGAGCTCGCGGAGCAGCTCGGGGCCGTCCACGTCCACGCGGCCGTCGCGTCGCAGGTCGTCCAGCGCGTTGCGGATCGTGCCGTCACCGATGCCCGGTAGGCCTGACCGAAGGTCGGAGATGCGGGAGCGCGCCGGCGCATGACGCAGCACGTGCTCCTTGACCCGGTCTCGCTTGCTCCCCCCGCTCCGGGCGGACGCCGCCCGCTCCTCGAACAGCGCGTAGGCCCGGGCCAGCTGCTCGACGAAGTAGTCCAACCACGGCCAGGCATCGTGCTCGGCCGGGTGCCAGCCGTGGGTCGACGCCAGCAGCGCGGCGTAGTAGCGCTCGTCGGTCTCGGCGACGAGCTGCTCGAGGCTCACCTACCGGCCGACGGTGTAGCCGCCCTGGCTCAGCAGCGCCGTGGTCAGGATGCGGGCGACCCGGCCGTTGCCGTCCTCGAAGGGGTGGATGACGAGCAGGTCGAGGATCGCCAGGCCCACAAGCAGGACGGGGTGCTGCGCGTCCCGGCGCACCTGCTCGGCGTACCTGTCGATCAGCTCGTCCATGAAGTACGGCGTCTGAGACGCAGGGTTGTCCGCCGACTTCAGGACACCGGCCGCTGCCGCAGCAGTGTGCCCGAGCAGCAGCCGGTGCAGGTGCAGGACCAGACCGACGTTGATGGGCTGCCAGTCCTCCTGCCACACGTAGTCCAGCGCGTCGCGGTACCCCAGCAGGTCCCCGGGGCGCAGGCTCGCCGCCACCGTCCGAGCGGCGGACTCGACCGCCCCCAGCCTCGAGTAGCGAGCAGCGCAGGCTGCGCAAGATCGAGT
>JBBSUR010000098.1:0-9076 GCA_038234255.1 Mycobacteriales bacterium | reverse complement strand
GTCCCCGCCGAGCACCTCGCGGAGTTCGACGAGGCCCTGGCCGAGGCCCGGCTGGTCTACCGCCTGCGCGACGAGCGCGCCGTCTTCGGCGACAAGCTGGCCGGGTCGCTGTGCCGCCGAGCCCTGCTGGAGGTCGGGCGCCGCCTGGTCGTTCGCGGCCGGATCGCGGAGACCGAGAACGCAGTGGAGGCCTCCGCCAGCGAGGTGCGAGCGCTGTTGCTCGACGATGCCGCCGCCCCCAGCTCGGCTGAGCTGGCGGCCCGGACGCTCTGGCGCCGGACCGCCTCCTACCGCGACATGCCGATGATCTTCGGGCTTCCGCCCGGCCCGCCGCTGCCTGCGGAGTGGCTGCCGCCCCCCGCCGCCCGGGTGCACGCGGCGATGGGCATCAGCATCAGCGCGGTCCTGCACGAGCCCGCGGCAGCCACCACCGACACCACCGTCAGCGGTCTGGCGGTCAGCCCCGGCAGCTACGAGGGTCCCGCCGTGGTCGTGCGAGACCTCGACGACCTACGGCGGATCGCGGCCGGGGACGTCCTCGTCGCCACCAGCACCGGGCCCGCGTTCAACCTGGTGCTGCCGCTGGTCGGGGCGATCGTCACCGACCGCGGCGGCCTGCTCTCGCACGCCGCGATCGTGGCCCGGGAGTTCGGCATCCCGGCGGTCGTCGGCTGCAGCGACGCCACTCTGCTCATCCAGGACGGCGACCGGGTCCGCGTGGACGGCGGAGCCGGTGTCGTCACCCTCCTCTGACCTGGTCCGCGAGCGTAGCCCCGGGCACCCGAGCGCCGACCGGGCCGTCCCGCTCGCGGTCGTTCGGGACGAGGCGCAGTACGGCGGGAAGGCCGTCCAGCTCGGCGCCGGGATCCGCGCCGGGCTGCCGGTGCCCCCCGGCCTCGCTCTGCCGGCAGCGCTGGTCGCCGCCGTCGTGGCCGGTGACGCGCTCGCGCAGCAGGAGGTCGCGCGGGCCCGGACCGCGCTGGGCGACGGCCCGGTGGCGGTCCGCTCCTCGGCGGTGGGTGAGGACTCCGGCGGCGCGAGCTTCGCCGGCCAGCACACCACCGTGCTCAACGCCGAGGACATCCTGGCCGCGGTCGTCGAAGTCGCCCAGTCCGCCTGCCAAGAGTCCGCGACGGCCTACCGAGCCCGCCTCGGCCGGCCCGCGGACTGCGCCACCGGGGTCGTGCTGCAGCGGCTCGTCGCCGCCGACGTCGCCGGTGTGCTGTTCACCTGCGATCCAGTCACCGGCGCGGACGAGCTCGTCATCGAGGCGAGCTGGGCGCTCGGCGAGGCCGTGGTCAGCGGCCTGGTGACGCCCGACCTGTACCGGCTCGCCCCCGACGGAACCCTGCGCAGTGTTCGAGCCGGCTGCAAGGACAGCGCGGTGGTGCCCCGGGCCGGGGGCGGCACGCAGGTGGTCTCGGTCGACCCGGCCCGAGCCGCCCGGCCCTGCCTGGACATCACCCAGCTCGTCGATCTGGCGGCCCTCGCGGCGCGGGTGCGGCAGGTCTGGCCGGGTCCGAGCGACCTGGAGTGGGCGTTCGCGTCCGGCCGGCTCGCGCTGCTACAGCGGCGCCCGGTGACCACGGCGAGCCTGGCGCCCAGCTGACGGCCGCCCGGGACGCCCTACCGGCCCCGCCCGAGGTCCCCCCGCAGGGCGAGCGCGGCCTGCTGCTCGCCGTCTGCCTCACCACCGCCCTGGTGCCGCTCAACTCCACGATGGTCGCGGTGGCCCTGCCCGACCTGGGCCGCGACCTGGGGGTCCGCCCGTCCACCGCGCTGGTGCTCGTCTCGGCGTACCTGGTGGTGACGGCCGCGCTGCAGCCGGTCGCCGGCAGTCTCGGCGACCGGCTGGGCCGGCGCGGGCTGGTACTCGGCGGCGCCGCAGCGTTCGGCGTGGCCTCGGTGGCCGCCGCGGCGGCGCCCAACCTCGCGGTCCTGGTGGTGTTGCGCTGCCTGCAGGCTGCGGGGGGGTCGCTGGCCTTGCCGAACGCCGCCGCGCTGGTGCGCGAGGCGTTGCCGCAGGAACGGCGGGGGCACGCGTTCGGAGTGGTCGGGGCGGCAGCGACGGTCGCGGCGGCGGCCGGCCCGCCGCTGGGCGGCCTGCTGACGGCCACCGCCGGCTGGCGGGCGGTGTTCCTCGTCAACGTGCCGCTGGTGCTCGCGGCCCTGCTCGCCGGCCGGCGGAGTCTGCCGCCCGCCGTCCGCAGCGGAGCCGGGCGGTTCGACCTCGGCGGCGCCCTGCTGCTGCTGCTCGGGCTCGGCGGGGTGTCGGCGCTACTGACCCTGCGGCCCGGCGGCACCCCCGCCGTCGCCGGGATTGCCGCGGTCGCCCTGGCCTGGGCGCTATTCGTTCCGCACGAGCTGCGCACGGCCAGGCCCGTGCTCGACCCGCGGCTGTTCCGGCTGCGGGCGGTCGCCGCGGCCTCGGTCGCGGTCGCCGCGAGCAACCTCGCCCTGTATGTGCTGCTGCTGGCGGTCCCGGTGCTGCTCAGCGGCCGGTACGGCGCCGCTGCGCTCGGCCTGCTGCTGGTTCCGCTGCCCGGGGCGAGCAGCCTGCTGTCGCCGGTGGGCGGCCGGCTGTCGGACCGGCTGGGCCGCCGGACACCGGCGGTGCTCGGCCTCGGCCTGCTGAGCGCAGCCCTCGCCCCACTCGTCGTGCTCGGCCGGCTGCCGAGCGTAGGTGTCCTGCTCGTCGTGCTCGGCCTGGCCGGGGCGGGGCTGGGGCTCGCCCAGGCGGCGGTGCAGACGGCTGCCGTGGAGGCGGTGGAGCCCGCCAGGGCCGGAATGGCGTCAGGCGCCTGGTCGACCAGCCGCTACCTCGGGAGCATCGTCGGCTCGGCGGTGCTCGCGGCCCTGCTGCAAGGTCGGACCCCCCCCGAGGCCGTGCGCGCGGTGCTGCTGCTGGCCACCCTGGGCGCGGTCGTGTCGCTGCTGGCCGCGTTGGCCCTGCCGGCGCGTCCCGATCCGCTCACAGCGCCCGCAGCACTCCCGCGGTAGCGGCGGCGACCAGGACCACCACGCGGAACGGCGCCCGCAGGAGCCCCAAGCGCTACGAGCACCATGGCCGGGTCAGGCCGTACGCCTTTTACGACCTTTGGTGGCGCGCTGCTCCCGGAGCTCCGGGGCATCCGCGAGGACCTCGCAGGCGCCCGTCCAGCCGCGTCCGCTTGACCGAGACTCGCTTGCCCGGACCGGCCGTGACGTCGTGGGTGAGCACGAAACCCTCACCTGGCGCCGGCAGCTCGCAGTTCGTCTCAACGGGTCATGCGGACTCCTGATGGTCGGGGTGCTCGACCGCCGACGAGGACGCCAGCACGAGCAGTCGGGGCAGGGTCTTGACGTAGGCGTCGAGGACGGCGGCCATGCCGGGTGCCGCATCGCCGATGCCGGCCGCCACGAGCGCGTCGCGGCTCGCGACCACGGTCCAGGGCAGCGTGCGGGCGGCCGTCAGTGAGCGCTCCTGGAGGGCGTCGGCAGCCGACCGGCTCGACGCGACCTGCGGTTCGAGCGCCGACCACGCCTGCTCGAGCTGGCCCTGGGCCGCGAGCTTGCGCCAGATTGTGTTGACCAGCGGTGTGTCGAGGGCGGCGCGGAGCGCGCCGTAGAGGGCGGGCGCCGGTGCGTCCCACTGGGACGGCCCGGGCTGGTCCGGCTCGACCGGTCGGCCAGCGGGGGCGTCACCGGGCGCCGGCGGCGCATCGAGCTCGCCGTGGAGCGCCAGCAGCAGACCGCTGGACAGCAGCAGCATCCGGCCGAGCGGCCCGATGAATGCCGCCAGCGTCTGCCGGACCTGCTCCTGCTCGGGCGGCTGCACGACGTCACGCACCGACGCAGCGAGCTCCTGTGCGCTCGTCCTGAGCTCGTCGCCGTCGAGCACTCCGGCGCTCTGCTCGTACGCCAGCACGAGGTACTGCGGGCAGAGTGCGAAAGATTTGAAGAGGCTGGGGACGAAGGGCATCCGGGTGAGCAGCTCGGCGTAGACGCCCGCGACGGAGCCGGTCGCCTCGCCCTCCTCGACCATCGGGTAGATCGCGAAGCCGTCGCTGAGGTTGCTCGCCATGAGGTCGTGCTGCCCCGGATCGCGCCCGCGCACGCCGGGTAGGCGCATGGCATGACCTTCGAGACCGACCACAGCGTTCCACCTGCCGACGTGGCGGCCGCGCTGCTGGAGGGCGCCCGCCTGGCGTACGCCTCGGACTACGTGTCCTTCTCCGGCGCCGACGAGCACGGCCGCGTGGCGTTCGCGATCGATACCAACCGCGCGGCGACTGCCGGTCCCGACCAGCCGCAGGGCCGCCAGCCGGTTGTCGCGGCCCCACGCGACGGCGGCCGGCGCGAACCGGTCGAGAACAGGACCGTCACCGACTGGGCGAGGCGGACCTGACCGAGCACCATGCCACCCGGCCGGGAGTGCAAGTATGGGCCCGTGGCGCTCACCCGGCTGGTGCATACGGTCCGCGAGGTCGGCTTCGGCGAGCGGACCCGCTTCGACGAAGGGGTGCTGACCGTCTCGGCTGACGAAGCCCGCAGCGTGCTGGCCGACGATGCGCTGGCCAGCGTCGAGCTCTCCTGGGCTTCGCCCGGCCAGAGCGTTCGCATCGTGAAGGTCCTCGACGCGGTCGAGCCACGGACCAAGGGGCCCGGCGGAGGCGGCATCTTTCCCGGCTTCGTCGGGCCGGCGCGCCCGCAGGGTCGCGGTGAGACCCATGTCCTTCGCGGGGCCGCCGTGGTCACGGCCGGCTACCTGCCGCGGGCACAGGAAGCGCTGGTCGACCTCAGCGGGCCGGCAGCGGCGCTGTCGCCGCTGGGCGCGACGCACAACCTGGTCATCGAGTTCACTCCCGCGCCCGGTGCGGCTTGGGAACAGGTGGACAACGCATTGCGCCGCGGCGCTCTCCGATTGGCGACGGCGCTGGCAGAGGCTGCCCTCGACGCGGCCCCGGACGACGTCGAAGAGCTTGCTTCGCCCTCACCCGGAGCCCGCGGCGGCGACCTGCCCCGGATCGGCGTCGTCACCAACCTGCAGACCCAGGGCTCGTTCAAGGACGTCTTCGTCTACGGGCGCAGCTTCGGCGCCGCCCTGCCCACCCTGCTCGATCCCGGGGAACTCGACGACGGCGCCGTGGTGAGCGGGCAGTATGGCCATCCCGCCCTGAAGAACCCGACCTTCATGCACCAGAACCATCCGGTCGTGGCCGAGCTGCGCCGCAGGCACGGCCGCGACCTGGAGTTCGCCGGCGTGGTCATCTGTCCCGAGCCCGTTGAACAGGGCGCCAAGGAGATGATCTCCCTGTTCGCCGCCAAGGTGTGCGCCGCCGCTGGCTTCGACGCCGCGATCCTTACCAAGGAGGGCGGCGGAAATGCCGATGCCGACGTGGCGCTGAAGATGGACGCCCTCTTCGACCTCGGCATCCAACCCGTGGGGCTCTACGCCGAGATGGCCGGCGCAGACGGCACCGGTCCCTCGGTGGTGGTGGCCCCCGAGCGGGCCACGGCGATGGTCAGCACGGGCAACTACGACCACCGCTTGCAGCTGCCGGAGATGGACAAGGCGTACGGCGGGGAGCGGCTCGAGTTGGTGAAGGTCCCGGCGACCGCATCGTTCGAGGTGCCGACCGCCGTGGTCTACTGCGCCCTCAGTCCGCTCGGCTGGGGCCGCATCGCCGCCCGCGCCGGCTGAGCCTTATTCTTCCTTTTGACCAGCTACATCGCCTGAGGAGGCTGTTGCCATGGCCAGGATCGTGCATTATGTCAACCAGTTCTTCGCCGGAGTCGGCGGGGAGGACCAGGCGGGAGCCGGCCCGGTCCTGCGCGACGGCCCCGTCGGCCCGGGCGCGCGGCTGGCCGAGCTGGTGGCACCCGAGCACGAGATCGTGGCCACGGTGTGGTGCGGCGACGACGTGGCCCCGGGCAAGGTCGACGAGATCGTCGCTCTGGTGCGTTCGGCCGAGCCGGACCTGGTGGTGGCGGGGCCGGCGTTCACCAGCGGCCGCTACGGTCTGGCCTGCGCCCGGGTGGTGGCCGCCGCCGACCAGGCCGGGTTGGCGGGGGTGGCCTCGATGCACGAGGACAACCCGGGGTTGGATGAGGCCGGCGCGGTGCCAGTGGTCGCCAGCGGCGAGGTGGCCCGGCGCATGGCGCCCTCCCTCGACCGTCTCGCCGCCGGCATCCGGCGCCTGCTCGCCGGCGAGACGCTGACCGCCGACGACGGACGAATCGGCAAGCTGGCCCGCCTGACCGTCGTGACCGAGACCACCGCGGCAACTCGCTCGGTCGACCTGGCACTCGTCCGACTCGGCGGTGACGGCGCCGCCACCGAGATCCCCCTGCCCCGCTTCGACCGGGTCACGCCGGCGGCGCCGGTCGCCGACGCCTCTGCGGTCACGCTCGCCCTCGTCACCGAAGGTGGGCTTGTCGCGGGCGACAATCCGGACGGTCTCGAGTCGGCCCGCGCCACGAAATGGCTCCGCTATCCCCTCGAGGGCCGGGACGCTTTGGCATCCGGGGACTACATGTCGGTCCACGGCGGCTACTCCACCGTCTGGGCCAACGAGGACCCCCACCGCATCCTTCCGCTGGACGCCGCCCGTGAGCTCGAGGCGGAGGGAGCCATCGGAGGACTGCTCGGGGAATACTTCGTCACCACCGGGAACGGCACCTCGGTGGCCAACGCCCGCCGCTTCGGCATCGAGTGGGCCGGCGACCTGCGCAACTCCGGCGCACGAGCCGCCATCCTGACCGCCACTTGAGGCACCGGAACGCGTTGCGGGTCAACGCTAGCGAAAGAGTTGGAGCGGGCCGGGATCCCTACGGCGCTGCTCTGCAATCTGGTGACCATCGCCGAGCGGGTGGGTGCTCCGCGCATCGTGCGTACCCGGGGCATCCCCTATCCCACCGGCGACCCCTCGCTCGACGCGGAGGGGGAGAAGCAGTGGCGCCGACAGCTCGTCGAGTGTGCCCTCGAGGCACTGCAGACCGAGGTGCACGAGCCCACCGTGTTCGAGGTGGGGCAGGGCCGCACCTCGACGTCGTCCGCAGCTGCCCCTTCCGAGGTCACCCATGCCTGACGTCGTGATCTCGGGTGCCAGTCAGGTGCTGGCCCACGTTCCTTCCTTGGCGCGACACGGCTCCAAGCCCAGGCGGGAGTTGGCCAAGTCCGAGGAGGTGGCCGCCGCCTTCATGTCGTCGCTGCGCAGCTTCGAGGACGCGGTCGCCTACCCCGCCAATCAGGCGTACGTCAACGCCCTCCACCCGCGGGAACTGCCGCCTCGGCCCTGGTGGACCGGGACCCCGGCGCCGGGCGCAACCCGCTGGAGCCGCTCGGGCGAGATCATGCCCGAGAGCGAGTTCCTCGGGCTGCTGGCGATCGTCGACGAGTTCGACCTGCTCACCCTCTCCGGCGAGGCCGCCGCGCGCGCCGCCGGCGACCTCGCCGGTCACCCGCTCGCCAAGCGGCTGGCCCTCGAACGGATCGAGCGCGCTGCCGGCGACGTCGACGCGGTGGCGGCCGAGCCCGGCGCCCTGCGCGTCAAAGGCGGTGACGCTGCCTTCCGGTGCGGCGACGTGGACGACGAGTCGCTCGGCGCCCACGTGCTGCTCGACAACGTCGCGGCCAAGGCGACGGCCACCCTGGCGCTGCTCCACCTGCTCGAGTCCAGCGGCATCGACCCGGCGTCCGTCGACTACGTCCTCGGTTGTGGCGAGGAAGCCATCGGTGACCGCTACCAGCGGGGCGGCGGCAACATGGCCAAGGCCGTCGCCGCTGCCGCCGGCCTCAGCGAGGCGTCGGGAGCCGACATCAAGGACTTCTGCGCTGCACCGGTCCCCGCCCTGGTCATCGCCGCCAGTCTGGTGTCGGCCGGGGTCTTCGGCCGCGTAGCGGTCGTCGCGGGCGGCTCCATGGCCAAGCTCGGGATGAAGTTCCAGGGCCATCTGAAGTCCGAGATGCCCGTGCTCGAAGACATGCTCGGCGGAACGGCGGCGATCGTGGAGGCCGATGACGGCGCCTCCCCCCGCATCCGGCTGGACGGCGTCGGCAAGCACCCGGTGTCCGCCGGCGGGTCCAATCCGCAGGTGATGGAGGCGCTGGCGGTAGCCCCCCTGGCCCGCCTGGGCCTGTCCATGACCGACGTGGACGACTACGCCACCGAGTTGCACAACCCTGAGTTGACCGAGCCCCAGGGCAGCGGCAACGTTCCGGAGCGGAACTACCGGACCATCGCGGCGCTCGCGGCCCGCAGGGGAGACATCGCCAAGGACGACATCGCGGCGTTCGTCGCCGCGCGAGGCATGCCCGGCTACAGTCCGACCCAGGGCCACCTCGCCTCGGCGCTGTGTTACGTTCCGCATGCGCTGGACCGGCTCACCACCGGGTCAGCGGACAGGGTGATGCTGATCGCCAAAGGCAGCCTGTTCCTCGGCCGGGTGTGTCAGTTGTCGGATGGGATGAGCGTCGTGCTCGAGCGGAACGGGGTGTCGCGATGACCGACTCCGCCGGCATCGTGGATGCCACGGCCAGCGACTTCCGGGACCTGGTCTCCGAAGGAACCGTGCTCGTGGATGTGTGGGGACCGCAGTGTGCGCCCTGCAAGGTGCTGCTGCCGCACGTCGAGACCATCGCCGAGAAGTACGCCGGCGAACTGAAGGTGATCAAGCTCGAAGCGCCCACGGCCCGGCGGCTGTGCATGGAGCTCGGGATCATGGGCCTGCCGTGCCTGCTGTTGTTCCGTGACGGTGTGGAAGTGGGTCGCCTCTCCGACCCCTCCCTCTCACCACAACAGTTGAATCAGTGGATGGACGAGCAACAGAAGGAGGTGAGTTGACACTCATGTTCAAGGACCGAATAGTCATCGCTCTCGGCGAGCGCGACGGTATCGGCGGTTTGGCGATCGCCGCCTGCGCCGAGGCGGCGGGGGCCGAGGTGGCCTTCACGGCCACCGAGTGCTTCGTTTGAACGGCGTCAGGAGCCATGGATCTGCAGAGCCAGGAGGCCATCCTCCGGCTCGCTAAAGCCAACGATCCCACCGCACTGATCGTGCTGCTGGGGGCCCCCGATCCGGAGGCCGCCGAAATC
>JBBSUR010000097.1:0-9131 GCA_038234255.1 Mycobacteriales bacterium | reverse complement strand
GACCTGCGGTTGAACCCCGTGCAGGACCCGGCCGGCACCGTCGGCGGGCATCCCGTCCGAGCCGTGCCATGGTGAGCCGTTCTCACCCGACGGAGCGGCCCGAGCGGGGCTAGTGTGCGAAGGACGACGGGAACGACGTCCCCGCCCCGTGAGGAGCGACAGCCATGTTCGAGCGATTTACCGACCGAGCCCGCCGCGTGGTCGTCCTGGCGCAAGAAGAAGCCCGGATGCTCAACCACAACTACATCGGCACCGAGCACATCCTGCTCGGGCTGATCCACGAGGGCGAGGGTGTCGCCGCAAAGGCGCTCGAGTCGCTCGGCATCTCCCTGGAGGGGGTGCGCAACCAGGTCGAGGAGATCATCGGCCAGGGTCAGCAGGCGCCGTCCGGCCACATCCCGTTCACCCCGCGGGCCAAGAAGGTGCTCGAGCTGAGCCTGCGCGAGGCGTTGCAGCTCGGCCACAACTACATCGGCACCGAGCACATCCTGCTGGGCCTGATCCGCGAGGGTGAGGGCGTGGCGGCGCAGGTGCTCGTCAAGCTCGGCGCCGACCTCAACCGGGTGCGCCAGCAGGTCATCCAGCTCCTGTCGGGCTACCAGGGCAAGGAGTCGGCCACCGCCGGTGGCGGACCGGCCGAGGGCACCCCGTCCACGTCGCTGGTGCTCGACCAGTTCGGCCGTAACCTCACCCAGGCGGCGCGCGAGTCCAAGCTCGACCCGGTGATCGGGCGCGAGAAGGAGATCGAGCGCGTGATGCAGGTGCTGTCGCGTCGTACGAAGAACAACCCGGTCCTGATCGGTGAGCCGGGCGTCGGCAAGACGGCCGTCGTCGAGGGGCTGGCCCAGGCGATCGTCAAGGGCGAGGTGCCCGAGACGCTCAAGGACAAGCAGCTCTACACACTCGATCTCGGCGCCCTGGTCGCCGGCAGCCGCTACCGCGGTGACTTCGAGGAGCGCCTGAAGAAGGTGCTCAAGGAGATCCGCACCCGCGGCGACATCATCTTGTTCATCGACGAACTGCACACCCTGGTCGGTGCGGGCGCCGCCGAGGGCGCGATCGACGCGGCGAGCATCCTCAAGCCGATGCTGGCCCGCGGCGAACTGCAGACGATCGGCGCGACCACCCTGGACGAATACCGCAAGCACCTGGAGAAGGACGCCGCGCTGGAGCGCCGGTTCCAGCCCATCCAGGTGCCTGAGCCGTCGCTCGTGCACACGATCGAGATCCTCAAGGGCCTGCGCGACCGCTACGAGGCGCACCACCGGGTGTCCATCACCGACGGCGCGCTGGTCGCCGCGGCGACCCTGGCGGACCGCTACATCTCCGACCGCTTCCTGCCGGACAAGGCGATCGACCTGATCGACGAGGCCGGCTCGCGCATGCGCATCAAGCGGATGACTGCGCCGCCGGACCTGCGTGAGTTCGACGAGCGCATCGCCAACGTCCGCCGCGACAAGGAGTCGGCGATCGACGCGCAGGACTTCGAGAAGGCGGCCTCGCTGCGCGACAAGGAGAAGACCCTGCTCGGCGAGAAGGCCCAGCGCGAGAAGGAGTGGAAGGCCGGCGACATGGACGTCGTGGCCGAGGTCGACGACGAGCAGATCGCCGAGGTCCTGGCCATCTGGACCGGCATCCCGGTCTTCAAGCTCACCGAGGAGGAGACCGCCCGGCTGCTGCGCATGGAGGACGAGCTGCACAAGCGCGTCATCGGCCAGGAGCAGGCGATCAAGGCCGTCTCTCAGGCGATCCGCCGCACCCGCGCCGGCCTGAAGGACCCCAAGCGCCCGGGTGGCTCGTTCATCTTCGCCGGGCCCTCGGGGGTCGGCAAGACCGAGTTGTCCAAGACGCTGGCCGAGTTCCTGTTCGGTGACGAGGACTCGCTGATCATGCTGGACATGAGCGAGTTCATGGAGCGGCACACCGTCTCTCGCCTCGTCGGCTCGCCTCCCGGCTACGTCGGATACGAGGAGGGTGGCCAGCTCACCGAGAAGGTGCGGCGCAAGCCATTCTCGGTGGTGCTGTTCGACGAGGTGGAGAAGGCCCACCCGGACGTGTTCAACACGTTGCTGCAGATCCTGGAGGACGGTCGGCTGACCGACTCGCAGGGTCGGGTCGTGGACTTCAAGAACACGGTGCTGATCATGACGTCCAACCTGGGCACGCGGGACATCTCCAAGGGCTTCAACCTGGGCTTCCAGAAGGACAACGACAAGGTCGGCGCCTACGAGCGCATGAAGACCAAGGTGCAGGACGAGCTCAAGCAGCACTTCCGGCCCGAGTTCCTCAACCGCATCGACGACATCGTGGTGTTCCACCAGCTCTCCGAGGACGAGATCATCCAGATCGTCGACCTCATGCTGGCCCGCCTGGATGCCCAACTGCGCAACAAGGACATGGGCCTGGAGCTCACCGGTCCGGCGAAGCTGCTGCTGGCCAAGAAGGGCTATGACCCGGTGCTGGGGGCGCGCCCGTTGCGGCGGACCATCCAGCGCGAGTTGGAGGACGAGCTGTCCGAGCGCATCCTCTACGGCACCCTGCTGCCCGGGAACATCGTGGTGGTCGATGTCGAAGGTGAGGGCGACGCGGCGAAGTTCACCTTCCGCGCCGAGGCCAAGCCGGTCGACATCCCCGACGCCCCTCCGGTGGACCTGGCCAAGGGCAGCGCCGCGAGCGACTAGCCGGGCAGGGCATACCTGCCGTCGGCCAGCGGCGCGACCAGACCGTCCGAGACGAGCCCGTCCAGCGCCCGAGCGCGTTGGACGGGCTCGTCCCAGGTCTGTGTGAGCTGGTCCGCGGCGACGGGTCCGCTGCTCTCGCGCAGCACCTGCAGCAGGCGGCCGCGTACCTGGCGGTCCGATCCCGGGTAGGCCGCGGCGCGCCGCAGCGGCGACGCCAGCCCCGGCCGACCGGCCGCCACCCAGGCGCACCGGGTCCGCAGCGGACAGCTCGAGCAGCGCGGCGCCCGGGCGGTACACACCAGCGCCCCCAGCTCCATGAACGCCACCGACGCGGCCACCGCCTGCTCCGAGGCCGGCGGCAACAGGAGTTCGACCCGGTCGAGGTCGCTGCGCGCAGCGGCCGAGTCGGCCAGACCCCGCACGGCCCGGGCCACCACGCGGCGGACGTTGGTGTCCACGACGGCTACCCGCTGGCCGAACGCGAAGGCCGCGACCGCCCGCGCGGTGTAGTCCCCGACTCCGGGCAGGGTCAACAGCTCCGGGACGGTACGCGGCAGCTCGCCACCATGTCGCGCGTCGATGGCGACGGCGGCGGCGTGCAGGCGCAGCGCCCGCCGCGGGTAGCCCAATCGGTCCCAGAGCCGCACCGCTTCCCCCGGCCCGTCCTGCGCCAGTGACCGCGGTGCCGGCCAACGGTCCAGCCACCGGACGTACGCCGGCAGCACTCTGGCGACGGGTGTCTGCTGCAGCATGACCTCGCTGACCAGCACCGCCCACGGGCCGACCCCCGGTCGGCGCCACGGCAGGTCGCGCGCCGCTGCGGCGTACCAGAGAATTGCCAGCTCGGCGAGCGTCGAGGCGGGCACAGCTCAAGGGTAGGCGGCGCTACGCTGCCGAGGATGGCGCTGCACTGGAGGCCGGTCGGTCCCGAGCCGGTGGGGACGTACTGGCGGCGACGAGCCGTGCTGGCCGGTGCGCTCGTGCTCGGCGCGTTCCTGCTGACCAAGGTGATCGGCGGCGACGAGCCGGACCGGCTCGCCGGTGGCGCCACGGCCAGCCCCGGACCCTCCGCAGCGACCGCGGCCGGATCGCGCGAGCCGAGTGCCGCGCCCTCCGCCGGCGGGTCGGAGGCGGGCAACAATTGTGCGCCCGCCGCGCTGGAGATCGTCGCGACGTCCGACAAGCAGAGCTACCCGGTCGGCGGTCGACCCGTACTCGAACTCGGGGTGAAGAACAATGGGGACGCCGCCTGCATGCTGGACCTGGGCGCTGCTGGTGTCGAGCTGGTGGTCTTCTCCGGTGCGGACCGCATCTGGTCCAGCGAGGACTGTGCGTCCGGTGGCGCCGCGAAGCCCACGACGTTGGCCCCCGGGGGGACGGCGTCCACCCGGCTGACCTGGGCCGGCCGCCGCTCGCTGCCCGGCTGTGAGGGGCCCAAAGCGCAGGCCGAAGCCGGCACCTACCGCCTCATCGGTCGGGTCGGCGAGCAGCAGGGAAAGACCGCGGTCTTCCAGATCACCGGCTGAGCCACTTCAGGGCGCCGCCCGACTGGTCGAGACCTGCTGTACGCCGGTATCCCGCATCGGCCGTCAGGAGCGCGCCGGTGCCGGACGACCTGGCCGTCGCCCTGCGCGAGGCCTTCCGCGGCGAAGTGCACGCCCGACTGCCCCGGCTCGAGTTGCTGAGCCGGTCGACCGGACCTCCCAGCGCCGCCGTCCTGGCGGAGGCGCTCCGCGACGCTCACTCGCTCGCCGGGAGCGCCGTGGTCGTCGGCGAGCTCGGTGCAGCCCGGAGCGCCCGGTCGCTCGAAGCCGCCCTCGACCGTTGCCGCCAGTCCCCGTCCGAGCCGCTGGCGGCGTCGGTAACCGCCGAAGTGGACCGGCTCGCCGGCCTGCTCGCCCCGTGGCTCGGCGCGTGACTCGGCCTGTGACGGCGCGTCCGCCCGGTCCGCCGCTGACCGTCGTCGTCGTCGACGACTCACCGGTCCAACGGCGCTTCCTGCGGGCCGCGGTGGAGGCCGGCGGTGAGTTCGGCGTGGTCGGTGAGGCCCGTGACGGCCGCGCGGCGGTGGATCTGGTGGCCCGGCTGCGTCCCGGTGCGGTGCTCATGGACCTGGACCTGCCGGTGATGGGCGGCATCGAGGCGATCGAGCGCATCATGGCCGCGAACCCGACGCCGATCCTGGTCTACAGCGCCTTCGTTGCGGGCGGCAACCGGGTCAACGCCGTGGAAGCGTTGGCCGCGGGCGCCGTCGACGTGCTGGCCAAGCCCAGCCCGGAGGACACCAAGACCCTGGAGGAGTACGCCGCAGCATTGCGCGCCAAGCTGCGCGTGGCGGCGCGGGTGCAGGTGATCACCCATCCGAGAAGTCGACTGCGCCAGTCCGGTATGGGTCGGCCGTCGACCGGTTCGTCGGCGACCGGTTCGTCGGTGATGGCTGGCGTGGCGCCCACCGGCGGCAGCTCGCCGCGGCGACCACTGGGTTCGGCAACGCCGGATCCGGCCCTGGCCGGCCGGCCCACCGGCTCCGGCGACGTGCGGCTCGTGGTGATCGGCGCGTCGACGGGCGGTCCGCAGGCGCTGCTGCGCCTGCTCGGGTCCCTGCCGCCCGATCTCGCCCAGGCCGTCCTGGTGGTGCAGCACATGGCTGAGGGCTTCCTGCCCGGACTCGCCTGTTGGCTCGACGGGCTCGTCGCGCTGCCGGTGGCCGTCGGCGTCGCTGGTTCCCGGCTGCTGCCCGGCACGGTCACCCTCGCACCCAGCGGGAGCAACCTGCTGGTGTCGGACATCCGGCTGAGCGTGCAGTCCGCACCGCCGGTGCCGGGGCAGTTCCACGTCCCGGGCATCGACGTGACGTTCCACAGTGTCGCTGCGGTGCTGGCGGACAAGGCGATCGGCGTCCTGCTCACCGGCATGGGTCGCGACGGCGCGGCCGGTCTGCTGGCCATGCGCGAGCGCGGCGCCCTGACGATCGGTCAGGACGAGGCCACCTGCGCCGTCTACGGAATGCCCTCCGCCGCCCGCGCACTCGCCGCGGTCCAGCAGGAGTTGGCCCTGGACGACATCGCGCCTGCGGTGCTCCGCGCGCTCGGCCGGGTGCCCGCATGACCGCGGGCGTACGCCTCACCGACGACGACTGGGCCAGGCTGCGCCAGCTGCTGGCGCAGGCCGCCGGGCTGCACTTCGCGAGCTCGCGACGCGACGCGCTCGGCTCCTGCATCGCCGAGCGCCTGCGGCAGACCGGGATGCCGGATGTGCCCGCCTACCTCGAGTTGCTCGACGTCCCCGGTTCAGCCGAACGGCAGTGCCTGCTCGACGAGGTCACGATCCAGGAGACGCACTTCTTCCGTAACCCGCCGCAGATGCTGGCGCTGCGTGCCCACATCCTGCCGGAGCTGGTCCGGGCCGCGCAGTCCCGCAGCCACCGACTGCGGATCTGGAGTGCCGGCTGCTCGACCGGCGAGGAGCCGTACACGGTCGCGATGGTCCTGCGCGAGCTGCTTCCGGCGATCGACAGCTGGGACGTACGCGTGCTCGCCACCGACGTCTCGCAGACCGCGTTGCAGGCGGCCAGACGGGGGGCGTATGGGGACCGCGCCGTCGCCCTGGTCTCGCCCGATCAGCGGGGTCGCTGGTTCGCCGCGGCCGCGGGTGGCGCGCATCAGGTGAGGCCCGAGGTGCGCAGGCTGGTGCAGTTCGCCCATCACAATCTCGTCGGCGAGCCGGTGCCTGGGCGGGATTTCGATCTCATCCTGTGTCGCAACGTCACCATCTACTTCGACCGGGCGACCACCCGGGCGCTGGTCGCGCGGCTGCACTCGGCGCTGCGTCCGGGGGGCTATCTGCTGCTCGGACATGCCGAGACGCTGTGGCAGCTCAACGACGACTTCCGCCTGGTGGCGGTCGGCAACGGCGACAGCGCGTCGTACGTCTACCGCCGTCCGGACGTCGACATCCCGGACCGCGTGCCCTCGGTCGAGCCGCCTTTGCCGGTTCCGCGTCGGAGCCGATCGATCGCGCAGCCCCGTACCCCGGCACCGGGGCCGTCCGCCGTGGAGGGGGCGGCGGCGGTGTGCCATGCGCTGGCAGCGGGTCGCTACGAGGAGGCGGCCGGGCTGGCCACGGCGGCTGCGGTCGCCGACCCGCTCCGCCCCGAGTCGCACTACCTGCTGGGCCGGGCGCTGGTCGAGCTCGGCCGCGACCGCGAGGCGCTCGCGGCGCTGCGGCGGGCGGTGTATCTCGCGCCGGCTGCGGGGTTGGCGCACTTCCTGCTCGCCGGCGCGTTGGCCCGCAGCGGAGATGTCGCTGCGGCTGCCCGCGAGTACCGCGCGGCTGCGGACACCCTCGGTCGGTCGGCCGCCGACGCCGACGCCCCGGAGCTGGGCGGACGCAGCGCACAGGAGCTCGCCGCCCTGTGCGCCCAACTGGCGAGCCAGCTGTCGGAACGGTCCGGCCAACCGGTCAGTGCCGTGCGGAGCGGATCGTGAGCAGCCTGGTGACCTTCCGGCTGGGTCTGCGGGAGTTCGCGACCTCGTTGGTCA
This sequence comes from Mycobacteriales bacterium, assembly GCA_038234255.1. GTDB lineage: Bacteria > Actinomycetota > Actinomycetes > Mycobacteriales > SCTD01 > SCTD01. The sequence goes on along the minus strand of JBBSUR010000097.1, from coordinate 1,909 downwards.
GCGTTCGTGAGGTGGTGCGGCTGCAGGGGCTTGCCGACCTGCCGGGAATGACGGCGCCGACGGCAGGGGTGATCGAAGTACGCGGAGTCGCCCTGCCGGTCGTCGACCTGCGTCCAGGCGCCGGTCCCGACGGCCCGGGCGACGTGCTGGTGATGGAGCGTCCTTCGCAGCAGCGGCGCCTGGTAGGAGTCGCGGTGGACCAGGTGCGCGCCGTGATCGACTCCGACGAGTTCCCGCTGGCAGGAGCGCCCGACGGGGACGAGGCGCTCCCGGCGTACGTCCTCGCGGTTCTTCGCGGGCCGCACGGGGTGGTCTTCCTCGTCGACCTTCCGACGATGGTCGGCGCGGGGGTGCCGGCATAGTTCGGGGTGCTGACCGCCGGTCACAGGAAGGCGGTCGGGTCGAACTGGTCGATGTCGAGGATGCGCACCCGCGGCAGCATCTGGTTGAAAGCCTTTGCGTCCTGCTCCAGGTCGAACACCTGCAGCCCGGCCTCGGCCAGCTCGGCATAACCGCCGTTGACGTACTCGCTGAAGCCGAGCAGGGCGACCCGGCGTCCTGCGCCGAGCAGCGCCGAGATCTGCGGCAGGAAGTCCCCGTCGTGGCTGGCGAGCACCACGTCGGCAGCGCGGTCGGTGAGCGCGCCTAGCATCCGTTGGATGCCGACGTCGACGACCTTCATGCCCGGCGGCCCGGACAGTGGTACCGGCCGCAGGCCCATCGCCAGCAGGGCCGAGATGAACGGCATCGGGAGGTGACCCGAGCTGGCGTTGAGGAAGAACAGCGCCTTGACCGGCTGAGTCCAGGTCTGCTCGGTGAAGGAGAGGACCCTCTCCCACCGGGGACGCTCGTCCGGCGCCGGCCGACGGCCGAGCACGCTGTTGCCCAGGGTGGCGTCGAGGTTCTCGCCGTCGATCACGAGGTAGGTCACCCTGGTCGGGTCGGATTTGGCCGGGTCGGGTTCGGCTGTCTGGTCCATGCGTCTCCTTGCAGCGGGTTCCCCATCGTGCACCCGGGGTCGTCAGGTCGTGGTGTCGCAACTCGGCTCGTCGTCGAGCGGGCCAGGGGATTCCGCCCGCCCAGGTCCCGCTTCTCGGTGCCACCAGCGGCCACCGGGACGAGTCGTCGTAGGCCTCGGCGAAGGGTCCCGACAGGTGAACGGCCCGGTGACGCAACCCGGCCGGCGCAGCGACACCGCTCGGGTGGCGAGCGTTCCGGCTGGAGCGAAGCCGCGGCGCGAAGCCGTCGTCGGTGGTCGGAGAGCCAAGGCGATCCGCTGACCGTCGGATGATGGGGCCGTCTGCTGCTGGGCACAATGCTCCCAGCCCGCGTACTCGACCGGTCGGCCGTACGGGTCAGGTCTCGGCGCTTGCATACCAGGCGCCAGCCCGGCCCTCCCTGATCAACTGGCGCGCCAGCCGGCCCTCCCTGATCAATTGGCGCGCCAGGGCCCCCGACGGCCCCGATTCTCGCCACATGATCAGGGAGGGGACTCTGAGAGGGACCTGCTGGTCAGACGTACCGCTCCAGGATCGAGCTTTCGGCCAGGCGGGACAGGCCCTCGCGGACGCTGCGGGCACGGGTCTCGCCGACCCCCTCGACGACCTGCAGGTCGTCGATGCCGGCAGCGAGCAACTTCTGCAGCCCGCCGAAGTGCTCGACGAGCCGGTCCACGACCAGTCCGGGCAGGCGGGGGACCTTGGCGAGCAGGCGGTAACCCCGGGGACTGACCGCCGTCTCCAGGGCCTCGCCGTCGGCTCGGAAGCCCACCGCCTTCGACACGGCGGTGAGGTCCAGCAGCTCCCCGGCGGGCAGGCTGTCCAACTCGGCCAGCGCGTCCTCCAGCCTGCGCGTCCGGCGGCCGCTGCCGGTGACGAGGTAGTCGCGGACGACCAGCTCGCGCTCGCCG
>JBBSUR010000096.1:0-9492 GCA_038234255.1 Mycobacteriales bacterium | reverse complement strand
TCCGGGTCGCCGGCCGCTTCGAAGGCGGCCACCGTCACGACGTGGCAGCGCAGGTGGTCGGGGTGCGGGTACCCCCCGTTCTCGTCGTAGGTGGTGATGACCTGCGGACGTTGTTGGCGCACCACGCGTACCAGCGCCTCGGTCTGCTCCTCAAGGTCGCCGGTCGCGAAGCAGCCCTGCGGCAGGGGCGGCGGCGGGTCGCCCTCGGGCAGCCCCGAGTCCACGAAGCCGAGGAAAACCTGCCGCACACCGAGGATTTCGCGGGCCCGGTCCATCTCGGCGGCCCGCACCGCGGTGATGTCCGCCAGGATCTCCGGCCGGTCCATCGCCGGGTTCAGCACCGAGCCGCGCGAGCCGTCGGTGAGGGTGACGACCAGGACGTCGACGCCTTCGCGGGCGTAACGCGCCATCGTGGCAGCGCCCTTGCTCGACTCGTCGTCGGGGTGCGCGTGCACGCACATCAGCCGCAGCTGCTCGCTGTCGCCCACGGGTAGGCCTCCCTTGCTGCTTCGAGGGACCATCGTCCCGTACGCCCAACACCGCCGCCCACCGCAGGAGTCCCGTGACCGCGCCCAGCCCGGACCGCCGCCGTCCCGATGGTCGCTACGACGAACCATCGCTGGTCGGGCAACGGGTGCTCGCGGTGTTGTTGAGCGTGCTGTTCCTCGGCCTCGTCGCGGCCGTGGTCTTCACCTTGTACGCGCGCTATGGCGGCGACGCGGTACGAGGACGGGTGCTCAGTTACGACGTGCAGTCCGACCGACGCGTGTCGATCGAGCTCGAGGTGGTGAAGAACACCGCCAGCAAGGCGTATTGCGTGATCCGGGCCAGGGATGCCCGCGGCGCCGAGGTGGGGCGCGACGTGGCCGTCGTCGACCCGGTCGGCAGCGCCGACAAGCGGGTCCGCGGGACCTTCGCGCTCGCCACCACGGCCCGCGCGGTGACCGGCGAGGTGGACGCCTGCACGGCGAAAACTCTCACCCGCGAGGACGTCGCCCCGTAGCATCTCAGGTACTGGAACGCCCCGGGACCGGCCCGACAAGATTGCGAGGACAGCCCGTGAGCATCGCCACGCAGCAGACCACCTGGCTCACCCAGGAGGCCCACGACCGGCTGACGGCCGAGCTCGAGGACGCCCGCGGCCCGCGCCGGGCTGACATCGTGGCCAAGATCGAGGCAGCCCGCGAGGAGGGTGACCTCAAGGAGAACGGCGGCTACCACGCGGCCAAGGACGAGCAGGGCAAGCTCGAGGCCCGGATCCGCCAGCTCGTCCAGCTGCTGCGCGACGCCAAGGTCGGGCAGGCGCCGGCGGACGACGGGATCGCCGGACCAGGCATGGTGGTGGAAGTGCGCTACGCCGACGGCGACACCGAGCGCTTCCTGATCGGCTCGCGGGAGGACAAGGCGGCCGTGCCGGTCTACTCCGCCAACAGCCCGCTGGGCCTGGCCCTCACCGGCGCCTCGGCCGGCGACCAGGTGAGTTACACGCTGCCGCACGGTGGCTCGATGACGGTGGAGCTGGTGTCCGCGGAGCCCTACACCGGCTGAGCCTGCGCACCGGGTCAGTTCTCAGGGATCGGTCACGACGGCGTACGACGCGGCCTGCAGGGCGCCGAGCACTTCGTCGCTGTGCTCGGTTCCGCGGGTCTCCAGCCGCAGTTCGACCGCCACTTCGTCCAGGCGCAGCCCGGGGCCGGTACGCGAGTGCTCGACCTCCAGCACGTTGGCCCCCGCGTCGGCGAGGACTCCGAGCATGCGCGCGAGCGCGCCGGGCCGGTCGGGGATGCAGACCTTCAGGGCGAGGAACCGGCCGGCGGCGATCAGGCCGTGCCGGATCACCTTGCCGAGCAGCAGGGGGTCGATGTTGCCGCCGGAGACGACGACGACGACCGGCGGCTCGAACGCGGTCGGGTTCTGCAGCAGGGCGGCGAGCCCGGCCGCACCGGCGGGTTCCGCGACCAGCTTGGCGCGTTCCAGCAAGAGCAGCAGCGCCCGCGAGATGGCGTCGTCGTCGACGGTGACGATCTCGACACCCAGGTCGCGCACGAGCGCGAAGGTGTGCTGACCGGGACAGCCCACGGCGATGCCGTCCGCCATCGTGCTGAGTGCGTCCAGCGACACCGGCCGGCCGGCCCGCAGCGAGCCAGGGAATGCGGCGGCGCCCGCGGCCTGGACCCCCACCACCCGGACGTCGGGACGCAGCCCCGCGACCGCCACCGAGATGCCCGCGAGCAGCCCGCCGCCGCCGGTGCAGACGAGCACGGTCCGCACCTGCGGACACTGCTCGAGGATTTCCAGACCCACGGTGCCCTGACCGGCAATGACGTCGGCGTGGTCGAACGGGTGGATGAGGACCGCGCCGGTCTGCGCGGCGAACGCGCGCGCAGCCGCCATGGCCCCGTCGAGGGTGTGCCCGGCCGAACGGACCTGCGCGCCGTACCCGCGGGTCGCCGCGACCTTGGGCAGGGCCGCCGACTCGGGCATGAACACCGTCGAGGCACAGCCGAGCAGTGTGGCCGCCAGCGCGACTCCTTGGGCGTGGTTGCCGGCACTGGCGGCGACGACGCCACGGGCTCGCTGCTGTTCACTGAGGCGGGCGATCCGGACGTACGCGCCGCGAATCTTGAACGACCCTGTGCGCTGGAGGTTCTCGCACTTGAGCAGGACCGGCCCGCCGACCTGGTCGGTGAGTGCGCGCAGGTCGGCGAGCGGCGTCCTGCGGGCGATGTCGGCCAGCAGGACACGGGCCGCCCGGACGTCGTCGAGGCCGACGCGCGATGCGGGCGGATCGCTCACGCCGGCGAGCATGTCACCCGCCACCCGGCTCGGCGGACCAGTAGCGGTCCCCCGCCAGCACCAGCGCTGCCGCACCGGTCAGCCCGGCCCGTCCCTCCAGGGTGGCGGGGACCACCTGCGTGGAACCCAGGAAACCGAGTCTTGCCTGCCGGGCAAACGCCGCCTGCAGCGGATCCCAGAACGCGGGACCGCTCTGCGCCAACCCGCCTCCCACCACGACCAGACGCAGATCGAGCAGCGCAGCCGCCGAGGCGATGCCGAGGCCAACCGCCGCACCGGACCGGGCCAGTGCCGCGCGCGATACCGGGTCGCCGTCCCGGGCCAACGTCGCCAGCTCGACCCCGTCGCGCGCCGCCGAACCCTGCGCCTGCGCCCAGGCGACGACGGCCGGTCCGCGGGCGATCGCCTCCAGGCAGCCCTGCCCACCGCACGCACAGTCCGGGCCGCCGGGCTCCACCACGACGTGACCCAGGTGGCCGGCATTGCCGGTGGCCCCGTCCACCAGCCGGTTGCCGAGCACCAGACCGCCACCCACTCCGGTCGAGACCACCATGCCCAACACGTCGGCGAACCCTCGACCCGCGCCGCGCCAGTGCTCGCCGGCGGCGAAGCAGATCGCGTCGTTGTGCACCCGCACCGGCATCCCGGGGTAGTGCTCGGCCAGCCGCTCCCGCAGCGGGAACTGCTGCCAACCAGGGATGTTCAGCGGCGTCACCACGCCCGAGGGCCACTGCATCGGCCCCCCGCAGCCGACGCCGACCCCGGTGACGTCTGCGCCGCCGCGTACCTCCTCCAACAACGCGACGCAGGACGGCCAGGGATCGACCAGGGTCGGCTTCCGACCCGTACGCAGCACCACGCCGTCCGAGGAAACCAGGGCGGCGGCGATCTTGGTACCGCCGATGTCGAGTGCGAGAACAGCCACGGCACCATCTTCTGCTGACCGAGCGGCTGATCTGGCAGGCGGGTCGGTCCGGACGTACTGTCGAAAGGTGACCCGTGCCACCCCGGACCCCACCACCCTCGGCGCACTGCGGGCCAGCGGCTCGGTGCACAAGACCGTCAAGGTCGAGCTGCGCGACAACCTGCTGGACCGCCTCGCCGCTGGCGAGTCGGCCTTCCCGGGCATCGTCGGCTTCGACGACACCGTCCTGCCCCAGGTCGAGCGCGCGCTGCTCGCCGGTCACGACCTTGTGCTGCTGGGTGAGCGCGGCCAGGGCAAGACCCGGCTGATCCGCACCCTGGTCGGGCTGCTCGACGCCTGGACACCGGTGATCGCCGGTTGCGAGATCAACGACCACCCGTACGCCCCGGTCTGCGTGCGGTGCACCCGGCTGGTCGCCGACCTCGGCGACGCGACCCCGGTGGCCTGGAAGGCGCGGGCCGACCGGTACGGCGAGAAGCTGGCCACCCCGGACACCAGCGTCGGTGACCTGATCGGTGACGTCGACCCGATCAAGGTCGCCGAAGGCCGCACCCTCGGCGACCCCGAGACCGTCCACTACGGGCTCGTGCCGCGCACCAACCGCGGCATCTTCAGCGTCAACGAGCTGCCCGACCTGGCCGAGCGGATCCAGGTCGCGTTGCTCAATGTGCTGGAGGAGCGGGACATCCAAGTCCGCGGCTACACCCTGCGCCTGCCGCTGGACCTGCTGCTGGTGGCGAGCGCGAACCCGGAGGACTACACCAACCGGGGCCGGATCATCACGCCGCTGAAGGACCGGTTCGGTGCCGAGGTGCGCACGCACTACCCGGTCGCCCTGGCCGACGAGATGCGGCTGATCCAGCAGGAGGCGGTGCTGGACTGGCCGGGCACCCCGGTCGTGCTGCCCGACCACCTGCTCCAGGTGGTGGCCCGCTGGACCCGGCTGGTGCGTGAGTCGCCACAGGTCGACCAGCGCTCCGGGGTGAGTGCCCGCTTCGCGGTGGCCGCGACCGAGACGGTGGCGGCATCGGCCGTACGCCGCGCAGCGGTCACCGGTGAGCCGACCGCGGTCGCTCGGGTCTGCGACCTGCCCGCCACGGTCGCCGCCTCCCGCGGCAAGGTGGAGTTCGAAGCCGCCGAGGAGGGCCGCGAGCTCGAGGTGCTCGCCCACCTGCTGCGGCGCGCCACCGCTGACACCTTCCGCGCGCTGCTGGCCGGCATCGACCTGTCCGGTCTACAGGGCCGCTTCGACGAGGGGGCCACGGTCGAGACGGGCGACCTGGTGCCGGCAGCGGAGCTGCTGGGCCGGCTGGGTCCGATCCCGGGGCTGGCCGAACTGCTCCGGCGGCTCGGCATCGAGCAGGAGTCCCCCGGGCTGGCGGCGGCCGCGGTCGAGTTCGCCCTGGAGGGGCTGCACCTGAACCGGCGGCTGGCCAAGGACGAGGTCGCCGGCCGCACGGTCTACGGCGGCTGAGGGGAACCCCGTCATTGCAGAGTGCTAGGTGTGCCCGGTCCCTACATTACGTTCAGATGCAGACATTTCCCGCTTTCGGTGAAAGGGCTGATCTGATGCACATGAGCCGCGACCGGCGATGGACGCTTCTGGCGCTGACCGCCGCGCTTCTCGTCGTCACCCAATCCGCCTACGCTCAAACGGGATCCGTACGGGTGAGTGACAACACCCTGCTGAGCCTGGAGGAGAACGAGGGCGAGGCGCTGGAGCCGCTGAGAGGGCGCGACCTGGTCGGGCTGACGGTCAACCCCTCCGACCCCGAGCACATCGTCGAGGTCGAGGAGGATTTCCTCGCCGGGCAATGCTCCTACCGGGCCACCTTCGACGGGGGTCGGACCTGGACGGGGGGCGACCTGCGGGCGCCATCGGACTACCCATCGCCCCCCTGTCCGGTCTTCGACTCCAACGGCTATGCCCACAGCGCCGGCAGTGTCGTCTTCGGCTCCGGCGACAACGTCTACACCACCTTCTCCTCGATCGTCGGGGGAGGCGTGGGCGTCGACTCGGCATCCGGGGACTCCGTGCTCGTCGCCCGGTCGACCGACGGGGGACGCACCTTCGAGCCGGCGGTCGTCGCCATTCCGGGCGTGCCCGTGGGCGAGGGACAGCCGGTGTACATCCGCCCCGAGATCGGGGTCGAGCCCCGCGCCGACGGCGACCGGGTCTACGTGTCCGCGTGGGGGCTCGCTTTGGTCGACCGCAAGATCTCTGCCGCCCGCATCGTCACTGCTGCCTCCCCGGACGGTGGCGTGACGTGGGAGACGCCGGTGGACGCCACGGCACCGGAGGCCAAGGGTCGCGAGCAGTCTGCGCCGGTCACCGGACCGGACGGCGCTGTCTACCTGGCGTGGCGCACGATCGATCCCGCGCCCGCCACCAACCAGCTCGTGGTGGCCAAGTCAACCGACGGTGGGAAGTCCTGGGAGCAGGTCGACGCGGCACCCGTCACAGGAACGCGTGGGTCGGACCCGACGCTCGCCATCGACGGTGACGGCACGCTGCACGTCGCCTACACGTTCAACAGCGCCCGCGCCGCCGGGAGCGAGAACCCCGCAAAGTCCGAGGGCACAGACGACAACGACATCCTGGCGGTGCGCTCCACCGACGGCGGAACAACCTGGTCCGCACCGGTCCGGGTCAACGATGATCCGGCCGACAACGACGCAAAGCAAGGCCTGGCGGAGATCGCGGTGGCGCCGAACGGCCGGATCGACCTCGCCTGGCACGACCGTCGGCTGGCCTACAGCGGCCCGGCCGAGTCGGACGACATCTACTACGCGTCCTCCGACGATCACGGACAGAGCTTCTCGGCCAACCACCGCGTGACCGACCGCACCATCAACCTCGACGTCGGGCTCGATGGCCGCATCGGGACCACCTCCTTCTACACACCGGGACTCGCCGCGCTCGACGACAGTTCGGCCATGGTGGCCTGGGCCGATCCCCGGCAGGGCAACTTCCTCACCGGGAGCCAGGACATCTACTTCGCCACCGTCGACAGGGACGCGGCCGGCGCTCCCCCGGTCCAGGAGATCGCCTCCTCGGACGGAATCGGCGACATCGCCCTGTCCCAACTTGCCTACCCCGGCGGCAACCAACGCGTCGACGGCCAGGCGGGCACGCAGGTTGTCGTGGTCGGGGAGGACGATGTGGCCGCGGCCCTGGCCGGTGCCGTCCTGGCCCGGGCCCACTACGGTCCGGTGCTGGTGGCGCCGGCGGACGGGCTGTCCGACGCGTTGAAGGAAGAGGTCCGACGGCTCAGCCCGAGTGGGGCGTTCCTGTTGGGCGACGAGGAGTCGCTCTCCTCCTCGGTCGCCGACGACCTGTCCGCCGCAGGCATCCCGGCGGAGAAGATCACCCGCCTCGACGGTGCCGATGATGCCGCACTTGCGGCCGAAGTGGCCCGGGCCCTGGCCGAGACGCCCCAGCTGTCCAGCGGGGCACTGGAAGACCTCAAGGACGAAGGCGGCACGCCGCCGGTCATCGAGGAGGCGGTCATCGTCAATCCCGAGGCGCCCGGAGCCGCCGCCGGCGCCGCTCTGGCCGCCGCCCGCCGCCTTCCTGTGCTGTTCGTGGCCTCCGACGCCGTACCGCCGCAGACCGCCGAAGCGCTGTCGTCACTGGCCATCAAGCGCACGCTGGTGATCGGCGATGCGTCGGCGGTCGAGGAAGGGGTGATGTCCGACCTGCCCTCGCCGACCCGGCTTGGTGGCGACGGCGCTGCCGCCATCTCTGAGGCGGTGGCGGACGAGGCCGTCGACCGAGGTGTGGCGACGAACATTGTCTACCTCGCCGACTCCGACCGTCCGCTGCAGGCGGCGGTCATGGCCGCCGCTTCGGCCCGGCTCGGCGGTCTGCTCCTGGTCGCTCCCGGCGCCGGCGTCGACCAGGCGCAGGAGGTGCTGGACCGCCTCGACCCGGCGATGTCGGTCGACCGGATCGTGGCCGTTTCCTCGACCTCGACCTCGACCGGGACGAACTGGGTCCCGGTCGCTCTGGGCGTGCTGTTCGTCCTCGGCGGGGTGGCCTTCCTCCTGTTCGCCCTCAGCCGCGCTCGCGCGCGCCGCACGCCGGCCGCCGCCGCCGCCAGATAATCGGGCAACCGGCCGAACCAGGGCCGGGTCGGTATCGTTGTCGGGTGAGCAGCCCGGCGTACCGCTACGGCTCGTGGACCGGCGGTCGCGACCCGCTGGCGCCGCCGTACGACGTGGCTGCGGCGCTGGACGAGATCGGCGCGTCGGTGCTGGATGGCGCCAGCGCCCGGCAGGCGCTGCGGGACCTGCTCCGCCGGGGGACCGACGGCGGGCGCGGGTTGGACGACCTGCGCCGCCAGGTCGCCCGGCGCAAGCGGGAACTGCGACGCAGCGGGCGGCTCGACGGCACGCTGGAGGAGGTGCGCGCGCTGCTGGAGCGGGCGCTGGCGCAGGAGCGGGCCGCGCTGTTCCCCGATCCCGACGACGCCGCCCGGATGGCCGAGCTCGAGCTGGACACCCTGCCCGAGGACACCGCGCGCGCCGTCCGGGCGTTGAAGCCCTACGACTGGCGCAGCGACGAGGCCCGCGCGAGCTATCAACAGATCGACGACCTGCTGCGCCGCGAGGTGCTCGACAGCCAGTTCCGCGGGATGAAGGCGGCGCTGGAGAGCACCTCGCCGGCCGAATTGCAGGCGGTCAAGGACATGCTGGCCGATCTCAACGCGATGCTCGCCGCCGACGCCAAGGGCCAGCACACGCCCGAGCAGTTCGCGCAGTTCATGGCCCGGCACGGGCAGTTCTTCCCTTCCCAGCCGCAGACGCTCGCCGAACTGGTCGACGAGCTCGCCCGGCGCGCCGCCGCCCAGCAGCGGCTGATGAACTCGCTCACCCCGCAACAGCGCCAGGAGCTCGGCGAGCTCATGTCGGGCGCGCTGGACCTGGACCTGGCGGCGCAGCTGGCCCAGCTCGGCGACGCCCTGCGCAACGCCCGTCCCGACGGACCGTGGCGAGGGCGCGAGCCGCTCCAGGGCAAGCAGGCGATGGGCATGGGCGACGCGACCACGGCGCTGGAGGAGCTGGCCGACCTCGACGACGTGGACATGGCGCTCGGCCAGGACTACCCCGGCGCCTCACTGGACGACATCGACGAAGCGGCCGTGCAACGGGCCCTGGGCCGGTCGGCGGTCGACGACATCGCCGCCCTGCGCCGGATCGAGCGCGAACTGGTGGATCAGGGCTACCTCGTCCCGGACGCGCGCGGCCGGCTGGAGCTCAGCCCGAGGGCGGTCCGGCGGGTCGGGGCGACGGCGCTGCGTACGGTGTTCTCCCGCCTGGACGCCGGCGGCCGGGGCGCGCACGACGTCCGCGACGCCGGCGCCGCCGGCGAGATCACCGGCGCGAGCCGAGCGTGGCGGTTCGGCGACGAGCAGCCGCTCGACGTCGTCCGTACGGTCTGCAACGCGGTGCAGCGCGGCGGATCCCCGCTGCGGTTACACGTCGACGACTTCGAGGTCGTGGAGACCGAGCGCCGCACCTGCGCCGCCGTGGCGCTGCTGGTCGACCTGTCTTTCTCGATGGAGCTGCGCGGCACCTGGGGCACGGCCAAGCAGACCGCGCTGGCGCTGCACTCGCTGATGTCGACCAAGTACCCGCAGGACTCGATCGAGATCATCGGCTTCAGCGACTACGCCCAGGTGCTGTCCCCGGAGCGGCTCGCCGGGCTGGACGCCCAGCGGGTGCAGGGGACCAACCTGCAGCACGCACTCATGCTGGCCGGGCGCCAT
>JBBSUR010000095.1:0-9602 GCA_038234255.1 Mycobacteriales bacterium | reverse complement strand
GCGGGTGCTCGGATCGTAGATCTCCGCCGAGGCCAGCGGGGCGCCGTCGGACAAGCCGCCCGAGACGAGCACCCGCCCGTCGTCCAGAAGCACCGCCTGGTGACCGCGACGCGGTTGGCTCAGCGGACCCACTTCTTCCCAGGCGTCGGCGCCCGGCGCCAGGATCTCCGTGGCAGCGATCGTCAAGGCGCCGACGCCGCCCCCGGCGACCAGGACCGACCCGTCGTCAAGGACGACAGCGCTGGCCGTTCCCCGGATGGCGGTCAAGTTGGGGGCGGCGCTCCAGGTCCCGACCGGCTCCAGCGCCACCGGGTCAGGTGTCCCCGGCGATGAGGACTGGGAGGCGATCAACACGGCGATGAGCACAGCGACGACTGCCACCGCGGCGCCCAGCATCAGCAACGGGCGGCGAGAACTCGGCGCGAGCCCGGGGGGCGGAGCCACCGGCGCGGAGCACGTACCGCACTTCAGACCGACCTCGGTCCGGTGCATGCACTTCGGACACAGCGGCTGACCGCAGTCGACACAGGTCAGCCGGGTCGCCTCACCATGCGCCTCGCAGGTGAGTCTCTGGGTTTCCATCTCTCCGCTCCAGGCCGGCGTTGACGAACCGATGTTTGACGAACATGGTGCCGGGGCCCCAGACACGGCGACCGCCCTGCTTTCGGGCTACCTGGACGTGCCTCGTGCCCCGTTGTCACCGCCGTTGCGGCATGGTTCTACCCTACTGTAACCCCTTTTTCGCACGCTCTGCGGCGACCACTCGCGCGATGAGGACTGCCGAGAGCCCTTCGATGGCCTGGACCGCCGGAGACTGCGGGGCATAGTCCAGCACGCACAACGCGCGGCGATCGGCCTCGATCACGGCGTCGTCCTCGGGGATGATCGCCAGCAACTGCCGTCCGCGCTCGGCAGCGAAGTCCTCCAGGCCGGAGCGGTCCCGGTCCGCAGCCCGGTTGGCCACGAAGGCCACATCCGCGATGCCCAGTTCGGTCGCCAGCCGGTGGGCCCGGTCGGCCGTCAAGAGCACCTTGATCGTCGGTTGCAGCACGATGAGCAGCAGGTCAGCGTGCCTCAGCGTGCCGCCCGCCCAGGACAGGTGTTCCAGGCCGGCTTCCATGTCGGCGACGACGAACGTGTCGGGGAGCGCCGACTCTGCCTTGTCGATGAAGTCACGGACCGTGACATGGGCGCTGCCCGTTCAACCCGAGCCCGCCTTTTCGGACCGCGCGCCGAGCAGGACGGTGACCTTGTCCGGCCCGGCATAGCCGTAGCGCTCGAGCAGTTGCGCCGGCGTCAGATCCGTGGGCACGTGCCGCTGGGTCTGGGACTGATCGAGCAGCGATCGGATGCTGTCAGCACCCTGCTCGCCGGCTCCCATGCTGATGCCCAGATTGGGATCGGAGTCGCAGTCGATGGCGACCACCTCATGTCCAAGCCGGGCCATCGAGCGGGAGAGGACGGCGGTGATCGTGGATTTGCCCACGCCACCCTTGCCGGCGATTCCTATTCTCATGACGACAGAATGCACGATCGAGGCTGTTTCCGACAGCACCAAGGTGCGGGGGCTCGACCCCGCCGGCATGGTGGGGTCTCGTGCCGCGTTTGGAGTTGCCGCTGTCCGGTCATGCCGGAACCATGTGCCGGAACCATGTGTGGACAAGACTGGCGGGCATGCTGGAGCGGGCCACCTGGCTCGACCCGGTCACGCACGCCGCATCCGGGGTCGTCAGCACGGTTCTCCCCAAGAGCGGCGTAAAGGACGCGCTGCACGGTAAGTGGCTGGGCCACCCGCTGCACCCGCTGCTGGTCGCCGTTCCGATCGGCATGTGGTCGGGTGCCCTGCTCCTGGACCTGACCGACGCAGCGGGGGCACGGACCGCGGCCCGGCGCCTCGTGGGTGCCGGTGTACTGCTCGTGGCACCGACTGCCGCCACCGGCCTGGCCGACTGGTCCGAGCTCGGCGCGTTCGAACGCCCGAAGCGGGTCGGGCTGGTGCATGCCCTGGCGAACATCACGACCACGGCGCTGTACGGGGCGAGTTGGCTGGCCCGGCGGCGCGGGGATCATGTGCTGGGCCGCAAGCTGTCGCTGGTGGGGGCGGGCGGTCTGGTCGTCGGCGGCTATCTGGGCGGCCACCTGGCGTACAGCCAGGGAGTCGGGGTGAATCGCAATGCCGACAAGCCGCCGGAGCCGCGCGAGTGGACCGACGCCGCGGACGTCTCCGAGGTCGAGGAGGGGCGGCTGCACCGGGTGGACGTGCAGGACCAACCGGTCGTGCTCGTCCGACAGGGCGACCGGGTGTATGCGATCGGGGCGACGTGTAGCCACTACGGCGCGCCGCTGGAGGAGGGTATGGTCCAGGACGGCTGCCTGGTGTGCCCGTGGCATGCCAGCCGGTTCCGACTGGAGGACGGAAGCGTCGCCCGTGGACCGGCCACCGTCGCTCAGCCGTCCTACCGGGTGCGCACGGCAGGGTCGCGGCTGGAGGTCCAGGCGCGGCTGTAGTGGGCAGTACGCCGCCATGCCGGGCCCGACGTCGTGAAGCCGCTGGCCATCGCGCACCGCGCCGGCAACAGCCTGTCAGCGCTGCGCGGTGCGGTCGAACTGGGGGCCGACGTGCTGGAGGCGGACGTCCATGCCTTCCGGGGGCGGCTGGAGGTTCGGCACTCGAAGTCGCTCGGACCGCTGCCCTGGCTCTGGGACAAGTGGGAGCTCACGTCGACCTCGCTCGCCCAACTCCAACTGGGCGAGCTGTTGGCCGCCACGGACGCCGGGCCCACCCTGATGCTGGATCTCAAGGGGGCGGGCGGAGTGGGGATCGCCGTGGCCGAGGCGCTGCGCCGGCGCCACCCCGAACGACCCGTCCTGGTCTGCTCGCGGTGGTGGCCCGGCGTCGACGCCTTCGCTGGGCAGCGTGGCGTTCGCCCGGTACTGACGGCGCGCACCCGGGTGGAATTGCAGCGCTTGCGCCACCACGTACGCAGCCACGCCCCCTATGGGGTGAGCCTGCACCGGTCCCTGCTCACCGCAGCCGTGGTCGCCGAACTGAGCGAACGCGTGGAGTTGGTGATGACCTGGCCGGTGAACGACACAGTCGCGTTGCGCGAGGTGCTGGCCCGCGGGGTGACCGGCGTCATCTCCGACGAGGCCGAGATCCTCCAGGCTGTGCTCTCGTACCGCTGATCGCTGGCCGACTAGCCCTTGCGGGCGGCAGCGCTCGCCCCGTCGTTGGCTTTGCCGATGCCCGCGACCAGTTCCTGCTTGTTCATCGACGAATCCTGCTTGGGCTCCCAGTGGTCGCCCACCTTCTCGAAGGAGTGCTTGACCGCGGAGTAGGCGGTGCGGTGGGCGCGCTCACCCTCGCCGTACTCCTGCGCCGCCGCGTCATGCGCCTTGGCGAAGGTGCGCTGTGCCTTGTCCGGCGAGCGCCGCAGCGTCGAGGGCAGCTCGTCCTGACGGGCCTTACCGCCTCGGGTCGTCTTCGGCATCTGCTGCTCAGCCGACCGACACGAGGTCGACGACGAACACCAGATCGGCGTCGGCCGGGATTTTCGGCGGCGAGCCCTCGGGTCCATAGCCCAGCCGACTCGGAATCAGGATCAGCCGCCGCCCACCGACCTTCATACCGGTGGGGCCGACCGCAAAGCCGGGAATGACCCCCTGCCGGCAGATGCCGAAGGGCAGGGTCTCCTCCGGACCGCGACTCCACGAGGAGTCGAACTCCTTGCCCGTGTCGTAGAAGGCGCCGACGTACTTCACCTCGACCTGGCTGCCGGTCACGGCCTCGGCGCCGTCGCCCTCGACGAGGTCGGCGTACTGCAGTGTGGTCGGCGCCGGCCCGGCTGCCGGTGCCACCACCGGCTTGGTCGACAGGTCCGTGGTGGCCCCGGCCGGCGCCTCGACCTCGGTCGGCGGCGGCAGGGGGCACACCAGGTCGGCACTGGCGGACGGGTCGGGTGTTGCGGCCAGGTTGTCACTCGACCCGCAGGCGGACAGCAGCAGGGCGCCGGCAGCCAGGGCGACGAGCAGACGAAATCGAATCGAGCTCATACGGGACTGTTCTCCTGGCCGAGCAGACGCTCGAGTCGGGGGCCGAGCAGGCGCGAGAAGGCCCGTCGGGGACGGGTGCGGTCCAGGACCGCCGCTTCCAGGTCATCGGCGAGGAAGGTACGCGTCGCCCCGTCCGGTGAGTGCGCCAGTGCGGCGACACCGAGTTGCAGTGCCTGCTCCAGCGACGCGGCCGGGTCGTGGCGCTCCTTGACGTAGTTGTTGATCGGCTCGCTGTTGCCGCCCATGACCACGAAGCCGTGCTCCTCGGCCACCGAACCGTCGTAGGTCAACCGGTAGATCTGGTCCTGCGCCGGACGTTCGCCCACCTCGGCCACCACGAGTTCCACCTCGTAGGGCTTTCCGGACTCGGTGAAGATGGTGCCGAGAATCTGGGCGTACGTGTTGGCCAGGCCACGGCTGGTGACGTCGCGCCGGTCGTACTGATAACCGCGCAGGTCGGCGTAGCGCACCCCCACCAACCGCAGGTTCTCGAACTCGTTGTATTTCCCGACGGCCGCGAAGGCGATCCGGTCGTAGATCTCGCTGATCTTGTGCAGGGCGTTGCTGGGGTTCTCGCCGACGAACAGGATGCCATCGGCGTAGGCCAGCGTCAGGACCGAGCGGCCGCGAGCGATGCCCTTGCGGGCATAGTCGCTCTTGTCCTTCATCATCTGCTCGGGCGAGACGTAGAACGGCTGCGTCATCGGGTCTCCTCGGACCTGTGGGCGGGCGCGGGCGGCGGGGCGGCGGCGTGGGGGAAGCTCAGCCGCCCGGGTTCACCATGCGCTCGGCGACCACGGTGCGCACCACCGCGCCGACCTCGTCGTCCACGAGCCGACGGGCGCCGGCGTCGGTGACGCTCAGGACGATCGGCCAGATGCTGCGGGTGAGGTCGGGACCGCCCGTCGCCGAGTCGTCGTCCGCGGCGTCGTACAGCGCGTCGACGCAGAGCTTGACGCCCTCGGCCTCGCTGACCCCGTCGCGGTAGCGCTTCTTCAGGGCGCTGCGGGCGAAGGTGCTCCCGGAGCCGACCGAGTGGAAGGAGTGCTCCTCGTAGCGCCCGCCGGTGATGTCGTAGGAGAAGATTCGGCCGACCGCGCCCTCCAGGTCGAAGCCGGCGAACAGCGGTACGACGGCCAGGCCCTGCATGGCCATGCCGAGGTTGCCGCGGACCATGGTCGACAGCCGGTTGGCCTTGCCGTCCAGCGACAGGACGTGGCCTTCCATCTTCTCGTAGTGCTCCAGCTCGACCTGGAACAGCCGCACCATCTCCACCGCGATCCCGGCCGCGCCGGCGATGCCGACCACGGAGTAGTCGTCAGCGGGGAAGACCTTCTCGATGTCGCGCTGGGCGATGACGTTGCCGGTGGTGGCCCGCCGGTCTCCCGCCATGATCACCCCGCTGGCGTGCACCACCGCCACGATGGTGGTGCCGTGCGGGACCTCGACCGACCCGTTCGACGGCGTGCGACGCGCGGGCAGCAGGTCCGGCGCAGCGTGGCCGAGGAGCTCGGTGAACGACGAGCCGGCGGGTGCGCCGTAGTGAGCCGGTAGCCGGCCGTCGCGGGCTGCCTCCCAGGCGGAGGAGACTACCAAGATCATTCACCGCCCTTCTGCACGTAGGCCCGGACGAACTCCTCGGCGTTCTCCTCGAGCGCGTCGTCGATGTCGTCCAGCAACGCGTCGACGTCGTCGGTCAGCTTGCCGACGCGGTCCTGGACATCGCTGCTCGGCTGGTCGACGACCTCCTCGGCGTCGTCGCTGCGCCGATTCGCGCGGTCCTGCCCGCCGGTGTCCTTGGTCGCCATGTCACCACTCCCGCTCGTGCCCGCATCCTGGGACCTGACCCTAGTCGCGCTGTCGGGAGTGCGAGAGCGCCTCGACCAGGTCGGTGGCGGTGCGACAGGATTCCAGCAGCTCCCCGACGTGGGCCTTCGTCCCGCGTAGCGGCTCCAACGTCGGCACGCGCTGCAGCGACTCCCGGCCGAGGTCGAAGATCACCGAGTCCCACGACGCCGCGGCGATCTCGGCGGGGTAGCGCGACAGGCACTGCCCACGGAAGTACGCCCGAGTGTCCTCCGGCGGGCAGTCCACGGCCCGCAGCACCTCGTCCTCGGCGACGATGCGCTCCATCCGGCCGCGGGCGACGAGCCGGTTGTAGAGCCCCTTCTCGGGCCGGACATCGGCGTACTGCAAATCGACCAGGTGCAGCTTGGCGGCGTCCCAGCCCAGGTGCTCGCGCTCCCGGAAGCCTTCCAGCAGCTCCAGTTTGGCGACCCAGTCGAGCTGTCCGGACAGCGACATCGGGTCGGAGGTCAAGTGGTCGAGCACCCGCTCCCAGCGGGCGAGCACGTCCACCGTCTGGGCGTCGGCGTCGGCACCGAGCCGGTCCTCGATGTGCTTGCGGGCCTGCTCGAGGTATTCCATCTGCAGCTGCACGCCGGTCAACCGTCGTCCGTCGAGCAGCTCGACGGTGGCGCGCAGCGACGGGTCGTGCGACACCGTCTGCAACGCCGACACGGGGCGGTGCACCCGCAGGTCGATCCCGTTCTCGCTAAGCCAGCCGTCCTCGATCATGGTCAGCACCAGGGCGGTGGTGCCGACCTTGAGGTAGGTGGAGACCTCGGACAGGTTGGCGTCGCCGAGGATGACGTGCAGCCGGCGGTACTTGTCCGCGTCGGCATGCGGCTCGTCGCGGGTGTTGATGATCGGCCGCTTCAGTGTGGTCTCCAGGCCCACCTCCACCTCGAAGTAGTCGGCCCGCTGGCTGAGCTGGAACCCCTCACCGCGGCCGTCCTGGCCGATACCGACGCGGCCCGCGCCGGTCACCACCTGACGGCTGACGAAGAACGGGGTCAGGTGCCGGACGATGTCGGCGAACGGGGTCTGGCGCGCCATGAGGTAGTTCTCGTGCGTCCCGTAGGACGCGCCCTTGTTGTCGATGTTGTTCTTGTACAGCAGGATCCGAGCGCTTCCGGGCACCTGCAGCGCCCGCTCAGCCGCCCGGGACATGACCCGCTCCCCCGCCTTGTCCCACAGCACGGCGTCGCGCGGATTGGTGACCTCGGGAGAGGAATACTCCGGATGGGCGTGGTCGACGTAGAGCCGGGCGCCGTTGGTGAGGATGACGTTGGCCAGGGCGAGGTCGTCCTCCGAGTCGACGCCATGGTCGGTCGTGCCTGGCCGGACCTCGTAGCCGCGGGCGTCGCGCAGCGGGTTCTCCTCCTCGAAGTCCCACCTGGTGCGTCGGGTGCGCGGCGGCCCCTCGGCCATGCCGCCCGCATAGCCGTTGACCACCTGGCTGCTGGCGAGCATCGCGTTGATCCCCGGCTGGCCGGGGATCGACACGCCGTACTCGGTCTCGATCCCCATGACGCGCCGTGTGGTCATGTCGTCAGCGTAGGTCGTGTGTCGGGGCGCGGCCGGTCATGGGCCGGCGGTCGTGCCGCTGCCTGCATCGCGGGCAGTGACCGGCTCTTCGTCGGCGGCCACGATGCTGACCCGATCGATCCGGGCGCCATCGACGACGAGCACGTGGACGACCAGGCCGTCGGCCCGTACGACGTCGCCGACCATCGCGACCCGACGCAGGTGCAGCAGGACCCAGCCGGCCAGGGTGTCGAACTCGCCCTCGGGCAGGCGCAGCCCCGTCAGCCGCTGAACCTCGTCGGGCCGAAGGCCGGCCGAGATCCCGGATCCGCCGTCGATCCGCACCGGATCGGTCTCGTCGTCGAAGTCGCCGATCAGCTCCTCGACCAGGTCCTCGAGGCTGACGACCCCCGAGACCCCGCCGTACTCGTCGACGACGACGCACAGGTGCTGCCCCAGCTCACGCATGCGCAGCAGCAGGTCGTCCGCGGCTTCGGTCTCCGCGGCCCGCAGGGCCGGCCGGGCGAGCGAGCCGGCCGTGGCCGCCGCGCGGTCGGCATCCTCGAGGAGCAACAGGTCCTTGACGTGCACGACGCCGAGCACGTCGTCCAGGTCCGCACCATGGACCGGCAGCCGTGAGCGGCCGGAGTCCCGGGCGACCTGCTCGACCTGCTCGGCGTCGGCCCCCGCCGGAACGGCCACCAGCGCACTGCGCGGCACCATGACCGCTCGGGCGTCGAGTTGGGCCAGCCCCAGGGCGCGTCTGAGCAACCGACCCTCCTCCTGCTGCAGGGTGCCCTGGCCGGCGCTCTGCTCCACGATCATCGCCAGGTCGCCGGGGGTGTGCCCCACCGTGAGCTCGTCACGCGGCTCGACGCCGCAGAGGCGGACGACCACGCTGGCGGAGGCATTCATGACCAGCAGCACCGGTCGGAAGACCGTGGCGAACAGCCGGAAGGCCGGCGCGAGGGAAAGCGCCGTCGACTCGGGATGGGTCAGCGCCCACGACTTGGGCGCCATCTCCCCCACGACCATGTGCAGGAAGACGATGATGGCCAGCGCCACGGTGACGGCGAGCACGTGCGCAAAGTCCTCGGGCAGTCCGGTGGCCGCTATGGCCGGGTCGAAGAGGTCGGCGAGCGCAGGCTCGCTCACGATGCCCAGGCCGAGCGAGGCCATGGTGATGCCGAGCTGCGCCGCGGCGAGCATCATCGACAGCTCGCGGCTGCCGGCAAGGGCGGCCCGACTGCCGCGCCGGCGATCGGAGACCAGTTGTTCCAGCCGGTGCCGGCGCGCGGTCAGCAGGGCGAACTCCGCAGCGACGAAGAAGCCGTTCAGGACCAGCAAGGCGGCCGTGACGCCCAACGCCAGACCAGTGCTCATGAGGGTTGCTCGTCGGTCTCGAGCGTGAGCGCGATGTGGGTGGCGACCTGGCCGCTGTCGACCTCGTCGACCCGCAGGCGGGCCACGGGCTGGTTCGGCGATTCGTCCTCGCGGGGATGCTCCAGCACGACGGGGACACTGACCTCGTCGCCGACCGCGACCAGTCGGCCCAGATGGGCGATGACCAGGCCGGCGAGGGTGTCGTAGTCGCCGTCGGGCAGCCGTACGCCGATCTCGCGGGCCACCTCGTGCAGTCGCCAACCCCCCGGCAGGTTGATCGACTCCCCCATCACGACGTTGTGGGTCGGGTCCTGCTCCGGGTCGTGCTCGTCGCGTACGTCGCCGACCAGCTCCTCGACGACATCCTCCAGGGTCAGGATGCCGGCGTCGGTGCCGAACTCGTCGACGACGACACTGAACTGGGTACGGGCGCGGCGCAGCTGCGCGACGACGTCGCCCAGGGGAGCGCTCTCCGGAACGCGCAGGACGTCGCGAGACAGGTGCGCGGCGGTGAGTGCGGGCCGGTCGGCCGACGGTGTGGACAGCAGCGCCTTGACCGAGACGAGGCCGACGACGGTTTCTTCCGGCCCGCGGGTGACGGGAAGCCGGCTGTGACCGGTGCTGCGCAGGACGCGCACCAGCTCGTCGTAGTCGGCCGCCTCGGTCACGGTGACGACGGCCGGCCGGGGGACCATGACGTCCGCGGCGGTCAAGTTGCCGAAGTCCAGGGCGCGGCCGAGCAGCCCCGCTTCGTACTCGGTCAGGTGACCGGAGGTGCCCGAGTTGGAGATGACCCG
>JBBSUR010000094.1:0-9608 GCA_038234255.1 Mycobacteriales bacterium | reverse complement strand
CCGACCCGGCCAGCAGGCCCCAACCAGAAGACACCAGTGGAAAAGCCGGACAGACCGGCGGCTACCGCACGCCCCAACCCCAACCCAAGATCAACAAGCCGTCCCGAAGGTCATCAAATTACGAGACGGTGGATCCGGGCTGAGGCGCCGTGATGCTGCGAGGAGGCCCTGCCGGACCAGCCCGGCGGTGGCGCGCTCGATCAAAACGGTGCGCCTCACCCACGCCAACTACTTCGACGGCAGCGTGACCGTCTCTAAGTACCTCGCCGGCATTTAGCGTTTTGGCCCCACCTGACACTGTCGTCGGCACGTGAGGAGTTTCCTGAATCGGGCTGCGACCAGGATGACATCGGGCATTCGTTGCGCCGATCTCAGGACCTGGCATACCGAAGAGCCCGACATGGGCGGCACTACAGTGGGCGCCTCATCAGGCTGGCCGCAGCCCGAACCGGCTGGCAGCCCGATCCAACATGGGTCCCGCACTGGACCGTTCTCCCCACCATGTCATCCCCATTGGGCACACCGGGCCCGCAAGCCCCAAGTTGTCCACACTTGGCCAACACGGCTCGCGCGGGACACCGCTGATGAATTACGGTCCATCGTCCCCATGAGCGAAAGGGGCAGTCCGGACAGGGGGTCATAGTGGTCGCGAGTGCGGTCGACAGTGTCGAGGTCGAGGTCCGCGAACTGGTGCGCCGTCGTGGCCTGGACCCGATCGCCGACGGACCGGCGATGCGCCGGCTCGTGGACGAGGTGATCGCCGACTACGACGAGCGCACACTCACCTCCACGCTGCCGCCGCTGCCCGACCCCCGCTCCGCCGCCCGCGCGGTGTACGACGCTGTCGCCGGCTTCGGACCGCTGCAACGCCACCTCGACGACCCGACGGTCGAGGAGATCTGGATCAACGAACCAGGGCGGGTGTTCGTCGCCCGCCGAGGTCGCTCGGAACTCACGACGACGATTCTCACCGACGGTCAGGTGAGGGACCTCGTCGAGAAGATGCTCAAGACCAGCGGACGCCGGATCGACCTGAGCAGTCCCTTCGTCGACGCGAGCCTCCCGGACGGCTCGCGGCTTCATGTGGTCATCCCCGAAATCACCCGCAAGCACTGGTCGGTCAACATCCGCAAGTTCGTGCTGTCCGCCAACTCGCTGGACGAACTCGTCAGCCTCGGGACGCTGACCCCACCGGCGGCGCGCTTCCTGGAGGCCGCGGTCGTCGCCGGGCTCAACGTCATCGTGGCCGGCAGCACCCAAGCGGGCAAGACCACTTTGCTCAATTGTTTGGCCGCCGCGATCCCGGGCCGCGAGCGGGTCATCACGGCCGAGGAGGTCTTCGAACTCACGATCCCGCTTCCCGACGTCGTGGCCCTGCAGACGCGTCAGGCCAACCTGGAAGGCACCGGCGAGATCCCGCTGCGCCGACTGGTCAAGGAAGCGCTGCGCATGCGGCCAGACCGCATCCTGGTCGGAGAGGTGCGCCAGGAAGAATGCCTGGACCTGCTGATCGCATTGAACAGTGGACTGCCGGGGATGTGTTCGATCCACGCCAATTCGGCGCGTGAGGCCATCGTGAAGATGTGCACGCTGCCCCTGCTGGCCGGCGAGAACGTCGGCCACAAGTTTGTCGTGCCGACGGTGGCCAGCTGTGTGGACCTGGTCGTCCACATTGCCAAGGACGGCACAGGGCACCGACGAGTGCGGGAGATCGTCGCCGTACCCGGTCGGGTGGAGGGCGACGTGGTCGAGGTCGCCGATCTGTTCGTCACGCGCGGCGACCGACTGGTCCGGTCCGACGGTTACCCACCTCATCCGGAGCGCTTCGAGTGGGCCGGACTGGATCTGCCGCAACTGCTCGCGCAGCCCGGCGGTACGCGGTAGTGGGGGCCCTGCTCGGGCTGCTCTTCGGAGTCGGCTGCCTGCTGGTGTGGCGCTCGGGTGCCCGAGCGCCCGAGCGGCCGCCGACGAGCCGCCGGACCTTCCAGCAGTGCGCACAGGACATGCTCACGCAGGCTGGCATTGAGGGCGTGTCCCCTCGCCAGTTGGCCAGTGCCAGCGTCGTCCTCGGGGCCGTTGTCTTTCTGGTGGTCCTGGGGACCTCCCAGGTGCCGGTGATCGCCCTGCTGTTCGGCGGCTTCGCGGCGTCGCTGCCCACCTGGCTGGTGCGCCGGCGTCGTGGGCAGCGTTCGCGGGAACTACGCGAGGTCTGGCCCGAGGCGGTGGACAACCTGGGCAGCGGTGTGCGGGCCGGCCTCTCGCTACCGGAGGCGCTGACCCAACTCGGGGTGCGCGGACCGGAACAGCTGCAGTCGGCTTTCCGCCGCTTCGGGCAGGACTACCGGGCGACCGGACGCTTCGCCGAGTGCCTCGACCGGCTCAAGGACAACCTGGCCGACCCGATCGGCGACCGCGTGGTCGAGGCGCTGCGCATGGCCCGCGAAGTGGGCGGCACCGACCTCGGCCGGCTGCTGCGCACGCTGTCGACGTTTCTGCGCGAGGACGCGCGGACCCGGGCCGAGCTGGAGACGCGACAGGGATGGACGGTCAACGCCGCCCGGCTCGCATTGTGTGCCCCCTGGGTGCTGCTGCTCCTGCTGTCCAGCCGCCCGGCGGCGGTCGAGGCCTATAACACCGCAGCGGGTGCTCTGGTGTTGACCGTCGGTGGTGGGATCTCCTTCGCCGCCTACCGGGTGATGCTGCGCATCGCGCGACTGCCGGTGGAGCGGCGGGTGCTCCGGTGAGCGCCCTCGCCGGCGCAGGCCTGGGCCTTGCCGCAGCCGGCGGGGCGCTCCTGGCTGCCGCCGGGACGCCGATGGCCCGACGGCCCTCGCTCGACGACCGCCTTGCCCCCTACCTGCGCGACGCCCCTCGCCCGTCCCGGTTGCTGTCCAACAGCGAGGCGCTGACGCCGTTTCCCACCCTGGAACGGCTGTTGCGTCCGGTGCTGGCCGATGCCATGCGCTTTGTCGAGCGGTGGGTGGGCGGAATCGGGAGCGTGCGTCGCCGGCTCGAACAGCTCAGCAGCTCGATGACGGTGGAGCAGTTCCGCGCCGAGCAGGTCATCTGGGGCAGCATGGGGCTGGCCGCTGCGTTGGGCCTGGCTCTGCTCCAGGTCGTCGGCGGCACCGGCACGAATCCGGTCGCCGTGTTGGCTTCGGCGGGGATCCTGACCGTCGCGGGCGTCCTGGGCCGGGACCGTTGGCTCACTCGGCAGGTCGCCCAGCGAGAGCAGAAGATGCTCGAGGAGTTCCCCACCGTTGCCGAGCTGCTGGCCCTCGCCGTCAACGCCGGCGAGGGCCCGGTGGCCGCGCTCGAGCGGGTCCACCGCCTGTCCGCCGGCGAGCTGAGCCGGGAACTCGGTCGCGCCCTGTCCGAGGCACAGGCCGGTGCCTCGCTCGTTCAGGCGCTCGACGGGATCGCCCAGCGCACCTCGCTGGCGCCGCTCGCCCGCTTCGTCGACGGGGTGGCCGTCGCCGTCGAGCGGGGCACCCCGCTGGCCGAGGTGCTCCGGGCCCAGGCGGTCGACGTACGCGAGGCCGGCAAGCGGCTGCTGCTGGAATCGGCGGGCAAGCGTGAGATCGCCATGATGGTTCCGGTCGTGTTCTTGGTGCTGCCGGTCACCCTGCTCTTCGCGATCTTCCCCGGCTTCTACGGGCTCTCGCTGGTCACTTCGTAGCCGTTCTGTCACTGTGCATGCTTCCACGTCATTCATGCCCCGATGTCCCGAATCCCTGACCGGCGCCACCACATCCTCCGGAGGAGCTCGTGCTCGACCGTCTGCTGACTCTGACCCTGTTCCTCTCGGCCCGGGTCCGGGTGGACCACCACGACCGAGATCGGGGCGACGTACCGGGCTGGGTGCTGATCACCCTCATGACCGCCGGCATCGTGACCGTCCTGTGGACCTTCGCCGGTCCTCGGCTGCTCACGATCCTGACCGACGCGCTGGACGCGGTAGCCCCGGCGTAGCCGTGCTGGTTCACCTGCCGCCGCCGAGGACCGGGGCGCGTGAGGGCGGCAGCAGCACTGTCGAGTTCACGCTCGTCTCGGTACTCGTGGTGTCGCTGTTCCTGCTCGTGCTCCAGCTGGGCTTCGTCCTGCACACCCGCAACGTGCTGGTCGCCTCGGCGCAGGAGGGCGCGCGGTACGGCGCCAACGCCGACCGCGACCCGATCGACGCCCGCGAGCGCACCCGGGAGGTGGTGGCGACGGCGCTGTCCGCCTCCGTCGCCGACCGGATGGAGTACGACGCGGCCGAGGTGCTCACCGACGGCGTGCTCACCGTGGAGGTGACGGTCCGCGGACCGCTGCCACTGATCTTCCTGCCGGCCGGACCGCTCGCCCTCACCGTGCGCGGGCACGCGCTGGAGGAGCGCCGGTGAGCCGGCGGCCGGCCGGGGACGCCGGCAATGCCCTGGTCGAGTTCACCTACCTCGCCGTATTGCTGATGGTGCCGCTGGTGTACCTGCTGGTGACGGTCTTCCAGGTGCAACGGGCCGCCTTCGCCGTGACGGAGGCGGCCCGGCAGGCCGGCCGGGCGTACGCCACCGCCGACACCACCGAGGCCGGTCTGGCCCGGGCGCGGGCCGCGGCCGCGCTGGCCCTACAGGACCAGGGGCTGGAGTCGAGCGCGCCGCCGCAGATCACTTCGACGAACGGGGTGGCCCCGGACGCCGAGGTGACCACGACGGTCCTGCACCGGGTCACCCTGCCGTTGGTCGGCGGGCTGTTCGGGGGGGCCGTCCCGCCCAACATCCCGGTCCGTGCGACGCACGTAGAGGTCGTCGACCGCTACAAGGACATCGCGCGGGGGGATCCCGGATGAGGCGCCGGGCTCAGGGCGAAGACGGCACCGTTCTGATGCTGGTCATCGGCTTCACCTTCCTGCTGCTGGTGATGGTCGGCGTCGTCGTCGACGTCTCGGCGGTCGTGCTGGCCAAGCGGGCGGTCGCCGGCGCGGCCGACGGCGCGGCGGTCTCGGCCGCCCAGTCGCTGGACCTGGACCGGCTCTACCGCGAGGGACTGGGGGAGCAGATCCCGCTGGACCCGGCCGCGGCCCGGGCCAGGGTGGCGGAGTACGAGCGCCGGGTGGGCGCCGACCAGCCCGGACTGTCGCTGGTGGTGCGGGTGGACGGCCGGACTGTGGTGGTCACCGCCGCCCGTACGCTGCGCCTTCCCTTCCCCGTCCCGGGCAGCACCGGCACGGTGCGGATCGAGTCCGTCGCGCGGGCCCGCGCCCCCGCCGCGTCCTGAGCCCCGTCGGCCGCCGGGGCCGGGTCCGCCGCGGCTAGGCTCGTCCCTCGTGTCCGACGACCGCAGTGCCGACCTGGCGGCCCTGGACGCCACCCTGGTCAGCATCGAGACGGTGCTGGACGTACCGCGCCTGCGGATCGAACTGTCCGACCTGGAGGCGCAGGCCGGGGAGCCCGACCTGTGGGACGACACCGCCAAGGCGCAGGAGATCACCACCCGGCTGTCCACCGTGCAGGGCGACATCTCCCGGGTGGAGGGCTACCGCGGCCGGCTGGACGATCTCGCGGTGCTGTTCCAGATGGCGGCCGAGGAGGGGGACGAAGCGACCGCCGCCGAGGCCGAAGCCGAGCTGGCCGCCCTGCAACGCGAGATCGGCAGCCTGGAGGTCCGCACCCTGTTGTCCGGGGAGTACGACCAGCGCCACGCCCTCGTCCAGATAACCCCCGGCGCTGGCGGCGTCGACAGCCAGGACTGGGCGCTGATGCTGTGGCGGATGTACTACCGGTGGGCCGAGCGGCACGACTACCCGCTGGACGTGCTGGAGTGGCAGGAGGCGGAGGAGGCCGGCGTGAAGAGCGTCGTGTTCCAGGCCAAGATGCCTTACGCCTACGGCACTCTCGCCGGTGAGCACGGCGTGCACCGGCTGGTCCGCATCTCACCGTTCGACAACCAGGCGCGGCGCCAGACCTCCTTCGCCATGGTCGACGTCACGCCGGTCGTGGACGTCGCCGACGCGGTCGAGGTGGACGAGAAGGAGATCCGGGTCGACGTCTTTCGCTCCAGCGGCCCGGGCGGTCAGGGCGTCAACACCACCGACTCGGCGGTCCGGATCACCCACCTGCCGAGCAACATCGTGGTGTCCTGCCAGAACGAGCGCTCCCAGATCCAGAACCGCGCGGCCGCGATGATCGTGTTGCAGACCAAGCTGCTCGAGCGCAAGCGGGCGCAGGAGGCCGCGCAGATGGACGCGATCCGCGGCACCAAGGCCGACGTCGCGTTCGGCTCGCAGATCCGCAACTACGTGCTGCAGCCCTACCAACTGGTCAAGGACCTGCGCACCGGCATGGAGTCGGGTGCGACCGGTCCGGTGCTCGACGGGGAGATCGACGACTTCGTCGAGGCGGCCGTACGGTGGCGGCGGACCGCACCGGACGACTCAGCCGGTGAGCCCTGATCGGCGCGGTTGCACCGGCAGCGTGCCAGATCGGCCGTAGAGTGGGTTTCTGTGATCCGCCTTGACGACGTGAGCAAGAGCTTCCCGACCAGCACCCGGCCGGCGCTGGACGGGGTCAACGTCGACATCGACAAGGGCGAGTTCGTCTTCCTGGTCGGTTCGAGCGGGTCGGGCAAGTCCACCTTCCTCCGGCTGTTGCTCAAAGAGGAGGTCCCGACGCGGGGCACGGTGCACGTGGCCGGCAAGGACCTCGGGCGGATGTCGCGCTGGAAGGTGCCCGCTCTGCGCCGCTCGATCGGATGCGTCTTCCAGGACTTCCGGCTCCTGCCCAACAAGACCGTCTTTCAGAACGTCGCCTTCGCTTTGGAGGTGATCGGCAAGCCGCCGCACCTGGTCGAACGGGTGGTGCCGGAGGTGCTCGAGTTGGTCGGGCTCGAGGGCAAGTCCAAGCGACTTCCGGACGAGCTCTCCGGGGGCGAGCAGCAGCGGGTGGCCGTCGCGCGGGCCTTCGTCAACCGTCCGATGATTCTGATCGCGGACGAGCCGACGGGCAACCTCGACCCGAACACCTCGGTCGGCATCATGAAGTTGCTGGACCGGATCAACCGCATCGGCACGACCGTCGTCATGGCCACCCATGACGCCGCGATCGTCAACTCGATGCGCCGCCGGGTCGTGGAGCTCGACAACGGCAAGGTCATCCGTGATCAGCGTCGCGGCGTCTACGGCGACGGAGGCTGACCGGAGTGCGCGCGCGGTTTGTCGTCAGCGAGATCGGCATCGGCCTGCGGCGCAACCTCACCATGACCGTCGCCGTGGTGGTCACCGTCGCGATCAGCTTGGCCCTGTTCGGCTCGGGTCTGCTCATCCGCAAGCAGGTCGAGACGATGAAGGACTTCTGGTACGACAAGGTGGAGGTGTCGGTCTACCTGTGCGGACAGGCCAGCCAGAGCCCCACCTGTGACGGCGCTGCGGTGACCCAAGAGCAGCGCGACGCGCTGCTGGCCGACCTCGAAGCGACCCCCCAGGTCGAGAACGTGTTCTACGAGTCGCAGGCGGAGGCGTTCCAGCACTTCCAGGAGCAGTTCGTGGACTCGCCCGACCTGGTGCAGAACGTCACCGCGGAGGCGCTGCCGGAGTCCTTCCGGGTCAAGCTCACCGATCCCACCCAGTTCGAGGTCGTGGCGACCGCCTTCCGGGGACGTGCAGGGGTGGAGGAGGTTCAAGATCAGAAAGCCCTGCTGGAGGGTTTCTTCAACGTGCTCAACAAGCTGCAACTGCTCGCGTTGATCATCGCCGGCGTGCAGGTGGTGGCGGCGGTGCTGCTGATCAGCAACACCATCCGGGTGGCTGCCTACAGCCGCCGCCGGGAGACCGGGATCATGCGCCTGGTCGGGGCCAGCAACCTCTACATCCAGTTGCCGTTCCTGCTCGAGGGGGTGCTGGCTGGGCTGGTCGGCGCCGGCTTCGCGGCCGGTGCGCTCGTCGCGGTCAAGGCGGTGCTCATCGACGGCCAGCTCAAGCCGACCTTCGCGTTCACCGCGTTCGTCGGCTGGGACGACGTACTGGCGATCCTGCCGCTGCTGTTCCTCACCGGCGCGTTGCTGGCCGGCCTGTCGTCGTTCTTCACGCTGCGGCGGCACCTGCGGGTCTGACCGCCGGTGCCTGATCAGCGGGGCACCGCCGGAGGGCCGTCCCTGATCATCCGGCGAGGCCGGCGGGCCGTCCCTGATCATCTGGCGAGATCTGGGTCGGATTCCGCTCGATTTTCGCCAGCTGATCAGGGAGGGCCGCGCAGAGCGCCCGGAGGGCCCCGCAGAGCCGCCCGTTGTGGTACAGATGGGGCTGTGGGTACTCCTGTGACTGTGTCCAGGCGTCGCCTGTCGCTTTCCCGGACCTTGCTGTGCACCGTGCTGGCGCTGTTCAGCGTCCCGCTTCTGCTCGGTCCCGCGGCCGTCGCTGCGCCTGCCCCGCAGCCCCAGACGCAGGAACAGGCCCGGCAGGCCGAGGAGCAGGCGGCGGGCGAGCTCGAGGATTCCGGCCAGGAGGTCCAGGCCGCCGGCGCCGCTCTGCGTACGGTGGCGGCGGAGCTCCCCGGAGCGGAACAGGCGGTCGCGCAGGCCAGGGGTGAGCTGGCCGGGGCCCGGGCCAAGCTCACTGCGGCCAAGGCCGCGCTGGTCCGCGCCGAACAGGCCCGCAGCGGGGCCGAGAAGCGGGTGGCGGCGGCGGGCGACAAGGTCGAGCAGGGTCGCGATGTCGTGGGCCAGCTGGCTCGGCGGTCCTACCAGCGCGGGCGGCTGGGAGCCCTGCAGGACGTCATGCAGGCAGGCGAACCGCAGGACGTGCTGGAGCGGGCCAGCATGCTGCGCTCGGTCTTTCGTTACCAGGACGGGATGCTGGACCGACTGACGGCGGACCGGCTGGCGCTCGCCCGCACCGGTGCGGACCTCGCGGCCGAGGAACGCACCGTCGCGAGCGCCCGGTCGGCGGCCGCCGAAGGAGAAGCTCGGGCCACCGAGGTCACCGCGTCGGCCGAGGCCGCGGCGGCCCGGGTGGCCGAGCTCGTCGCCACCCGACGCGCCGCGCTGGGCGTCGCCGAAACCAACCGGGCGCAGGACCTGCGGGACTACCAGGAGGCGCAGGCCGCTTCCCGGGCGCTGGCCGAACGGATCCGCAAGGCCGCTGCGGAGGCCGCCGCCGCCGAGGCTCGCCGTCAGGCGGAGCAGGCCCGCCGTCAGGCGGCGGAGGCCCGTCAGCGCGCCGCCGACGAGGCCCGTCGCCAAGCCGAGATCGCCGCGGCGCGCCAGCGCGCCGCCCGTGCGGGACGACCGGCCCCGCCCCCGCCGCCCCCGGTCGCCACCCCGCGCAGCGCGCGAGCCGGCGAGCTGCTCTGGCCGGCGCCCGGTCGGCTCACCAGCCGTTACGGGAACCGCAAGCACCCGATCTACGGGGACATGCGCTTCCACGCCGGCATCGACATCGGCGGTGGGTTCGGGGCCCGGGTCAGCGCCGCGGACGGCGGGACGGTCATCTATGCCGGGCAGGCCAGCGGCTACGGCACGCTTGTTGTGGTCACCCACGGGACGGTGAACGGGCGGAACCTGTCCACCGCGTACGCCCACATGAGTCGGCTGTCGGTGTCGGAAGGGCAGAGCGTCAGCCGGGGACAGCAGGTGGG
>JBBSUR010000093.1:0-9619 GCA_038234255.1 Mycobacteriales bacterium | reverse complement strand
GGGCAGGTACCAGACGGGTGGATGGCTGGTCTCCAGCACTCGGATCCCGCGGGTACTACGGCAGACCTCGACGCCGCCGAGCGTGATGACCACGAGCCTGGGCGACACCTGCGCCCGCGGCGGTCGGGGGTAGTCCCAGACAGACTCCTGGCCAGGCCCCACCGGCTCGGCCGGAGTGCGTCGCATGGTCAGCGGCGGCGGCGGCGGCGCAGCAGCAGCAGCGCCACGAGCACGGCCGCACCAGCGCCGACCAGCATGGGTACCCGCGCTGACTGCGTCGGCGGCAGCACGCTCGGGGCGTACGGCGCTAAGCGTGGGCCGGGACGCTGGACCGCCGGCGCGTCTGTCGCGGCTGCCCCAAGCAGCGCTGTTTCCGCGGCACGTGGCGGTACCGCGGCGTCCGGCTCGTCGGTCGCCGAGACGCTGTCCTTGACCGAGGCAGCCGCGTCCTTGATCGCCTCGGTGGCGCCGGCCGTCGCGTGCTTGACCGCGTCGGCGGCCGCGGCGGCCCCCGCCTTGACGGAGGCACTGGCCTCCGATGCACCGGCCTTCACCGTCTCGGCGGCATCGCTGGCCTGCTCTTTGGCCGCGTCACTGACCTTCTTGGTGGTGCGCTTGACCACGCGCTTGGGGCTGACCTTGTCCGCGATGGCATCGAGCGTCTCGGCAAGATCCTCGCGGGTCTTCTCGATCTCCGCGGCGAGCACCTCCGGATCGCTGCTCTCTGGCGAGCGATCCGCGCCTTGCTCGGCGCGCTCCGCTCGCTGCTCGGCTGCCGTACGGGGTCGCTGCGCCGGCCAGGACTGCTCCGGTTCGCTCGTCTTGTCCTCGCTTGCCACGGTGCCACTCCCTGGTCCGTTCGTGCCCGCCTGACCTGATCATGTCGTGGGTCCCGTGCCCGCCACCGCGGGGGTGGAACCGCCCGCGCGTGATCAACGCCCCGGCGTGTTATTGCACATGTCTGGCAACAACCACAGATGTCCACTAACCTTGCAGCATGGACCTGACCCGGCCACGCATGACCCGGCTCGGCTGCGGCGCCCTCGCCACAGCAGCCGCCCTGCTGCTCACGGCCTGCAGTGCGTCGTCGGCCGATCCCGGCGAGCCATCGGGGGCCGGGCTGAGCGTGGTCTCCACGGTGGCGCCGATCACGTCGATCGTGGCGAATGTCCTCGGCGACCGGGGGACGGTGACCGGAATTGTCCCGGAGGGCACCAACAGCCACACGTTCGAGCCGCCGCCGCAGGTCTCTAAGGGGTTGGCCACCGCGGATGTCGTCTTCGTGAACGGTCTCCAACTCGAGGAACCGACCGTCGAGTTGGCCAAGCAGAACGCCGCAGACGACACCAGGATCGTTGCGCTCGGCGACCGGGTGCTGCCCGAGTCGGACTACCTCTACGACTTCTCCTTCCCCAAGAAGGACGGGAAACCCAATCCCCATCTGTGGACCGATCCGACCTACGCGATCCGGTACGCGGAAGTCATCCGGGACACCCTGGTGGCCCGCGACCCCGCCAACGCCGACTACTACCGCGCCAATGCCGGGGCGTTCGTCGCCAAGGCCACCGCGCTCTCCGACGCGTTGACGGCCGACTCGGCCACCATCCCGGCGGGCAAGAAGCAGCTCCTCACCTACCACGACGCCTACGCCTATTTCGCCAAGACCTACGGCTGGGAGGTCATCGGCGCGGTACAGCCGTCGAACTTCGAGGACCCGCAGCCGAAGGAGATCGCCCGCATCATCGACCAGGTGCGCGAGCGCCAGCTGCCCGTCATCTTCGGGTCGGAGGTGTTTCCCTCCAAGGTCCTCGAGCAGATCGGCCGGGAGACCGGCGCGCGCTACGAGGACAGCCTGCGCGACGACGACCTGCCCGGCGAGCCGGGAGACCCCGAGCACTCCTGGCTCGGTCTGATGCGCTACGACTACGTCACGATGATCTCCGGGCTGGGCGGCACGACCGACCGGCTGGACGCGCTGGATGTCAGCGACGTCACGCCGGACCGGGCGGAGTACCCGCAGTGACCGCCTGCGCGACGGCCCCTTCCTCGAGCATCCGACCGGCCGCACCGCTGATCGAACTGTCCGGGGTCAGCTTCGGCTACGACCGGTCGCCGGTGCTGCTCGAGGTCGACTACGCCGTGCAGCCCGGCGATTTCACCGGGATCGTCGGCCCCTCCGGCAGCGGCAAGACCTCGCTGCTGAAGGTGCTGCTCGGCACCGTGAAGCCGCAGCGTGGGCGGGTCGTGCGACGAGCCGACATCGCGGTCTCCTACGTCCCTCAGCTCGAGACGGTCAACTGGAGCTTCCCGGTCACGGTGGCGGAGTGCGTGCTCATGTCGCGGGCCACCCGCCGGCTACTCCCCTGGGCCACTCCTGGCGAAAGAGCCGAGGTGGCAGCTGTTCTCGATCGGCTGGGCATCGGTGAGCTGTCCCACCGGCACATCCGCGAGCTGTCCGGCGGTCAGCAGCAGCGGATGTTCATCGCTCGGGCGCTGCTGCGGCGACCGCAGCTGCTGCTGATGGACGAGCCGACCTCCGGTGTCGACATCGGCACCCGCCACGAGGTCCTGCACCTGCTCGACGAGCTCAACCGCGAAGGCTTGGCGATCGTCCTGACGACCCACGATTTGAACGGCATGGCGGCGCACCTGCCCCACCTGGTCGCCCTGCAACGCCGGATCGTCGCCGCCGGCTCGCCGAGCGAGGTGATCGTCCCCGACGTCCTCGAGCGGACCTTCGGGGCGCGCATGGAGGTGCTGCAGCACCTCGGCATGCCCGTGGTGGTCGACTCCGGCCATCCGGCGCAGATGCGGCCGGTGGCCGGATGAGCCTGCTGCAGACGCTGCTCGACCCGTTCGGCTACGACTTCTTCCTCAAGGGACTCGTTGCCGCCGTGCTCGCCGGCGCCCTGTGCGGTCTCATCGGCGTCTACATCACCCTGCGCGGCATGAGCTATATCGGGCACGGGCTGTCGCACGCGATCTTCGGCGGCTACGCCGCTGCGCCGCTGCTCGGCATCCCGATCGTGCTCGGCGCCGGTGCCTGGGGGCTCGCGTCCGCACTGGCGATCAACGCCATCACCCGCAGCCGCCGGATCGGCGCCGACGCCGCGATCGGCGTCGTCACGACCGCCTCCTTCGCCCTGGGTGTTGCGCTGCTCACCCGGTTCGGCACCAAGGGACCGGCCTTCGACGCCCTGCTGTTCGGCAGCATCAACGGTGTCTCCGGACCCGACCTGATGCTTCTGGGCGGCGCCCTGCTGTTCGCCGTCACCGTCTTCACCGTGCTCTACCGGTCGTTCCTGTTCTCCACCTTCGATCCGGAGGTGGCGGACGTGTCCGGCATCCGGGTGGGACGGATGGACGCGCTGCTCATGCTCGTCCTGTCAGTGTCGGTGCTCGCGACGCTGAAGATCATCGGAGTCACCCTGGTCGCGGCCACCCTGGTCATCCCGGCCGTGGTCGCCCGCATGCTCTCGGACTCCTTCAGCCGCATCCTGTGGTTGTCCACCGGGCTCGGCGCAGCGGCCGGCGCCGTGGGGATGTACCTGTCCTTCCAACTGGAGATCCCTTCCGGCACCACCATCGTGCTGGTGAACGCCACCGTGTTCCTCGTCGTCCTGGCCGTCACCGGCGGACGCGCCCTGCGCCGGGCCGCCGGACTGCACGACCACACCGACCTGCCCGCCGTAGCCCCGCTCGCCAGCGTCGGGCGCTGAGGCGGATCACGGCGATGACTGCCACCCCACGCCTGTCCCCGGGCGACCCGGCCCCCGACTTCGTCCTGAGCCTGCGCAGCGCCGGCTA
This sequence comes from Mycobacteriales bacterium, assembly GCA_038234255.1. GTDB lineage: Bacteria > Actinomycetota > Actinomycetes > Mycobacteriales > SCTD01 > SCTD01. The sequence goes on along the minus strand of JBBSUR010000093.1, from coordinate 5,812 downwards.
CGAGGTCGTCGGGCTGTCCCCCGATCCGCCCGCCGCACTGGCCCGCTTCCGCGACGCCGAGGGGCTGAGCTTCCCGCTGCTGTCCGACCCGGCAAGCAGGTGCTCACCGCCTACGGCAAGGCCAAGGGGCATGTGGCCAAACTGAGGCGGGATCTCGGGCTGCCCGCGAACTGACTGCTCGGCGTACGCTCGGTGATCGGCGCGAGTGGCGGAACTGGCAGACGCTGCGGCTTTAGGTGCCGCCGCCTTCGGGTGTGGGGGTTCGAGTCCCCCCTCGCGCACCGTCGCGTCGGCGTGGCGTGGCGTCACCTAACCTCTGCGTCATGGCACGGACGGTGGTGACGGGCGGGGCCGGCTTCCTCGGCTCCCACCTGTGCGAGCAGCTGCTCGCCGACGGCGACGAGGTGATCGCGCTCGACAACTTCCTGACCGGCACGCCGGCGAACGTCGAGCACCTGTTGGAGCACGACGGCTTCCGGCTGATCAGGTGCGACATCACCGAGTACGTCCACGTCCCCGGCCGTGTCGACCAGGTACTGCACTTCGCCAGCCCCGCCAGCCCGATCGACTACCTGCTGCTGCCGATCGAGACGATGAAAGTCGGCTCGATCGGCACGTTGCACGCCCTCGGTCTGGCGAAGGAGAAGGGTGCCCGATTCCTGCTGGCCTCCACCAGCGAGACCTACGGCGACCCGCAGGTCCACCCACAGCCGGAGACCTACTGGGGGCACGTCAACCCGGTCGGTCCCCGCGGTGTCTACGACGAGGCCAAGCGGTTCGCCGAGGCGCTCACCATGGCCTACCGGCGCACCCACGGCGTCGACACCGCGATCGTCCGCATTTTTAATACCTTCGGACCCCGGATGCGACCGAACGACGGGCGGGCCATCCCGACGTTCATCCGACAGGCCCTGCGGGGCGAGCCGATCACCGTGGCCGGCGACGGAAGTCAGACCCGGTCGGTCTGCTACGTCGACGATCTGGTCCGCGGGCTGCTCCTGTTGCTGCGCAGCGAACTGACCGGGCCGGTTAACATCGGCAACCCTTACGAGTTGACGATGCTCGCGCTGGCCGAGCGGATCCGGTTGCTGACCGACAGTCGCAGCGACCTCGCCTTCATCGAGCGCCCGGTCGACGACCCGACGGTGCGTCAGCCGGACATCGCCCTGGCCCGGCGCGAGCTCGGGTGGGAACCGGCCGTGGAGCTCGACGAGGGGCTGCGCCGCACCATCGAGTGGTTCCGTCGGCACCCCCAACTGGTCGAGTGACCGGTGAAACTGTCCATCCTGATCCCCGTCTACAACGAGGCCGCCACTGTCTCGGTGGCGCTGAGGCGGGTGTTCGACGTCAACTACCCGTGCGAGGTGGAGGTCGTCGTCGTCGACGACGGCAGCACCGACGGCACGGCCGCGCAGCTCGACGCGCTCGATGACCCGCGCGCCCGGCTCGTACGCCATCCGGTCAATCGGGGAAAGGGGGCGGCCATCCGCACCGCCGCCGCCACTGCGACGGGGGACTACCTGATCATCTGCGACGCCGATCTGGAGTACGCCCCGGAGGAGATCCCGCGACTGCTGGCGCCGGTGCTCGCCGGTGCGGCGACGGTGGTCTACGGCACCCGCACGTTCGGCAGCAGCAGATCTGGAGACCTGCTTCAAGCTGTTGCCGCTGGGGCTCTACCGCGAGCTCGATGTGCGCAGCGCCGGTTTCGGCATGGAGGCCGAGATCACCGGCAGCTGTTGCGCCGCGGGATCCGGCCGTACGAAGTGCCGATCAGCTACCGGGCCCGCAGTCGCGAGGAGGGTAAGAAGCTCACCTGGCGAGATGGCGTGGAGGCGCTGTGGATCCTGTCCCGGGAGCGGCTGGCGAAGCCAAAGCGGCGAGCAGCTGCGGGACAAGCAGGCGGAATGCCCTCCCCCGGTGGCTGATCGCGTCCTTTCGCTCCGGCGCCAGTTCCGCGGTGGTCACGGACAGTCCGTCCGGCACAAAGGCCGGGTCGTAACCGAACCCGCCCGTCCCTCTCGGCGCGCGCAGGACGCTTCCGCGTAACTCGCCGAGGACCACCTGGCTCCGCCCGTCCGGGGTGGCGTAGGCCGCCGCGCACACGAAGGCCGCGCCGCGCCGCTCGTCCGGCACGTCGGTGAGCTGCTCGAGCAGCAGCTCCAGGTTGGCCCGATCCGCCGCTGGACCGGCGGCAGACCGGCCGGCCCAGCGGGCCGACAAGACGCCAGGCATGCCGTTGAGGGCATCGACCGCCAGGCCGCTGTCGTCGGCCACCGCCGGGAGCCCGAGCCGCTCGACCGCCTCGCGCGCCTTGGCCAGCGCGTTGTCGGCGAACGTCGCGCCCGTCTCGGGTCCGGGCACGTATGCCCCGTCGATGCCCACCAGATCGACTGCCCCGCCGAGGATCCGCTGCAACTCGGCGACCTTGCCCAGGTTCTGTGTCGCGAGGACCACCCTGGGCCGCCCCGCCGTCACAACTTGAGCGGGTCGCCGCCGTGCCGGACCCGCAGCGGTTCGGCCAGCGCGGAGGCCTGCAGCGCAGCGAGTTCCCCGATCCCGCTGAGCGCCAGGTCGAGCAGCGCGTCGAGCTCGGCCCGCGAGAACGGCGCGCCCTCGGCGGTTCCCTGCACCTCGATCAGCTCGCCACCCCCAGTCGCGACGACGTTCATGTCGGTGCCGGCCGAGACGTCCTCGGGGTAGTCCAGGTCGAGCACCGCGACGCCATCGACGATGCCCACGCTGACCGCGGCGACCGCGCGCACCATGGCCTCAGGGCGGCCCAGCCCGGCGCAGGCATCCGACAGCGCGACGTAGGCGCCGGTGATCGCGGCGGTACGGGTGCCGCCGTCGGCCTGGAGCACGTCGCAGTCCACCGCGATGGTGTTCTCGCCCAGCAGCGACAGGTCGATCGAGGCGCGCAGGCTGCGGCCGACCAGCCGGCTGATCTCGTGGGTGCGCCCGCCGAGCCGGCCCTTGACCGACTCCCGGTCGCTACGGGTGTGCGTGGCGCGGGGCAGCATCGCGTACTCCGATGTCACCCAGCCCAGGCCGGAACCCTTGCGCCACCGCGGAACTCCCTTGGTCACGCTGGCGGCGACCAGCACGCGGGTACGGCCGAACTCGATCAGGCAGGAGCCCTCGGCGTGGTCCAGCCAACCGCGGGTGAGCATCACGGGCCGGAGCTGGTCGACCGCGCGGCCGTCATGTCGAGTCACCCGGGAACCCTAGTCAGACGTCGTACGCCTGACCGCAGCGGGCCAGCTCCAACCGGCCGCCGTAGCCCTTGCGGGCCTCGTCCAGGATCGCGTCGGGATCGACCCAGGCCACCAGATGGGTGAGCAGCAGCCGCTTCGCCCCGGCCCGGTCGGCGTGTTCGCCGGCCTGCCGACCGGACAGGTGGACTCCGGACGGTGCCGCCGGGTCGTGGCGCCAGCTGGCCTCGCACAGCAGCAGGTCGCAGTCGGTGGCGAGCTCCACCAACGCCTCGCTCTCGCCGGTGTCACCGGAGTAGACCAGCGAGCGCCCGCCAACTTCAACCCGCAGCCCGTGGCACTCGACGGGGTGGTTCATCCGGGCGGTGGTCACGGTGAACGGCCCGATCTGGCGCCGGCCGGTCGGCACCTCACGGAAATCGTAGACCTCGGCGAGGTGGTCCGGCGGCGGTGTGTCAAAGGCCGCGCAGATGCGGTCAGCGGTGCCGGCCGGGCCGTAGACCGGCAGCGGCGGTGGGTTGCCGTCGGGGTGGAAGCGGCGGGCGTAGGAGTAGGCGACCAGGTCCAGGCAGTGATCGGCGTGCAGATGACTGAGGTAGGCCGCGTCGACGTCGAGCAGCCCGAGGTGTCGCTGCAGCTGCCCGACGGCGCCGCTCCCGAGGTCCAGTACGAGCCGGAAGCCGTCGTGCTCGACGAGGTAGCTCGAGCACGGCGAGTCGGTTCGGGGGAAGGTGCCGGCGCAGCCCAGGACGGTGAGCTTCATGCCGCGGTCGGCAGGGCGCGCGTCATGCCGAGGCCCACATGCTCGCCACCTGCCCGATCTCGGGGCCGAGGAACCTTCGGCCCAGGCGCGCGAACGGCTCGGCGTCACCGGTCGCCACGAATCGGTGCTGCGGAGCCGGTCGGCCGGGATCGCGGTCCAGGCCCTCCCGTGCCAGCACCCGGTATACGTCTTTCGCCGTCTCCTCTGCGCTGCTCACCAGCGTCACGGACTCCCCCACCACCAGGCTGATCATGCCGGTCAGCAGCGGGTAGTGGGTGCAGCCGAGGACGAGCGTGTCCACATCGGCCCGCAGCACCGGGTCGAGGTAGTGGGTGGCGAGTTGGAGCAGCTGCCGTCCGGTCGTCACGCCCCGCTCCACGAAGTCGACGAACCGGGGGCACGCCGCGCTCGTCAAGGTGATGTGCGGAGCGGCAGCGAAGGCGTCGTCATAGGCCCGGCTGTCCACCGTGACCTGCGTGCCGAGCAGCCCGACCTTGCCGTTGCGGGTCGCGGTGACGGCCCGCCGCACCGCCGGCGCGATCACCTCGACGACCGGAACGTCGTAGCGCTCCCGGGCATCGCGCAGGCAGGCGCTGCTGGCGCTGTTGCAGGCGATGACCAGCATCTTGACTCCGGCGCCGACCAGGCCGTCCATGGCGGCGAGCGCGTGGCGGCGCACGTCGGCCAGCGGCAGCGGGCCGTACGGTCCGAAGGCGGTGTCACCCACGTAGAGCAACGGCTCCGCGGGAAGCTGGTCGAGCAGTGCCCGGGCGACGGTGAGCCCACCGACGCCGGAGTCGAATACGCCGATCGCCGCGTCGCCGTCCGGTCTGCCCACCACCTCAATCTAGAGCGCCCGGTCCCGCCAAGGCCGCGCCGAGGTCGCGCCGAGGTCGCGCCGAGGTCGCGCCGGAGCCTCGCCGAGCCCTCCCCACGGTCCCCCAACCGATCATGGGCCGCCGGACAACTCGGCCACTACCGCGTCGGGCAGTGGGTCGCCGACCTCGATCGCAGCAACGAACTGGAGATCGCGCAGGTGAGCCGGCGGCTCCGGATCGTCAGCTTCCTGCTCTGGGAACAGGAGGCGCACGTGATGGACCAGGTCCGGCGCGCGCTGCAAGCCGGCGGCTGGACCGGTTGATCGCTGCCACACCTCATCGGGTGATCGGCCGGGTGGGCTTGTGGCCTCCCCGGGCCTGCCTTGTCACCCAACCGATCAACGACCGGCGCGATCAAGATCGGTTGGGGGAGGCAAGGCTCCGGTCTGGCCAAGGCCCCGGTCTGGCCAAGGCCTTGCCACAGCCCCCGCTATACCCCCAGGGTCCGGCGCTGAAGTTCTCGCCACAACGCGCCGAGAACCAACAGGACCACCACCGCAGGGGCAGGAGCGCCATGGACGCACGGGGCGACGCGAGCCTGGACCGCGTCATCCGGCCTGCAGCCGTGCTCCACGAGCGGGCGGCTCGCGAGATCTTGGCCTGGCTGGCGCATCACGACGTGGCGCAAGGTGGCTGCTGGGAGCACGGGCTCGGGTACATCAAGCGGCACAGCGGCCCGTTCGACGGCCTGTCCGGCATGCGCGGTAGTGCGGTGCTGCTCGGCTCGCTGCACATCACCTGGGACAAGTACGACGTGACCATCTACCGGGTCAGCGTCACCGACGCCGGCGCCGCGCGCGGGCTGACGGTCGACCGGCTCTGCGACGAACTGCTGGCGGCCGCCGGCCTCACCCTCTCCAGTTGTCCGCGGGCCCAGCTGGTGGCCGCACCGGCGCCCGATCCGTTCCGGCGCTCGAAGGCCGCCGCGCCGCGCTGATCGCCCACCACGTCGGCCG
>JBBSUR010000092.1:0-9677 GCA_038234255.1 Mycobacteriales bacterium | reverse complement strand
CGGGTGGCCTCCACCATGCCGCAACTCGACGCCTCGGCCGGGCCTTCCCTGATCCCTTGGCGCTGGACGGGCCCCTTCCCTGATCAACTGTGCAGGACGAGGAGCCCTCCCTGATCCATTGGCGCACAAGTGACCCGTTTGCCCCTCAATTTCGCCAATTGATCAGAGAGGGAGCCCCCCACAGCGGACACGTCGCCACATGATCAGACAGCCGCCAGCCCCACCCCGCTACGCGGGCGGGTCGGCCAGCGTCCAGCCCAGGTCGGGGGCGCCGAGGAACTGCGGGGTCTGCCGCCCGTACGGCTTCTGCCCCAGGGTGATCGCCTGCGCGTAGTACTGCGAGTAGCGCAGCGTCTCACCGATCGTGGTTCGCCCGTCGCGGTCGGCATCCGCCTGACCCTGGCGCAGACCCACGTCGAAGATCAGCCCCGACCAGACCGACATGCCCCACGGGGGATATTCGTAGGACTTCTCGGTGCCCTTGCTGCTGCCGCTGAACAGCACCCGGTCGCTCGGCAGCCCGGCCGCGAAGCTGGCCGCCTCGCACCCGGCGATGTCGACCCAGAGCCGGCCCTGCGCGCGACCGAGCGCCGCGCTCACCTCGCTGTCGTCGATGAAGGCGCGGTCCACCGGCCACAGCGCCTCCCGGCCGCCGCCCTTCTGCTTCACGTGTCCGGAGTAGTGGAACAGGCCGAAGGTGCCGGGACGCGACTGCGCCGCGAGCCAGGCCATGCTCTCCCGCACAGCCGCACCGGTGGCCTCGGCGTCCGCGAGCACCCGGATGTTCTGCGCCGGCCAGCCGTTGGCCTGCAACTGCTGGGCGATGAAGCGCACGTCGTTCGCGCCGCCGATGGTGTCCTTGGTCGGTGAGCGGTAGTCGGTCACCCCGACCAGCACGGCGAAGCGGTCGGCGGGCGCGGCGGTGCGCAGGGGACGCGGATCGTTCTGCGCGCCGGGTGGCGGTCCGAGCACACTCGCCACGTCGAGCTCGGGACGCGCAGCGGACCGGATGACCGGCGTGTTCGCCGGCGCTGCCGACGGTGGTGGCGGCGGCGGGGTCGGCGAAGGGCTTGGACTCGGGCTCGGGCTCGGGCTCGGACTCGGCAGTTCCACGACCGGAGTCGCCTGCGCCTCGACGGCTGCAGGTAGCTCGTCTTCCGAGGAGACGATGACGCCGAGCCCCACCAGGAGCGCCGCCCCCACCATCACGGCCGTCCCGCGATAGAGCCAGTGGGGCATGCGGCGGCGGGGCAAGGCCGGGGGGGTCATGCAGTCAGGGTCGGCAATAAGTCTGCGCCGGTCAAGTCGTAGCCGGGTGATTTCCAGCCAGCGACCGTTCCAGGTCGGCGAGCAGATCTTCGACCGTCTCGATTCCGACCGACAGGCGCACCAGGTCGCCGGGCACCTCCAGCGGCGACCCCGCCACGCTGGCGTGCGTCATGCGGCCCGGGTGCTCGATCAACGACTCGACGCCGCCGAGCGACTCGCCGAGGGTGAACACGGACGTACGGCGGCAGACCTCCAGCGCCGCTGCCTCGCCGGCGGCGAGCCGGAAGCTCACCATCCCGCCGTACTGGCTCATCTGGGCCGTGGCGACGTCATGGCCGGGGTGGTCGGGCAGCCCGGGGTAGAGCACCGTCGACACCGCCGGATGCTCCTCCAACAGCTCCACGACGCGAGCGGCGTTCGCGCAGTGCCGGTCCATCCGTACGCCCAAGGTCTTGATCCCGCGCAGCACCAGCCAGCTGTCGAAGGGGCCGGGGACCGCGCCCATCGCGTTCTGGGCGTACGCCAACTCCTCGCCCAGGCAGGGGTCGGCGGTGACGAGCGCGCCGCCGACCACGTCGGAGTGCCCGCCTAGGTACTTCGTCGTGGAATGCACGACCACGTCGGCGCCGAGCGCCAGCGGCTGCTGCAGGTAGGGGCTCGCGAAGGTGTTGTCGACCGCGAGGCGGGCCCCCGCATCATGGGCAAGCCGCCCGAGCGCGGCGATGTCGGCGATCCTGAGCAGCGGGTTGGTCGGGGTCTCGCACCAGATCAGCGACGTCTGGCCGGGGCGTATCGCGGCGCGCACGGCGTCGAGGTCGCCGAGCGGCACGGGCGTGTGCTCGACCCCCCAGCGCTGCAGCACCCGGGCGAACAGCCGGAAGGTCCCGCCGTAGGCGTCGTCCGGCACGACGACATGGGCGCCCGGGCCGGTCACCGTCCGCAGCAGGCAGTCCTCGGCGGCCAGCCCGGAGGCGAACGCCAGCCCGGTGGCCCCGCCCTCGAGCGCGGCGAGGCAGGTCTCCAAGGCGGTACGGGTCGGGTTGCCGCTGCGGGAGTACTCATAACCCTGGTGGACGCCGACCTCGGACTGGGCGAACGTGGACGTCTGGTAGATCGGGACCACCACGGCGCCGGTCGTCGGCTCCGGGTCCTGCCCGGCGTGGATCGCCCGGGTCTGGAAGCCGAACCCGCCCCCCGCCCATCGGTCCGCCCCGTCCAGGCCGTGCACCGTGTCGCCGTGCACCTCGCTGCCGGAGGCTGCGCTGTCGGCGGCACGGATGTGTTCGGCGGTCGTCTCGGGGTCGTCCATCCTCCGACGGTACGACGGGCGCTGGTCGGGCAACTGATCGAGTAACTCGACGGCGGCGGCGCGGGCGGGACGTGGCCAGGCCGCACGCTACGACCGACCGGAGGACTCAGCCGTGTGCGAGGTAGCCGAGCAGGTCCGACCGGGTGAGGATGCCCACCGGCTTGCCGTCACTGAGCACCAGCATCGCCGAGGCCGTCTCCAGAGCGGCCATCGCCACCGGCAAAGGCTCGCCCGAGCCGACCATCGGCAGGGGCTGGCTCAGGTGCTGCGACAACGGATGATCCAGGGCGGCGCGGTCGGCGAAGACCGCGTCGAGCAGCTCGCGCTCGATCACTGCGCCGACCACCTCGGCCGTCATCACCGGCGGCTCCTGCTTCACGACCGGCAGCTGGCTGACGCCGTACTCGCGCAGGATCGCGATCGCCGAGCCGACGGTCTCCTCGGGGTGGACGTGGACCAGCTCGGGCAGCGTGGAGCCCTTGCGGTCCAGCACGTCGCCGACGGTGGGCTGGCTGTCGTCGGGGGTGAGGAAGCCGTAGTCGGCCATCCACTCGTCGTTGTAGATCTTGGACAGGTAGCCGCGCCCCGAGTCCGGCAGCAGGACGACCACGACATCGTCCTCGGTCAGCTCCTGCGCCAGCCGCAGCGCCGCGGCGACGGCCAGCCCGCACGAACCACCGACCAGCAGCGCCTCTTCGCGGGCCAGCCGGCGGGTGGTGAGGAAGGAGTCGCGGTCGCTGACGGCGATGATCCGGTCGGCGATGGTCGTGTCGTACGTCGTCGGCCAGAAGTCCTCACCGACCCCCTCGACCAGGTACGGCCGGCCAGTGCCGCCGGAGTAGACCGAGCCCTCCGGGTCGGCGCCGATGACCTGCACCCGGCCGCCGGAGGCGTCTTTCAGGAAGCGCCCCGTCCCACTGATCGTCCCGCCGGTGCCGACGCCCGCCACGAAGTGCGTGACCGATCCGTCGGTCTGCGCCCAGATCTCCGGGCCGGTTGTCGCGTAGTGGGCTGCCGGATTCAGCGGGTTGGCGTACTGGTTGGGGTTCCAGCCGCCCGGGGTCTCGGCGGCCAGCCGGCGCGACACCGAGTAGTAGCTGTCCGGGTGCTCGGGCGCCACCGCCGACGGGCAGACCACCACCTCGGCCCCGTAGGCGCGCAGGACCGCAATCTTCTCGGCGCTCATCTTGTCCGGCATCACGAACAGGCACTTGTAGCCGCGCTGGTTCGCCACGATCGCCAGGCCCACCCCGGTGTTGCCGCTGGTCGGCTCCACGATGGTGCCGCCGGGCCGGATCAGGCCGTCCCGTTCGGCCGCCTCGACCATCGCCAGCGCGATCCGGTCCTTCACCGATCCGCCGGGGTTGAAATACTCCACCTTGGCGATCACCTGCGGCGCCAACCCGGCGGCCATCCGCCCGAGCCGCACCAGCGGGGTGTTGCCGACCAGGTCCACTAGCGAGTCGCTGACCTGCACGGGAGACCTTCCAGCCGGGAGGGAACCGGCTCCCAGCGTACGGCGGGCAGGTAGATTTCCTGATCGAGCGGGGCTGGAGAACATCGACGTGAGGGGCTGGCCGACGTGAGAGCCGCCGTGCCGCGCCCCGGCCGTCGGGCCCGGCTCGTCGCGGTCAAGGCGGCGTACGGCGGCGGTACCTTCGGCGGCCTGGTCGGAGTGTCGTACGCGCTGCTCGCCGCGCAGGCCAAGCTCGCGCGCCGGGCGATCGGCCTCCCTACGGGGGAGGCGCCGCGGGCCGCCGGCTCCTACGGCCGGGGACAGCGGGGGGACACGCCGCTGCACCTGGTCATGATCGGTGACTCCGCAGCGGCCGGTCTGGGCTGCGTCACGGCGGACCAGACCCCCGGAGCGCTGCTGGCCGGCGGCATCGCCCGCGACCTGCCCCGGCGGGTCGACCTGGAGGTCGTCGCGGTGACCGGTGCCCGCTCGGCCGACCTGGACGGGCAGGTGGCCCAGGCCCTGCGCCGACCGCTCGACGTCGCCGTGATCATCATCGGCGCGAACGACGTCACCCACCGTGTGCCCGTCGCCGCCGCGGCGCGCGACCTGGGCCGGGCGGTACGCGCGCTGCGGGCCGCCGGGGCGGTCGTGGTCGTCGGCACCTGCCCGGACCTGGGCAGCGTCAAGCCGCTGATGCAGCCGCTGCGCACCATCGCCGCCCACTGGAGCCGCCGGCTGGCCACCGCACAGACCGTCGCCACCGTGGGCCAGGACGGCATCGCCGTCTCGCTGGGCGACCTGCTGGCCCGGGACTTCCAGGAGCAGCCCCACCTGTGGAGCGCCGACCGCTTCCACCCGTCCCCGGAGGGCTACCGGCGGATGGTCGACGTGCTGCTGCCGAGCGCGCTGGACAGCCTCGGCGTCACCATCGCGGTCAGCGTCCCGATCAGCGACTCGGTGCAGGACCTGGACGTGGCCGCCCGGGTGGCCGCCCACGAGCCGGGAGTCGAGGTTGACTCGATGCTCGCCGGTGTCGGCCGGCTGGCGAGGCTGCGCCGACGGCTGCCGCTCGTCGGGCGGGGGGCGCCAGCGGGCCGCACCGATCCCCGTGAGCTGGCCCCCGCCGGCTCGCCGGCGGCCAGCACTCCGGGCGCTCCGGCCGGCGCCGCCGCGGATGCCCCTCCCGATTAGAACGCCATTCGGTTTGTCGTACCCTGGACGTCGATCTGCCGCGTACCCCGTCCCGATCTCCCTGGAGTGCTCCCGTGCCCGAAGCCGTCATCGTCGCCACCGCCCGCTCCCCGATCGGCCGGGCCTTCAAGGGCTCGCTCACCGATGTCCGGCCGGACGACCTGGCGGTGGCCATCGTGCGCGCCGCGCTCGACAAGATCCCGGCGCTCGACCCACGCGAGATCGACGACCTGATGCTCGGTTGCGGCCTGCCCGGTGGCGAGCAAGGGATGAACATGGCCCGCGTCGTCGCCGTCGCGCTCGGCATGGACTTCCTCCCCGGTACGACGATCACCCGCTACTGCTCGTCCTCGCTGCAGACGACCCGGATGGCGCTGCACGCGATCAAGGCGGGTGAGGGCGACGTGTTCATCTCGGCGGGGGTCGAGACGGTCAGCCGCTTCATGGCCGGTAACAGCGACATGATCGGCGGCCAGAAGCTGACCAACCCGATCTTCGACGACGCCGCGGCGCGCACCGCCGCGGTCGCCGAGTCCGGCGCCGACGGCTGGACCGACCCGCGGGAGAGCGGCGAGCTGCCCGACGTCTACGTCGCCATGGGCCAGACGGCGGAGAACGTCGCGCTGCTGAAGGGGATCAGCCGGGCCGAGATGGATTCCTACGCCGCGCGGTCCCAGCAGCTGGCCGAGAAGGCCATCGCCACCGGATTTTTCGAGCGGGAGATCACCCCGGTGACCACCCCGGATGGGACCGTGGTGAGCACCGATGACGGGCCGCGTCCCGGTACGACGGTGGAAGGGCTGGCCGGCCTGAAGCCGGTCTTCCGGCCGGACGGCCGGATCACGGCTGGCAACGCCTGCCCGCTCAACGACGGCGCCGCGGCGGTCATCGTGATGAGCGACAGCAAGGCCGCCGAGCTCGGCCTGACCCCGCTCGCCCGGATCGTGTCGACCGCTGTCACCGGCCTGTCCCCCGAGATCATGGGCCTGGGTCCGGTCGAGGCCACCCGGATGGCCCTGCAGCGGGCCGGCAAAAGCATCGCCGACATCGACCTGTTCGAGATCAACGAGGCATTCGCCGCGCAGGTCATTCCGTCCTACCGCGAGCTCGGCATCGAGCTGGACAAGCTCAACGTGCACGGCGGTGCCATCGCGCTGGGCCACCCGTTCGGCTCGACCGGCGCGCGGATCACCACGACGCTGATCAACGGCCTGCAGACGACCGACGGCACCTGGGGGCTGGAGACGATGTGCGTCGGCGGCGGGATGGGCATGGCCATGGTGCTGGAGCGGCTGAGCTGAGCGGCTCCAGCACCACGGCCGCTGGGCTGAGGACGCGGGGGGGGCGTCAGCCCAGCAGACCGCGCAGGATCGGTAGTTGGCCGTCGAAGGGTCCGCCGTTGATGAGCTTGACGCCCATGCCGCCCTTGCCGTTGGCGTAGTCCAGCGCCCGGCCCAGGTCGCTGACGTTGTTGCTGAGCGGTGTCGGAGCGATGCTCAGCGTCGACAGGATGCCGAGCGCCTCGCCGTCGCTGCTCAGGACCGCACTGCCCGAGTCCCCGGGGATGCCCGGGGTGATCGTGTAGATCGGGTGGGTCCAGCCGTTACCGGTGGTGCCCAGGCTGAACCCCTGCTTGGGGCTGAGCTGGGTCAGGCCCTGGCGCAGGCTGGAGTTGCCGTAGGAGTAGACCTGCTCACCGGCGCCGACGCCGTCCCGGTCGATGCCGTTCGGGCCACCGAGCACCGGGATGTTCGGGCTGACCCTGCCGACATCGGCCGGGTCGATCTTCACCAGCGCCAAGTCGTTGTACGCGCAGGCGTCCGGGTCGGTCTCGCCGACCTTCTGCATCGTCAGCCAGGAGTTGTAGACCAGCGTGCCGGGCTTGGTGGCGCCCCCGATCTCGACCTCGGTGCCGAGCGGGAGCGATGCGGAGTCGCAGCCGTTGGTCTCGGTGGCCGCGCCGAGCCCCGAACAGTGGGCCGCCTGCCCGATGTAGGTGGCCTGGCCGCCGGTGAAGATGAAGTTCGCGGTGCACTGCGCACCCTCGGTGACGGTCATGACACCGGGACGGATCTCGCCGGCCGCGGTCGCCGGAGTGGAAAGGACACTGGCAAGACCGAGGACGGCGGTGCCGGTGACTGCCCAGAACGTGGACCTGCGGGACATGGCCGGACTCCAGGAGGTGGTGGCGCAGCCGGGGCGGCGCCGAGTCGGGGGCGCCGAGAGTGGGCGCTGATCTGGGGCGGAGGCGGAACTCGCTCCCCTGACCGGATGCTATCTCGCAGCGGCGCTTTCTGCCGCTGCCGTGCACGCCAGGCGCCCCTGCGCCAGGACGTCGGCGAGCCCCATCGCGACGGCCAGGCCGGCCGGGGGGACCTCGCCCAGCAGATCCGAACGATGCGCCAGCAGATGCGCCGCCGCCTCGATGGCGGTGCGCGCCGCAGGTCCGGCGCGGACCAGATCGTCGGCCGTCACCGCCAACTGGTCCGGCAGGCCCAGATCGCTGTCCAGCCGAGGGAGCGGGCGGCGGGGGCGGCCCTCCCGGTCAGCGGCCCGGTCGGCCAGGTCCTGCGCCAGGTGGTGGATCAGGTCCGCGCGGGTGCCCCACGAAGCGGCGCCGGCAGCCAGCCGCGCCGGCGTCCACAGCCGGAGCCGCTGGACCAGCAGCCGGCACTCCCGCCGGAGCAGGAGCCGCGCGGCATCGCCGGAGGGCGGGACCAGTTCTGCCGGCACCATGGCCACGCCGCGCAGGGTAGCCGCCTGGTCTGCCCGGTCCCGGGCACGCGTACGGGCCGGCACCCCTTGCGGGGGCACTGGCCCGTACGGTCAGGTCTGGCTCTGGCGGCTAGTCGTTGCCCTGCAGGTAGGACAGCAGGCGCAATATGTTGAGGTAGAGGAACACCAGGCCGACCACCAGCCCGAAGGCCACCCGCCAGGACTCCTGCGCGGGCACACCCGCAGCGATCATGGCCTCCGCCCGGTCGAAGTCCAGCACGAAGGTGAGCGCGCCGAAGACGATCAGTCCGGCGGTGAACAGGATCGACAGGCCAGTGTTGCCGCCGCTGATCCCGAGCGGGTCGCCGCTGGTGAAGGCGCCGACCAGCAGGTTCAGCAGCAGGACGGCGACCATGCCGACCAGGCCGAACGTGACGACCTTGCGGAACATCGGCGTGGCGCGCAGGTGGCCGCTCTTGTAGCCGTACAGCACGGCGCCGAACACCGCCGCGGTGCCGACGATGGCCTGAACGACGATCCCGCGGTATTGGCCGTTGTAGCTGGCGCTGATCACGCCGAGGAACACGCCCTGGGTGGCGGCGTAGGCGAAGATCAGCGGCGGGCTGACCTGCTTCTTGAAGATGTTGACCATCGCGAGGCCGAAACCGGCAATCGCGGCGACCACGGCGACGCCGATCGGGACGTTCAACACCCACGACGCCGCGCCGACGCCGACCACCACGGCGAGCAGCAGACCGGTCTTGACCATGACGTCGTCCAGCGTCATCCGCTGAGGAGTGTTGTAGATCTCCGCAACGTCGGCGGCGGACGGGGCCGGGGTCCCGTAGCCGGCACCCTGCTGCACCGAGCGAGAGAGCACTTCGCTGCGCTGGAAGACCGGATTGTTGGACTGCATGCTCCGCATATGCTTCTCTCCTTCGCGCCGCCCACGGTCGGGGCCGCGCATCTGTGTCAACGTACAACCAGGCCCTGTTGTGCCCCAGAACACCGCAGAGATTCCGCCTGACGTGCCCCCGGTGGGATTCGAACCCACAACTCAGCCATTTTAAGTGGCTCGCCACTACCTGATTGGGCTACGGGGGCTGATTGGGCTACGGGGGCTGATTGGGCTACGGGGGGCTACGGGGGCAGCGGCACGGGTGGTTTCCCGCTCGCCGGCACGGTACGCCCGCCGGGCTCGGTCCGGGCGGGAAGTCGAGCGAGCGCCCGGGCGCGGGCGAAGACCGCGTCGAGCATGACCTCCGTGAGCCGCCCGGTGAAGGTGTTCTGCTGACTGACGTGGAAGCAGCCGAGCACGGTCGGTCCCCCGTCGAGGGTGACCTCGCGCCCGTGCCCGAAGGGCGGCACCCGTCCGGGTAACTGCTCTCCCGCAGTGCGGAGCACGGGCCACAGGGCGGACCAGCCATACCCGCCGAGCACGACGACCGCCCGGACGGTGGGACGCAGGAACTGCCACTCCGCGGCCAGCCAGGCAGTGCAGGTGTCCCGCTCCGCGATCGTGGGCCGGTTGGCGGGTGGCGCGCAGCGCACCGGCAGCGTGATGCGTACGTCGTGCAGGACCTGGCCGTCGTCCGCCGCGGTCGAGGTGGGTCGGCTCGCCAGCCCGGCCCGGTGCAGGGCGGCGAACAGCCAGTCGCCACTGCGGTCTCCGGTGAAGATCCGACCGGTGCGGTTGCCGCCGTGCGCAGCCGGGGCCAGACCGACAACGGCGAT
>JBBSUR010000091.1:0-9785 GCA_038234255.1 Mycobacteriales bacterium | reverse complement strand
TTGTTCGGCCGGCTGGAGGCCAAGCGCTTGGCGACTTCCCTCGCCGTCACCACCGACGACGGCTCGATCGGCACGAAGGGGCGGGTGAGCGACGTCCTGCCCGCCCTGCTGGACCGGCACAAGACCGACGTCGTCTACGCCTGCGGGCCGATGGCGATGCTGCGTGCCGTCGCGCAGCAGTGCGCTGCCCAGGGCGTCGCCTGTCAGGTGGCGGTCGAGGAGTCGATGGCCTGCGGCATCGGCGTCTGCATGACCTGCGTCCTGCCGGTGATCGGGGACGACGGCTGTACGCGCATGGTGCGCTCGTGCGTGGAGGGCCCCGTCTTCGCCGCCGACCGGGTCCGCTGGGACGACGTCGGCAGCGTTCCCGCCGATGCGGTCGGTGCGCCGGGGGGGGCCAGGTGACCGACCTGACCACGACGTTGGCCGGGGTTCGCTTCGCCAACCCGGTCTTCACGGCGTCCGGCTGCGCTGCGGCCGGACAGGAGCTCGACCAGTTCTTCGACGTCGCCACCCTGGGCGGGGTGGTCACCAAGTCGATCATGCTCGACCCACGGTCCGGCCGGGCGACACCGCGGATGGCCGAGACCCCCAGCGGCATGCTCAACTCGATCGGTCTGCAAGGTCCCGGGATCGAGGTGTTCCTCGACAAGGACCTGCCGTGGCTGGCGCTGCGCGGCGTCCGGGCGGTGGTGTCGATCGCGGGCGGCTGCGTAGCCGACTACGCCGAGCTGGCCGCGCGGCTGCAGGGCAGGCCCGGCCTGGCGATGGTGGAGGTCAACATCTCTTGCCCCAACGTCCAGGACCGCGGCCAGGTCTTCGCCTGCGACCCGCGCGCCGCCGCCGGAGTCGTCAGCGCCGTACGCAAGAACACCGACCCGGCCGTCCCGGTCTTCGCCAAGCTCTCGCCGGACGTCACCGACATCGCCGCGATCGCGACCGCATGTGTGGACGCCGGGGCTGACGGGCTGTCGGTCATCAACACGCTGCTGGGCATGGTGATCGACACCACGACGTTGCGCCCGGTCCTCGCCGGGGTGACGGGCGGGCTGTCCGGACCCGCGATCCGGCCGGTCGCGGTGCGCTGCGTCTGGCAGGTCCACCAGGCGCTTCCCGACGTGCCGATCCTGGGCATGGGCGGCATCCGCAGCGGACTCGACGCGCTGGAGTTCCTGCTCGCCGGGGCCAGCGCGGTCAGTGTCGGTACTGCCGTGTTCGGCGACCCGACCGCACCGATGCGCATCCTGGGCGAGCTCGGCCAGGCGCTGTCGGACCGCGGGATCGTCCGGGTCGGCGACGTCATCGGGCTGGCGCATCGACCCCCGGAGTCCTTCGTCCCGGAAGCGGCCGACCCGGTCGGAGACGAGGTGCTGCCGTGACGGAGGCCGTCGGTGAGCAGGCGGCCGGGAAAGCCCCGATCGCGGTTGCCCTGGACGCACCCGACGCCGACACCGCGGTGCGCTGGGCCGCGTCGGTCGCGCCGCACGTCGCGGTCGTCAAGATCGGACTCGAGCTGTTCTACCGAGCGGGTCCGTCGATCACGGAGCGGGTCCGGTCGGTCGGCGGAACCGAGCTGTTCCTGGACCTGAAGCTGCACGACATCCCCAACACCGTGGCGGGCGCGGTCCGGGCGGTGGCTGCGCTGCATCCGCGCTACCTGACCGTGCACGCCGTCGGGGGGGCCGATATGGTGCGGGCGGCGGTGGAGGCCGCCGACGGCGTGACGATCGCGGGGGTGACCGTGCTGACGAGCATGGACGACGCGACGCTGGACGCGGTGGGCCTGGCCGGGCCGGCCGCCGACGCGGTACGCCGGCTGGCCGCTCTCGCGGTCGGCGCCGGCGCCGGGGCGCTGGTCTGCTCACCGCAGGAGGTCGCCGCCGTACGCGCCGAGGTCGGCGCCGGCATCGTGCTGATCACCCCGGGCGTACGCCCGGCCGGCGCCCCGACCCATGATCAGGCCCGGGTGGCCACGCCCGAGCAGGCGCTCGCCGCCGGCGCGGACCTGTTGGTCATCGGACGCCCGATCACCGCCGCCGACGACCCTGGCCGGGCAGCGGCGGAGCTGGCACTGGCTCTGGCAAACCCGACGTTGCCCCCGAGGCGTACGCGCGGCTAGGTTCGGCGACGAACGTTTCTGCTGACTGCATCCCCCGCTTCCTTTCCAGTCGAGATTCCCAGTTGAGGTGACCCGCGTGGCGCTGCCGGTCCTCACCCCCGAGCAACGCGCCGCAGCCCTGGAGAAGGCGGCGCTGGCCCGCAAGGCCCGGGCCGAACTGAAGGTCAAACTCAAGTCCAGTGGTACCCGCCTCGACGACGTGCTGGCCGACGGGGTCGACAACGAGATCATCGGCAAGATGAAGGTCGTCGCGGTGCTCGAGGCGATGCCCGGGGTCGGCAAGATCCGGGCCCAGCGGATCATGCAGCGGCTAGAGATCTCGCCGTCGCGTCGGGTGCGGGGCCTCGGAGCCAAACAGCGCAAGGCGCTCGTCGAGGAGTTCAGCGGACCTTGAGCCCCGCGGACGGCCGGCTCACGGTCCTGTCCGGTCCGTCTGGGGTCGGCAAGGACAGCGTCATCGCGGTCGTGCGCCGGCGTCACCCGCAGGTGTGGCTGTCCGTCAGTGTCACGACGCGTCCCCCACGGCCCGGTGAGAGCGACGGGGTCGAGTACCACTTCGTGGACCAGGCGCAGTTCGGCCGCATGGTCGAGCAGGGCGAGTTGCTCGAGCACGCGTCGTACGCCGGTCACAGCTACGGCACCCCGCGGCGCCCGGTGCTGGACAGGCTTGCCGCTGGGGTGCCGGCGCTGCTCAACATCGAGCTGCAGGGCGCCCGCTTGGTACGGACGGCGATGCCGGACGCGCACCTGGTCTTTCTGGCCCCGCCCTCCTTCGACGAGCTCGCCCGCCGGTTGGCGGGGCGCGGCACCGAGGATGCGGCCACGGTGCGCCACCGGCTCGACCGGGCCCGGATCGAACTGGCCGCGGAGGACGAGTTCGACGTCGTCGTGCGCAACGACGAACTCGAGGCGACGGCGGACCGGCTGGTAGCGTTGATGCGGATCACCCCGTAGCAAGCACCCGTGCGCAACGCGTCTGGAGAATCCCCGTGTCCGGCACCGTCGCCCATCCGATCGGCATCACCAACCCTCCGATCGACGAGCTGCTCGCCGCGACCGACTCCAAGTACAGCCTGGTCATCTACGCCGCGAAGCGGGCCCGGCAGATCAACGCCTACTACTCCCAGCTCGGGGAGGGTCTGCTGGAGTACGTCGGCCCGCTGGTCGAGACCGGCGTCCAGGAGAAGCCGCTGTCGATCGCACTGCGGGAGATCAACGGCGGGTTGCTCACCCACGAGCAGGTCGCCGACCCCGTCGTCTAGCCCGCCCGGATGGCGACGAACGAGCGGCCCCCGCAGATCCTGCTCGGTGTCGCGGGCGGAATTGCGGCGTACAAGGCCGTCGAGCTACTCCGGCTGCTGACCGAGAGCGGACACGACGTCACCGTCGTCCCCACCGCAGCGAGTCTGCAGTTCGTCGGTGCGCCGACCTGGGCAGCGCTGTCGGGAAAGCCGGTCGCACCGGATCTCTGGGCATCGGCCCACGAGGTGCCCCATGTCCGGCTGGGCCAGGACGCCGATCTGGTCGTCGTCGCGCCGGCCACCGCCGACCTGATGGCCCGGGCGGCTGCCGGTCTGGCCGACGACCTGCTGACCAACATCCTGCTCACGGCGCGCTGCCCGATCGTCCTTGCCCCGGCTATGCACACCGAGATGTGGGAGCACCCCGCGACGCAGGCCAACGTCGCACTGCTGCGTTCGCGCGGGGTGCTGGTCGTGGAACCGGCCGTCGGGCGGCTGACCGGCGCCGACAGCGGCAAGGGACGACTGCCGGAGCCCGCCGCGCTCGCCGAACTGTGCCGCCGGGTGCTGAATCGACAGGTGCTGAATCGCCAGGTGCTGAATCGACAGGTGCTGGGCCGACGAGCCGAGACCCCGCTCGATCTGCAGGGTCGTCGGGTCGTCATCTCGGCCGGCGGGACCCGCGAGCACCTGGACCCGGTGCGCTTCCTGGGAAACCGCTCCTCCGGCAAGCAGGGCTACGCGCTGGCCCGGACCGCCGTGGCGCGGGGTGCGTCCGTGGTCCTGGTCAGCGCGGTGCCGCTGAGTTCGGGGCTGGCCGACCCGGCCGGCGTGGGTGTCGTACGGGTCACCAGTGCCCTCGAACTGCGCGACGCGATGCTCGGCGAGGCGTCCACGGCGGACGCCGTCGTCATGGCTGCGGCGGTGGCGGACTACCGGCCGCGGGAGCGGTCGAGCACCAAGTGCAAGAAGACCGAGACGGCGACCATCGAGCTGGTGCAGAACCCGGACGTGCTGGCCGAGTTGGTGCGCGTTCGCGACCTGCGGGCCGAGCGTGGCCCCGGGCAGGCGACCCGGCAGGTGCTGGTCGGCTTCGCCGCCGAGACCGGCGACGCCGACGGTGACGTGCTGGCGCACGGTCGGGCCAAGCTGGCCCGCAAGGGCTGCGACCTGCTGGTCGTCAACGAGGTGGGCGAGTCCGGCCACCCGACCGGCTTCGACGGCGACCGCAACGCTGCCGTCGTACTGTCGCTCGACGGAGCCGCCCACGACATCGCGCTGGGCACCAAGGACGAACTCGCCGACGCGGTCTGGGACCTGGTGACACAGACCTGGGGTCGCTCGGAGCTGGACCGGTAGGCTCCCGCCCAATCGTGTCCCCCCGATGACGTCCCCCAGATGAGGAGCCCCGTGTCCCGTCGCCTGTTCACCTCCGAGTCGGTCACGGAGGGCCATCCGGACAAGATCGCCGACGCGATCAGCGACTCGATCCTGGACGCGTTGTTGGCCCAGGACCCGCAGAGTCGGGTCGCCGTCGAGACGCTGATCACGACCGGGCTGGTGCACGTCGCCGGAGAGGTGACGACCGAGGCCTACGTCGACATCCCGACGATCGTGCGCGAGCGCATCCTGGAGATCGGCTACGACAGCAGCAAGAAGGGCTTCGACGGAGCCTCCTGCGGGGTCAGCGTGTCGCTCGGCTCGCAGAGCGCCGACATCGCCCAGGGGGTCGACACCGCCTACGAGACGCGGGTCGGTGGCGAGACCGACGCGCTGGACGCGCAGGGCGCCGGCGACCAGGGACTGATGTTCGGCTTCGCCTGCAACGAGACGCCCGAGCTGATGCCGCTACCGATAGCGCTCGCGCACCGGCTGGCCCGCCGGCTGTCCGACGTACGCAAGGACGGCTCCGTGCCGTACCTACGACCCGACGGCAAGACGCAGGTCACGATCGAGTATGTCGACGGCCGGCCGGTGCGCCTGGACACCGTCGTCGTGTCGAGTCAGCACGCGGCCGACATCGACATCGAGACGCTGCTCAAGCCCGACATCGCCGAGCAGGTGATCGGGCCGGAGGTGGCGAGTCTGGGCATCGACACCGACGGCTACCGGCTGCTGGTCAACCCCACCGGTCGGTTCGAGATCGGCGGCCCGATGGGCGACGCGGGGCTCACCGGCCGCAAGATCATTGTCGACACGTACGGCGGGTACGCCCGGCACGGCGGCGGCGCCTTCTCCGGTAAGGACCCTTCCAAGGTGGACCGGTCCGGGGCCTACGCGATGCGCTGGGTCGCCAAGACCGTCGTGGCGGCGGGCCTGGCCACCCAGTGCGAGGTGCAGGTGGCGTACGCGATCGGAAAGGCCGAGCCGGTGGGGCTTTTCGTCGACACCTTCGGCACCGGGGTGCTCGATGACGAAAAGCTGCAGGACGCGGTCGTCGAGGTCTTCGACCTGCGGCCCGCCGCGATCATCCGCGACCTGGACCTGTTGCGGCCGATCTATGCGCAGACCTCTGCCTACGGGCACTTCGGCCGCGAGGGCAAGGACTTCACCTGGGAGTCGCTCGATCGGGTCGACCTGCTGCGCAAGGCCGCCGGGCAGTAACTCCCGCCGTACGTACGGCGGGAGTCACAGGACGACCGCAGCGGGCTCCAGCCGGCCCAGCGGCGGTCGGCGGTCAGCGCTTCGCCGTCCTCGACCTCGGCCGTCGCCAGAACCAAGGCGTCGGGCAGGCGCAGCGACGAGTGCTGCGCCCGCAGCCGGGCCGCCGCGTCGGCGACCTCGGCGTCGAGGACCCGCAGTCGGAACGCGGCCAGCAGCTGTCCGCGTCGCACGGCGCCACTGCTCGGATCGGTGCGGTAGGCGCCGACCAGCACCTCCGCCAGCGCACTGGCGGGAAGGACCAGGTCTGCACGGGCGGCTCGACGCCGACGGACCTCGGCCTGCGCCACCTGGTGATGGCTGTCGGTCGGGATGAGCAGGGCGAGCACCACACTGGCGTCGAGGACGCAGATCACCGCTCCCACTCGTCCCGCAAGGCTTGCAGGTCGACCGCACCCGCCAGTTCGGGGGCGGAACCGATCAGCTCGTCGAGCGGATCGCGGTCCCGGACGAGCACGAGCCGGCCGTCACCATCGGCCTCGACGCGTAGCTCGTCACCGACGCCGACGCCCGCCGTCCGGAGCGCGCCGACCGGGAGAGTCACCTGGTTCTTGCTCGACAGCCGGGTCACGCCGGGACGCCGGCGTCGCGGCCTTACTTCCTCGGTCACGAGTCAAGGATCGCACACCGCACAGGCGCGGCCGTCGCTGTCCGAGGGCGCCCATAGCCTGTCCGGGATGACAGCCGTGCGGCGCCAGGCGAGCCAGCCGGGCGCGCCGCGACCCTCGCCGGCGGCCACCGCCGCCGACCTGCCGGTGGCCCGGGTCGCCGTCGACAGTGGACTGGCCCACCTGGACCGTCCGTTCGACTACGCCGTGCCGGCAGGCCTTTCCGAGCAGGCCCAGCCGGGAGTACGGGTGCGCGTGCGTTTCGCGGGGCGACTCGTCGACGGCTGGCTGCTCGAGCGGACCGAGGCGACCGGGCACTCGGGGCGACTGTCCTCGCTGGCCGGGGTCGTCAGCAGCGAGCAGGTGCTCACGCCGCAGATCGCCGCGCTCGCGAGGGCGGTCGCGGACCGTACCGCCGGAACGATGACCGACGTGCTGCGCCTGGCGGTGCCACCGCGGCACGGACGGGTCGAGGCCGAGCCGACGGCCCCGACCCCAACGGCCCAGCCGCCGGCCCGCGTCGACCACGAGCCCGGCCCGTGGGAGCGCTACCGGGCCGGTCCGGCCTTCCTGACCGCGCTGGCCGACGGTCGGTCACCGCGGGCGGTCTGGTCGGCGCTGCCCGGCCCGAGCTGGCCCGACGAGGTGGCCCGCGCGGTCCGGGCCTGCTCCGTCAGCGGCCGGGGCGCGGTCGTGGTCGTCCCGGACGGCCGGGACCTCGACCGGGTCGCGGCGGCGCTGGCGGCGCTCGGCGTCCCGGCCGCAGCGCTCGCCGCCGAACTCGGACCGGCCGAGCGCTACCGGCGTTGGCTGTCGGTCCTGCGCGGGGGAGTGCGGGTCGCGGTCGGCACCCGGGCCACGGCCTTCGCCCCGGTCGTCGACCTGGGCCTGGTGGTGATCTGGGACGACGGCGACGACCTGCACGCCGAGCCGCGCGCGCCCTACCCGCACGTCCGGGAGGTGCTGGCGCTGCGGGCCCACCAGACCGGCGCGGCGATGCTGCTCGGCGGCCACGCCCGCACCGCGGAGGGCCAGCAGCTGCTCGACTCGGGGTGGGCCCGGGCGATCGAGGCGAGCCGGCCGGTGGTGCGCGCGGCCACGCCGTCGGTCGAGGGCACCTCGCAGGACCAGCTCGCCCGCGACCCGCTGGCGAAGGCCGCCCGGCTGCCGGCCCTCGCCTTCGAGGCGGCCCGATCGGCGCTGGCCGCCGGGGCGCCGGTGCTGGTCCAGGTGCCGCGCCGGGGCTATCTGCCGAGTCTGGCCTGTGCGCGCGACCGCACCCCCGCCCGCTGCCCCGCCTGCGCCGGTCCGCTGGCCACCGGGTCGAGCGCCGCGGTCGCGGCCTGCCGGTGGTGCGGGCGGCTCGCCGCGGACTGGCGCTGCCCGGAGTGTGCCGGCCGGCAGCTGCGGGCAGTCGTCGTCGGGGCGCGGCGTACCGCCGAGGAGCTCGGCCGGGCCTTCCCCGGCACGACCGTCACCACCTCCGGTCGGGACGGGGTGCTCGCCGGCGTGCCGGCCCGGCCCGCGCTAGTCGTGAGCACGCCCGGAGCCGAGCCGGTGGCCGACGGCGGGTACGGCGCAGTGCTGCTCCTGGACGGCTGGGCCGCGCTCGGGCGAGCTGACCTGCGGGCGGGGGAGGAGGCGCTGCGCCGGTGGTTCGCCGCCGCGGCGCTGGCGAGACCCGCCCCCGACGGCCGGGTCGTCGTCGTGGCAGACCGGGCGCTGGCGCCGGTTCAGGCGCTGGTGCGCTGGGACCCGGCCGGCGCGGCGGCGCGAGAGCTCGCCGAGCGCGCGGCGCTGGGTTTCCCGCCCACGGTACGGATGGCCAGCCTGGTCGGGTCCGCCGCGGCACTGGCCGACTTCCTGACCGCCCTGCCGGACGCGGCCCGGTCCGACGTCCTCGGGCCGGTGCCGGCCGGCGACGCCACCGAACGGCTGTTGCTGCGCGCACCACTGACGAGCGGGGGCGCCCTCGCGGTCGCGCTGCAGGCCGCGTCGGCCGTACGCAGCGCCAAGAAGGGCGAGCCGGTCCGGGTCGAGCTCGACCCGCGCACCCTCGCGTAGGGCGAGCCGCCCCCCGCCGCTGCCTGATCATCCGCCGCGACCGCGGCCCGCCAGCCGCTTACCATGGGCCACGTGGCCCTGCGACCGATCCGCTTGCTCGGCGACCCCGTGCTGCGCACCCCGGCGGTCGAGGTCACCAGCTTCGACAAGGAGCTGCGTACGCTCGTCAAGGACCTTGCCGACACCATGGTCGAGGCGCCCGGTATCGGCCTGGCCGCCCCGCAGATCGGGGTCGGCCTGCGGGTGTTCGTCTTCGACGTCGACGACGTGATCGGACACCTGATCAACCCGGTGCTGCACTTCCCGAGCGAGGAAGAGCAGGACGGCCCCGAGGGCTGCCTGTCCCTACCGGACCTCACCTTCGACTGCCGGCGCCGCCAGCACGTCGTCGCCCACGGGCAGAACGTCTACGGCGACCCGGTCACCATCGAGGGCAACGACCTGCTCGCCCGGTGCGTGCAGCACGAGACCGACCACCTCGACGGGGTGCTGTTCATCGACCGCCTCGACGCAGAGACCAAGAAGGCTGCCATGGAGGCGATCCGCACCGCGGAGTGGGCAAACCAGCCGCCACCGCTGGTCAAGACCAGCCCGCACCCGTTGTTCGGGCGCGCGCGCTGAGCTCCCGCCCGTCCGCAGCCCCGTGAGGCTGGTCTTCGCGGGCACCCCCGCGCCGGCGCTGCCGTCGCTGGAGGCGCTGCTGGCCAGCCGGCACGAGGTCCTCGCCGTCCTCACCCGTCCGGACGCGCCCGCCGGTCGCGGTCGGACGCTGCGACCCAGCCCCGTCCGGGAACGAGCCGAGCAGGCCGGGCTGGAGGTGCTCACGCCGGCCCATCCCCGCGACGACGCGTTCCAGGACCGGCTGCGCCAACTCGCCCCGGACTGCTGCCCCGTCGTGGCGTACGGCGCGCTGCTGCCCTCCTCGGTGCTCAATCTTCCGCGGCACGGCTGGGTGAACCTGCACTTCTCGCTGCTGCCCGCCTGGCGCGGCGCCGCCCCCGTGCAGCACGCCGTCCTGGCCGGTGACGAGGTCACCGGTGCGACCACGTTCCGGCTCGAGGCCGGCATGGACACCGGCCCGGTGTTCGGGGT
>JBBSUR010000090.1:0-9860 GCA_038234255.1 Mycobacteriales bacterium | reverse complement strand
GCGTCGCGGCCGGTCAGGACCCGACGCAGGCCACTGGCCCGCAGCACCTCGCGCGCTATCCCGGCGCGGACCGACTCCTCGGTAGCCAGCACCCGAACATGCCGACGTGCCCGGGTGATCGCCGTGTAGAGCAGCTGGCGGGTGAGAAGCGAGGATGCCGTGGCGGGGAGCACCACCGACACCGTGTCGTACTGGCTGCCCTGGCTGCGGTGGATCGTCATGGCGTAGACGGTCTGCACGTGCGCGAGCCGTCCCGGATGCAGCAGGACCGGCGTGCCGCCTCGGGCGAAGGCGGCCACGAGGGCGCCGTCGCCCTGGTTCACCACCACTCCGGTGTCACCGTTGTAGACCTGCGCCTCGTGGTCGTTCGCGGTGACCAGCAGCGGCTGTCCGGCGTACCAGCCGGCCCCATCCGCCGGCCGGCCCGTCGCCTCGCCGACCCAACCGAGCGCCTGCCGGTCCCACTGCGCCACGCCGTACCGACCATGGCGGTGCGCGCAGAGCAGCCGGTGCAATTCGAGTCCGGACAGTGCGGCACCGACGTCGCCGGCGACCGCCGCAGCCGTCACGGCCGTCGCCGAGCGCACCACATCCTCGCGCACGGCCTCGATGTCGCCCGGCTGCACGAAGGACACGTCCGGCGCACCGCTGCGCAGCAGCTCCAGGGCCCGGTCCGCGTCGCCCTCGCGCACCGCGACCGCCAGTGCGGCGATCGTCCCGCCGAAGCGTCGGCCGCGGCTCAGGCGCACGATGCCGCCACGCAGCCTTTGGCGCTCCAAGCCGGTCAACGCCGCTTCCTGCGGGTCGTCCTGCGCCGTCAGGTCTGGGCCCACCAGCTGCTCGAGCACGGGGTCGACCGGCCCGCTCACCGGACGGGCGACGAGGTCGGCCAGCACGGCGCCGGCGTCGACCGACGTCAGTTGGTCGGGATCACCGACCAGCAACAGCCGGGTGTCGGGCCGGACCGCGTCGAGCAGCCGGGCCATCATCGTGAGCGACACCATCGAGGTCTCGTCGACGACGACCACGTCGTACGGCAAGTGGTTGGTCCGGTCGTGTCGGAAGCGGGTCCGGCTGTCTGGCCGCCAACCCAGCAGGCGGTGCAGGGTCATCGCAGTCAGGTCGACGGGCAAGCCGAGTTCGACCGCCTGCCCGCGCACCGACTCCTGCAGCCGAGCCGCCGCCTTGCCGGTCGGGGCGGCAAGGGCGATCCGCAGACCGGGTCGGTGCAGCAGCGCCAACACCCGGGCGACCGTCGTGGTCTTGCCCGTTCCCGGACCGCCCGCGAGGATCGTGGTCCACCGGGTCGCCGCCATCGCGACGGCGATGCGCTGCCGGTCCGGTGCGGACGAGGTGCCGAAGAGCCCAGCGATCCGCGAGCCGACCAGGTCCACATCGACCGGCGGACGGGTCAGCGCGCGGTCGTCGAGCTGCCGGCGTACGGCCTGCTCCTGTTGCCAGTAGCGATCGAGGTAAAGCAGCGGACCGCCGTCGGAGTCCACCAGCCGCAGGGGGCGAAGGGCGCCGTGGGTGGCGCCGACGACCAGCGGGCTGGAGCGCAGCCCGGTCAGCACCGCAGCGGGCTCGGGCCACGGGAACCCGGCGACGTCCACCTCCGGTGGGTCGTCGTCGGCCGCGCCCTCCCGCTCCACGCTGACCTCGCGGAGCCGGTCGAGCTCGAGGCAGGTCGACCCGAGCCGGACGGCGCGTACGGCGAGGGCCGTCGCCAGCAGCACCGGCTCGGCGCTCTCCCGGGCCAACGCCCCGAGCCGCCGGGCCACGTGCACGTCGGCCGCCGCCAGGACGCCGGCCTCACCGAAGGCGGCCAGCAGACCGGTGGCCCGGTGGACCCTCATCGGCCGGCCAGCAGGTCCGACAGCCCAGTCACCAGGGCTGCCGGCGGGCGCCAGTCGAATACGCCGCAGCCGGCGGGTGTCTCGAGTCCGGCCATGCCGCGCAGGAACAGATACTGCACTCCGCCGAGGTGCCGGGCCGGGTCGTAGCCGACCTGGCGCCACCGCAGGTAGCGGTGCAGCGCGACGACGTAGAGCAGCGCCTGGAGCGGGTAGTGCGCCCGCAGCATCTCGGCCACCATCGCCTCGCGGGTGTAGTGCAGCGCGGTCAGGTCGCCGCGTCCGAGCCGGTTGGTCTTGTAGTCGACAACGACGTAGGACGGGCCGGGCAATCGCAGGACCGCGTCGATGCTGCCCGCCAGATAGCCGCGCAGGGGTGGCGCGCCGACCGTGTCGAGCAGGTCGGCGTACGGCCCGAGCGGGTCGTCGGAGGCGAGGTGCAGACGCAGCAGGGCGGCGATGTCGGACAGCCGGGCGGACCGGGCCGTCGGCGTGTCTCCTCCCCCGAGCGGCAACTCGAAGTCCAACTCAGCAAGGCGATCCGCGGGGGCGATGTCGGCGAGCGTCAGGCCGGACCCGAGCGGGGTCTGCAGCACCGGCAGCAGGGCACCGGCGAGCAATGCCGGGTCGACCGTCGCCAGCCGGCGGCCGACCGCCTGCCGGCAGCGCAGGAGCAGCTCGGCCGGCAGGTCCGCTGCGGTGGTGTCGACCCGCTCGAGCACCTCGTGCACCAGGGTGCCGAACGCCGCACCGGCCGGCAGGCCGTTCATCGGCGACGCCAGACCCGCCGGCGGCAGAACTGGCGCCCCGAGATGCGGCGCCGTGAGGTCCGGCGACGGCGGCTCGGCCGGCTCGTCGGTCTTGTCGGGCTGCTCCGGCTCGCTGCCCCCGCGGGTCGTCTGGTGCACCGTCGAGGTGAGTGCGGAGTAGGACGTCCGGCGCCAGGCGGTGTCGACCGTGCGGTCGAAGCGGGCGGCCGTCAGCGACGGGGCGCCGTCGGCGACCGGCTGCCACCGCACCGGTGCCACGACTCCGACCGGCTCCACGGCGATCTCGTCCGGCCAGCCCCAGGCCCTCAGCCGGGCCAGAGTCGCCGCGTCCTCGGGCACCTTCGCGCGGGCCGCCGGCTCCGGGTCGCCGGGAGTACGCCCCAGCAGCAACCGGTGCAGCGGTGCGGTGCCGGTGAACGCGCTGGGCGCCCACCACAGGACCACCTGGCACTGGGCCCGGGTCACCGCGACGTAGAGCAGCCGCAGCTCCTCCGCGTCGTCTTCGAGGTCGGCGAGCTGCTTGCGCGCATCCCACCCGGGACCGCCCTTGCCGCCGACGTCCAGCACCCGGGCGCCGTGCTCGTCGTGCAGTCGCAGCGTCGCCGGCGTCGAGAACCGGGCAGCGTCCCAGCCGTACGGCACGTAGACGACCGGGAACTCCAGGCCCTTGCTGGCGTGCACCGTGACGACCTGCACCGCTGCCGAATCGCTCTCCAGCCGCCGGCTGCGCTCTGCCACGCTGGCGCTGTCGGGGTCCTCGACGCGCTCGGCCAGCCAGCCGCGGAGCGCACTGAGCCCGAGCGAGTCCTCAACGGCGACGCGCTGCAGCGCCTGGGCGAGGTGGCGCAGGTCGGTGAGCCGGCGCTCGCCGGACGCTACGGCGAGCAACCGGCTCTCCAGCCGGGTCTGTCCGCTCAGCAGCTGGAACGCCGCAGCGAGCCCGGTGTCGACAAACACGGCAGCGGCGGCACGCAGCAGCGCGGCCACCTCGTCCATGGCGCTGTCCGCGGCGGCGTCGAGCTGCTCGGCAGTCCAGCCGATCAGCGGCGTGAGCGCGGCCAGCCGCACCCGTCCGGCGCGGTGCGGCTGCTCCAGCGCCTGCAGCAACGCCAGCCAGTCGCGGGCGCTCGCGGTGGCGAACACGCTGGTGCTGCCCGACATCACCGACGGGACGCCCGCCGCATCCAGCGCCGCCTGCACGGCCGCTGCCTGGGCGTGCCTGCGGACCAGGACCGCGATGTCGCCGGGCTGCACCACACGCGCCCGGCCGTCCAGGGTGAGCCGCGCATCGCTGCCGAGCAGGCGTACGACGTCGGCCGCCACGTCGGCGGCGACGGTGTCCCGCAGCCGCCCGACCGCCGGGAAGCCGGTCCTGCCAAGTGGTCCGGAGCCGGTGCGGTCGAGCACCCGCAGGCGCAGCGGCGGCGCGCCGGACAGGCGCGGTGCGCGGCGACCGGCAGCCACCGGGCGCACCACGATCCGGCGGTGGCCGAGTGCCGCCCCGCCGTAGAGGTGCTCCAACGCCCCGAGCAGCCCCGCGTCGCTGCGCCAGTTGGTGGTCAGGCTCTCGTGCCGGTCGGCGTGCCCGACCGCGTCGAGGTAACTGAGCACCTCCGCGCCCCGAAAGGCGTACACCGCCTGCTTCGGGTCGCCGATCAGCACCAGGGTCGCCGAGCCGTGAAAGGCCCGCCGCAGGATCTCCCACTGCACCGGATCGGTGTCCTGGAACTCGTCGACCAGCACCACGCGGTAGCGGCGGCGCACCCGCTCGCATGCGGCCGGTCCGCTCTCCGCATCGGCGAGCACGTCGCGGAGCAGGACCAGCAGGTCGTCGAAGTCGCGGACGCCGGTCTGCTGCTTGCGGCGCTGCAGCTCGGCGCGCGTGGCCCGCGCAACACCGACGCGCTGGCCGGCGGGCGAACCCGGGTCCGCCCCGGCGGGTTCGAGCCGGGCCTGCCGGTCCCGCACGGCTTCCCGTGCGACGTCACGCGCGTCCTTCGGTGAGATCTGCGGCGGGGCAACCCCTTGCGCGGCGAACTTGCGGAGGTAGAGGTCGTCGACGACCTCGTGCAGCAGGTCGTCGACGGACTCGACCTGGCGTACGCCCGGTTCGCGCTCCCCCGACATACCCAGCCCGTCGAGCACCTGCTGGCAGAAGCTGTGCGTCGTGGCGATCGTCGCGGCGTCGAACTGCGACAGCGCGTGCACCAGTCGCTGACGGCGCCGCAGCACCTCCTCTCCGGGTCCCTCGCACAGGTGCTGTACGAGCGGGTCCTCGCTGTCCGGCCCGTCCGCCATGCCCCGCACCGTCGCGGTCAGCCGTTCACGGACCCGTTCGCGCAGCTCCTGCGTGGCGGCCCGGCTGAACGTCGCCAACATCAGCCCGGACAGCTCGACCTGCCCCTCAGCCAGGTAGCGGGTGGCCAGCGCCGCGATTGTCCACGTCTTGCCGGTCCCGGCGCTGGCCTCCAGCACCGTCGTTCCGCTCGGCAGCTCGCCGTAGAGGTCGAAACTCATGGTGCGCCGACCGTCTCGTGCGCCAGCAGAGGCGACCAGAGCCGACGGGCGAGCGAGCCGAACCGGGTCCGGTCGTCGCCGTCGGTCGCCGCCGCCGCGGTCAGCAGGGTCAGCCGGGGCGAGGGGCCCAGGACGTACGCCAGGTGGCGATCGGTGCCGTCGCCGAAGCGCGAATCCCACTCCTTCGTGGCGGCCTCCAATGCGTCCGCGACGGTACTGCCACCCTGGCGACGGGAGGCGTACTCGCACGAGGCGCCGGTCGCCAGGGGCAGCGGCTCGCGCATGCCCTCGTCGTAGAGGGCGACGAGTTCGTGTAGCGCGTCCAGCGGCGCCGCCGGGGCGGTCAGGACCGAGCGCCAGACGGCCTTTCGGTACGGGCCGCGGCCGATCGTCACCGCCGTCGTCGGCGTCGCAGCCGCGCCGGCCGCGGCAACGGCGAGGAGCCTGGTCCAGGCAGCGAGCCGATGCTTGGGCGCCAGGGTCGAGTACGACGCGCTCGCCAGCACCGACCCGTAGCTGCCGTGGACGGTGCCGGTCAGCCGACGGCCGCCCCCGAGGTCGACGTCGACGTCCAGCAACCGGGCCACCCCGACCTGCACCGAGGAGCCCGCCGTGACCAGGGGCTCGACCGCTTCGGCGAGCTCGTCCAGCAGGCGCAGCCCCAACGGTCCCGGCGGCAGCGTGCCGCGACGCAGCTCGGCCTGCCGGAAGGCGGCCGGGTCGACGCCGGCCAGCCGGGCCGCGAGCATCCGGTCACCGAGCGACCACTTCTGCAGCGCATCGAGCTCGACGTGCAGTGCATCCGCGACGGACTCCTCGGGGCCGGGCACGAAGATGCCGAGGCGACGGGACAGGAACGCCTTCGTCGGATGGATCACGAAGGCGATCAGGTCGGCCAACGCGACGTCGCCGGCCCGGTCCGGCAGCGGACCGGTCAGCAGCGGTCGCGCCGCCAGGCGGGGCTGCAGCGCGGCGCGGGCTCCGGCCAGGGCATCGGTGTCGAAGCTGAAGGGTCGGTCGGTGAGGAAGTTGCGGCGGTCGAACGGCTGGAGCGGATGACGGATGACCACCGACGCGAGCTCGTCGGGACCGACCGTGTCGGCGATGACGTCGAGCAGCTCACCGAGCGGGACGGCCGGCGGACGGATCGCACCGGTGACCGGGTCCGCCCCGGTGTAGAGCAGCAGCAGGCAGTCCTGTGCCGACATGACCGCGTCGAGAAGCAGTTGCCGGTCCTCGCTGCGGACGTCGCGCTCCCCGAGACACGGGTCGCGCGCCAGCACGTCGTCACCGTCGACGACACCGCCGCGTGGGAAGACGCCGTCGTCCAGGCCGAGCAACGCGATCACCCGGTGCGGCACCGAACGCATCGGCACCATCGTGCACACGGTCAGCTCGCCGGTGCGGAAGTTGGCTCGGGTGGGCCGGCCCGCCAGCCGTCCCGCCAGCAGCACCCGCAGATCGGCCAGTCGCAGCACCGTGTCGGCGCCGTGCTCGGCCGCCTCGGCGAGCTGCCGAAGAGCCTGGGCGAGCTGCCAGCTGTCGTCGTCGGACACCTCGATCAGCAGCTCGAGTGCATCGCGCAGGCAGTCGATCCAGTCGCGCATCGGCTGTGCTCCGCGCAGCCGGCCGAGCACGGTGTCGAGCCGTTCGAGCAGTTCGGCCAATCGGCCGGCGAGGTCGATGTCGCTGCTGTCCACGTCGTCCAGCGGCAGCGCCAGTCCGAGCCACTCCAAGCTGGTCTCGTCCGCGGCCACGCCGAGCAAGATCCGGTTCAGCCCGGTGTCCCAGGTGTTCTGTGGCACCTCGTGCAGGGCGTACGCCTCGCGCTGCTGCGCACCGAGCCCCCAGCGGATGCCGGCCCGTCCGGCCCAGTCCCGCAACCGCTCCAACTCGTCGTCGTCGAAGCCGAACCGCCGCCGGACCGGCGGGCTCGCGGCGAGGTCGAGGACCTGGCTCGCGGTGACCCGACCGTCGGCCAGAGTCAGCAGGCCGGACAGCGTGTCCAGCAGCGGATTGGTCTGCCGCAGCGACCGGTCGGCAAGGCGTACCCGCAGTGCCTGTCCCGGGTGGGAGTCCGTTGCCTTCATGCCGGGCTGGCCGAAGGCGGCCCGGACAAGGGGGGCATAGGTCTCGACGTCGGGGCACATGACCAGCACGTCGCGCGGCTCGAGTGTGTGGTCCTGGGCGAACCGGTGCAGCAGGGCTTCGCGCAGCACCTCGACCTGGCGGGGCGGGCCGTGGCAGGCATGCACCTGGACGGTGCCGTCGGCCGAGGCGGTGCGGGTCGGAGGGACGTCGTTGCGGATGGCGCTCTGGAGGCGGCCGAGCAGGGTGGCCGCAGCGATCGGACCGGGGTGGTGGACGGAGTCCGGGCTGTCCAGCACCTGCTGCAGTTCTCGGGTGTCGCGGGCCAGGCTGGCCAGCAGCGGGTGGCGTACGTCGAGCGCCGTGCGGTCCTCGCGCCGCCGGCGGCTCAGCGGGGCCTCCTGCACGGTGACCCACATGACCGGGCTCGGGTGCGGCAGCCACAGATGTACGTCGCGGTGCTCCGCCAACGCAGCCAAGACGGCCCGCTGCTCGGTGGTCAGCCGGGTGGCGCCGAACAGCGATAAGCGCTCCGGAAGGTCACTGCGGCCCGGCTCGTCGATCAGCAGCCGGCAGGTGTCGCTCAACCGCTCGGCGGCGCTCGGCGCATCGATGCCGGCGCGGAGCCGGCGCCAGAGCTCGGCCTGCCAGAGCAAGTCAGGATCGAGCGGACCGCCTGACCCGTCGGTGTTCTCGCCGCGTGCCCAGTCGACCAGCAGGTCGGGGCGGTGTGCACCGTAGGAGCGAAAGAGGTCCCTCAGGTGCTCGGCGGTGGCGTAGCGCCGGCCGGTCCGGTGGTCGTCCGACGGCCCGTCGGGGTCGAGGCCGAGGTGGGCGGTCAGGACAGTGCACCACGGTTCGCCGACGCAGCCGTCGATGGTGTCGAGCAGGGTCCACAGCACCCGTTGCGGGGACCAGGGATCGTCGTCGGGGTCCGGACAGGCTTCGCCGGCAGCGGCGAGCACCTCGTCGACGAGCCGGGTCGGGCTGGGGAAACGCAGGTTGCCGGCGACCCCGTCGCGTCCGGTGGCGCCCAGCACGGTGGACAGCCGCTGGCTGAGCCAGCGCTCGACCCCTTTGGCGGGAACGGCGATGACCTCGGGGGTGAACGGGTCGGCGAGCGGTCGGCTCAGGAGCTGGGCCAACGCGTCGGCGAGGACGTCGGAGCGCTCGGCGCGGTGCAGCCTCAGCACGGGGTCGACTTCAGCTGCGCGGCTCCTGCGTTGTCGAATCGGTGTCGGCCCGCTTCGGGGCCGACGGATATGGCGTCCCCATCAGGTAGCACCCCCATCGACCGGGCAGGTGTGCCACCCTTGTGCGCTGCGGCGTCGGGACGATCCGGTTGTCCATCATGTCGCGGAAGCGGTCGACGCACGCCTCCAGCGAGGACACCACGCCGCCCAGCTGCAGGTGCCGGCTGTATGGGTGGGGGCGGGTCGGGGCGCCCTGCATGGCCTTGGCCAACCGTCGACAGAGCCGCTCCTGATCGGCGGCGCCGAGCCGGGTCCGGAGCTCGGCGACCATGGACTGCTCGGCCTCCGCATGCGCTTGCAACCCGGTCCGTACCTCCTGCGACAGCTCCTCCACCGGGATGGCGGACAGGTGCGTGTCGCCGGTGAGGCGTCGGTCGAGCCGACTGAGCGCCTGCTGCAATCGGTGGTCGACGATGCGCTGATCGCGGACGCGGCGTGAACCGTTCGGCAATGATCGCTGCACTGCCGGGTACAGGACGCGGTCCACCGCGACGAGGTGCGCCGAGCACCAGGCGACGGCCGCGAGCGGGGCGAGCGTCGCGGAGTCCAGTGCGGTGAGGGCGTGGTCGTGCGGGGCGAGGACGGCGGCCGGGAAGTCGTCCGGGTCGAACGCGTCGGGCTTCGGGGTAGCGGCGGCAGTCATGCGGGCGACTCCTCGCACCGCGCTCACCCCGGGCGGTGTCTCCGCAAGGGCGGCGGCGCACCCTGTACCTTGCGCCCTTCTGTCCTCGATGTCCACGTCCGGCCGGTGACAGGCGACCCACGAACACACGACCGGCTCTCGTCCTTCAGGCCGGTGGTGTCCACCGCTCCGCCTCCCGGTGCCGCTGCCGGACCCCTCCGCCGTCGACGTGCCGGAGCAGCGCGGCTTCCCCCACGGCCCGAGCAGTCCTACGGGCCGAGCGCCCGCTGGGCCAGGACCCGCCGGAAGGCATCGAGATCATCCAGCCGGTCGCGCAGCACCTTCCGGACGCGCTCGTCGTCGATCTCGGCATAGCCGTGCACCAGAAGGTTCCGGAATCCCGCCATCCCGGCGAGGTCGAGAGAGCCGGGAAGCCAGCCGGCCTCGACGAGCACCACAAACGCGTCCCGCATGTCCCGCGGAGGCCGAAGGCCCTCGCTTGCGGCGACGTGCCGGCACACGTCGACCGCGGCCTCGATGGCGACGACGAAGCGGTACTTGACGGCCGCGAGGGCGTCGGACCCGCTCTCCAGCTCCGCATCGGACAGGGCCGCCGACCGGCGCAGCGCCGCCGTCTCGGTCGAGATCCGCTCCAGGAGCGCAAGCAGCCGTGGCAGGTCGACCATCAGCGCCGGCCCGCGGCGTGGGCGCGCAACATCTCGCGGTCCAGCTCGTCCTGAAGCACAGCAAAGTCGGC
>JBBSUR010000089.1:0-9972 GCA_038234255.1 Mycobacteriales bacterium | reverse complement strand
CGAAGGAGCGACCTACCGGTACCGCACCGGTGCTCCGCGGGAGGCACTGGAGTCCATCGAGGTGTGACGGATCAGCCGGCGTCGGCGACGCTGCGCGCCTGGAGATGCCCCTCGAGCTTGCGCTTGATCCGCTGCAAGGCGTTGTCGATGGACTTCACCTGACGCGACAGCCGCTCGGCGATCTCGGAATAGCTCTTGCCCTCGACGTACAGCCTGAGCACCTCGGTCTCCAGGTCGGACAGGACCTCGTCGAAGTGGGTCTGCAGCCCCCGGATCCGCTCCGCCGAGATGACCAGGTCGGCCGGGTCGCTGACGGCCACCGTCGCCAGAGCGTCGGCCACCACCCGCTGCCCCTCGTCGTCCCCACCCACCGGCCGCGAGAACGACACGTAATCGTTGAGCGGACCGTGCTTTTGTCGGGTCGCGGTCTTGATCGCGGTGATGATCTGACGGGTGACGCAGAGTTCGGCGAACACCCGGAACGAAGCCTCACGATCGGGGTCGAAGTCGCGGATCGCCTTGAACAGGCCGATCATCGCCTCCTGCACGACGTCCTCGCGGTCCGCGCCCACCAGGAAGTAGGACCGGGCCTTGACCCGAGCGAAGGCGCGGTACTTGTGCAGCAGCTCCGACAGCGCGGCATCGCTGCCGGCCCGCACCTGGCGGACCAGGTCGTCGTCGTCCTGGCCCGCGGCAGTGCGGACCCGAACTCCCCGGTCGCCGAGCAGGTGCACGCACAATCCTTCGTCGTCGGTGCAGATGCAAACAGAACAGTTTCACCTGTGCAACGAGTCGGCGCAAGCCCAGTGACGCCGGAGCAGGCCAGCCGGCGGCTCACTGCTCAGACGGTACGCCGGCGGCGCGCCACTTCGGCGAGCATCACGGCGGCGGCGATGCCGGCGTTCAGCGACTCATTGCCGTCGGCCATCGCGATGGCGACCGTGACGTCGCAGGTCTGGCTGACCAGCCGCCCCAGCCCGTCGCCCTCGGAACCGATCACGATCACGAGCGGCTCGGTGGCCAGTTCGAGGTCGTCGAGGCTGGTGCCGCCGGCGCCGGACAGCCCCACGGCGAACAGCCCGGCGTCGCGGTAGTCGCGCAGCGTCCGGCTCAGGTTGGTGCAACGGGCCACCGGAATACGGGCGGCGGCTCCGGCGGAGGTGCGCCACGCAGCGGCGGTCATTCCCGCCGAGCGACGTTCGGGCAGCAGCACACCCTGCGCACCGAAGGCCGCCGCCGAACGGACGATCGCGCCGAGGTTGCGCGGGTCGGTCACCCCGTCGAGAGCCACCAGCAGCGGAGCGGTCGTAGCGAGCGCCCGCTGCAGCAGGTCGTCCGGGTGGAGGTAGGTGTACGGCGGGACCTGCAGCGCCAATCCCTGGTGCACGGCCCGGTCGGTCATCCGATCCAGCTCGGCGCGGCCGACCTCCATCAGCGCCAGACCAGCCTTGCCCGCGAGGGAGACCGCCTCCTTGACCCGCTCGTCGGCGTCGAGCCCGAGCGCGACGTAGAGCGCCGTCGCCGGCACCCTGGCCCGCAGCGACTCGACCACCGGGTTGCGGCCGACGACCAGCTCGGGGGCATCGGGTCCGGCCCGCCGGGGACCGCGGGAACCGCGGGGACCGGACGACCGGTCGCCCGGCCCGGCCGGCTCGCGACGGGCGGCAGCGGCCGCCTTGCGGGCGGCCGGGTGCTTGGTGCGTTGCTCGGCCGGGGGGGTCGGCCCGCGACCCTCGAGCTTCTTGCGTCCCTGGCCCCCCGAGCCGACGGCCGCACCCTTGCGGTGCGAGCCGGCCTTGCCGGCCCGACCGCCCTGGCCGCCCTTGGCCACCCCGCCCCCCCGTGCACCCGTCATGCCAACCTCCATCGGATCCCGGCCACGCCGTCGACCAGGGTGTCCTCCAGCACGATGCCCGCGCCGGTCAGCCGGTCCCGCAGCGCATCGGCCTGCGTCCAGTCCTTGCGGCTCCGGGCATCGGCGCGCGCCTGGACGGCGATGCCGACGAGCGCATCCACCACCGACCGGAGTTCCCCGCCGGAGGTCGTCGGCCACTGCTGCACCGGATCCAGCGCGAGGACCGAGAGCATCCGCCGTACGACGGCCAGCGTGGCGGCCAGTGCCGGTAGGTCGCCGTTCGCGAGCAGGGCGTTGCCGGCGCGTACGCCGGAGTGGATAGTGGCCAGCGCCTGCGGGACGCCGAGGTCGTCGTCGAGCGCCGCCGCGAACTCCTCCCAGGAAGCCTTCGCGAGTGACTCGTCTACCGGGGTCTCGCCGGCCGCCTCGCCGGCGTTGCGGACGAACGTCTCGATCCGGCCGTACGCCGCAGCGCCGTCGGCCACCGCGGACTCCGACCACTCCAGCGACGAGCGGTAGTGGCCCGCCCCGAGCACGTAGCGCAGCACCTGCGGGCGCACGTCGGCCAGCACGTCCGAGACCAGGGTGGACGTGCCGGTGCTCTTGCTCATCTTCTCGCCGCCGGGCAGGGTGACCAGCCCGTGGTGCAGCCAGTGCTGGGCGAAGCCGTGGCCGGCGCAGCGGGACTGCGCCGCCTCGTTCTCGTGGTGCGGGAAGACCAGGTCGACGCCGCCGGCGTGCAGGTCGAAGCTCTCGCCGAGGTAGTCGACCGCCATCGCCGAGCACTCGATGTGCCAGCCCGGCCGGCCCGGCCCCCACTGCGACTGCCAGGCCGGCTCCCCCGGCTTGGCCGCCTTCCACAGCGCGAAGTCCAGCGGGTCGCGCTTGGTCCCGGTGTGGCCGTGGGCGACGGCCCGGTCCGACGCGCGCAGCTGCTCGGGGTCCTGGCCGGACAGCGCCCCGTAGCCCGGGACGGTGCGCACCGACAGGTAGACGTCACCCCCGCTGACGTAGGCGTGGCCCCGGTCCAGGATCCGCTCGATCAACGTCCTGATGCTCATGATGCTGGCGGTGACCCGCGGCTCGGCAGCCGGCGGCAGGACCTGGACCGCGTCGTACGCGGCGGTGAAGGCCCGGGTCATGCGGGTCGCCAGCGCCCACCACGGCTCGCCGGTGTGGGCGGCCTCGTGCACGATCTTGTCGTCGATGTCGGTGACGTTGCGGACCAGCGTGACCTGCTGACCGCTGGTCAGCAGCCAGCGGTGCAGCACGTCGAGGGCGACGGCGCTGCGCAGATGGCCGACGTGCGGCGGCGCCTGGACGGTGGGCCCGCAGACATAGATCCCGACCGCACCGGGTCGGCGCTGCGCCAGCGGTCGCACCGACCGGGTGGCGGTGTCGTACAGGCGCAGGCTCACTGGATCAAGGCTACCGGCGCGCGCGGACCACCAGGGCGGTGGCGATCGCGGCCAGCCCCTCGCCGCGACCGGTCAGCCCGAGACCGTCGGTCGTGGTGGCCGACACACTGACCGGCGCGCCGACGGCCTCGGCCAGGACCGCCTCCGCCTCGACCCGGCGCGGGCCGAGCCGGGGAGTGTTGCCGACGACCTGCACGGCGACGTTGCCGATGACGAAGCCCGCCGCCTCGACCCGTCGACGGGTCTCCCCGAGCAGCGCCACCCCCGACGCCCCCGCCCACTGCGGCTCGTCCGTGCCGTAGTTGCTGCCGAGGTCACCGAGGCCGGCGGCGGACAGCAACGCGTCACAGACCGCGTGCGCAGCGACGTCACCGTCGGAGTGCCCGGCCAGCCCGTCGACGCCCTCCCAGCGCAGTCCGGCTACCCAGCAGGGCCGGCCAGGCTTGAAGGGGTGGACGTCGGTGCCCACTCCCACCCTGGGCGGCTCAACGGCCATGCCGCCCCCCTCGGGAGCGCGCGCGGCCAGGACCGCCTCGGCCAGCTGCAGATCCAGCGGTCGGGTGATCTTGAACGCCTGGTCGTCGCCCGGCACGGTCGAAACCGTGCCGCCGAGCGCTTCGACCAGGCCGGCGTCGTCGGTGGCCGCCCGCAGACCGGCGTCGTGGGCGCGTTCGAGCACCTCGCGGCGGAACCCCTGTGGGGTCTGCACGGCGCGCAGCGCCGCCCGGTCGACGGTGCCGAGCACCCGCGACCCGTCGACCTGCTTGACCGTGTCGGCGATCGGCACGACCGGCACGACCGCATCGGCCCCCGCCCGCAGCGCGGCGACGACGGCCTCGACGACCAGCGCAGGGGTGAGGCACCGGGCGGCGTCGTGCACCAGCACCAGCTCCACCGTGGCAGGGAGCGCCGCGAGCGCGAGGCGCACCGACTCCTGCCGGTCCGGTCCGCCGGCGACGACCTGCACGTCGTACGCCGCGAGCAGCGCCTGCACCGCCTCGACCTCCGGCGCGGGGGCGGCCACCACGACGGGGCCGACCGAGGCGACGGCGCGCAGCCCGCGTACGGCATGGACCAGCAACGGCTCCCCCGCCAGGTCGCGCAGCGCCTTGGGCGCACCCGGACCGAGCCGGACCCCCAGCCCGGCGGCGGGCACGACGACCCCGACCGTGTGCTCGGGCTGGTCGGGGTGATCGGGCTGGTCGGGCTGGTCGGGGTGCTCGGGCTGGTCGGGGTGATCGGGCTGGTCGGTCAAGGGTGCCGACGGGCGGGCATGGCGGCCGGCGTGGGCCGACCGGCGGCACTGCCCGGTGGCGCGGCCGGCGGACGACGGGGACGCGGGGCGGCAGCATCCTCGGGCTCGTCGGCCGGCCGGCCGAACACCAGCCGCCCGTTGGCAGTGGTGAGCACGCTGGTCACCCGGACGGTGACCTCCAGACCGACCCGGCTGCGACTGCGCTCGACGACCACCATCGAACCGTCGTCGAGGTAGCCGATGGCCTGCCCCAGCTCCTTGCCGGCCTTGATCAGCAGCACCGGGACGTCGTCGCCCGCGCTCACCGGCGGTCGCATGGCCAGCGAGAGCGCGTGCAGGTTGAGCACCCGCACGCCGGCCAGGCCAGCCGCCTTCGCCAGGTTGGTGTCCAGGGTCAGCAGGGCAGCGTCGCGGTCGAGGCAGATGCGGACGAGCTTGGCGTCGACCTCGGGCACCCCAGGCACGTCAAGGTCGAGCACCTCCACGTCGACACCGACCTCGCGCTGCAACGCCTCGAGCACCTCCAGTCCGCGCCGCCCGCGGGCCCGGCGCAGGTCGTCGCCCGCATCGGCGAGGCCCTGCAGCTCGGCGAGCACCGGGCTCGGGACGAGCAGGTGGCCGTGCAGGAAACCGGCCCGCACGACGTCTAAAATCCGGCCGTCGATGGCCACCGACGAGTCGACCACCCGTGGCAGCGCCGAGGTCGGTACCGGACGCGGGGCGCGCCCGGCCCGCTCGCCGAACAGCGCGAGCACCCCGTCGCGCTTGCTCACCGCCACCTGAGCGCCGACGTAGCCCAGGGCGACGATGACGAAGCCGAACAACGGAAACGCCAGGTAGTCCTGCGGCAGCAGGAACACCGGCCACGAGACCCCCGCCCCGAGCAGCACGCCGCCGACCAGTCCCACTCCGCCGGCGACCAGGGTGTCCGCCGAGACGTCGTGCAGCCGGGTCCGGGTGAGCTCGGCGGCGGCGGCGGTCCGGCGGCCGAGCATTCCGCCGAGCACGTAGCCCAGGCCGGACCCGAGCACCACACCGAGGGCGGTGCCGTTGAGCGCCCCGAGCACGGGGCTGTCGCCGCCCACGGACGCACCGAGCTGGTAGCCGGCTCCGGCGAAGAACAGCACGACGAGCAGCCGGAGTGCTTCCAGCACGGCGTACGGCGTCCGCAGTTGCCGGGTCGGCCGCACAGGGGGCACGGCATTCACCCGATCAGGAGGCGAGGACCTCGTCGAGGATGGCCTCGGCCTTGTCCTCGTTGGTGCCCTCCGCCAGGGCCAGCTCGCTGACCAGGATCTGCCGGGCTTTGGAGAGCATGCGCTTCTCGCCCGCCGATAGGCCGCGCTCGCGGTCGCGGCGCCACAGGTCGCGCACCACCTCGCCGACCTTGTTGATGTCACCGGAGGCGAGCTTCTCCAGGTTGGCCTTGTAGCGGCGTGACCAGTTGGTCGGCTCCTCGACGGCGGGCGCGCGCAGCACCTCGAACACCTTGTCGAGGCCGGCCTGTCCGACGACGTCGCGCACGCCGACGATCTCAGCGTTGTCGGCCGGCACGCGCACCGTGAGGTCGCCCTGCGCGACCTTGAGCACCAGGTAGATGCGATCTTTGCCTTGGACGACGCGGGTCTCGATGGCCTCGATGAGCGCGGCCCCGTGATGCGGGTAGACGACGGTCTCGCCAACTGCGAACGTCATGGATGTATGGCCCCTCTCGCCGACTCCAGGGTAACACGCTGGTATCGGAGCCCCCGCGCCATCGTCGCAGGTCAGAGGGCATATCCATGCTTGACAGACGACCCCTGCGGTGCTGTCGCCCCCGGTGTCGGTCCGCCGACCGGTCAGCCGGGGCGGCGCAGCAGGGCGGCGTACAGCGTCAGACCGGGACCGAAGGCCATCGCCACGGCGGTCCCGCCCGGTGGGACCTGCACCCGTTCCAGCACCAGCAGGACCGTCGCGCTGGAGCAGTTGCCCACCTCGCGCAGGACGTCGTACGACGGGGCGAGCCGGTCCTCGGACAAGCCGAGGGCCTCGCCGACCACCTCGACGATCTTGCGGCCGCCGGGGTGGATCGCCCAGCCGTCCACCTGCCCGACGGTCAGCCCGTGGCGTTCGAGGAGCTGCTCGACGACCGGTCCGGCGTGCCGGGCGAGGACGTCGGGCACGGCCGGCGACAGCCCCATCCGGAAGCCGAGGTCGGTGACGTCCCAGGTCATGTGATCGGCGGTCGTGGCGTCGGTGCGGGCCAGGACCTCCACCACCTCGAGTCCCGGCCGCACCGCTCCGGCCGCCGACCCGCCGTCCGGCTCCAGCACGATCGCCGCTGCCGCGTCACCGAACAGGGCGTGCGCGACCATCTGCTGGACGTCCTGCGGGTCCGGGTGTCCAGCTCGGGCCGCGGCGGTGGTCGGCTGGACGTGCAGGCTCGGCAGTTCCAGGCAGAGCATCGCTGCCGGCCGGCGGCGGGCGGTCGCGAAGTCCGCGGTGGCGCCGAGGCCGGGCAGGGCTGCGTAACAGCCCATGTGGCCGACATTCAGGCGCTGCACCGCGTCGGACATCCCGAGGTCGCGGGCCAGCAGGATGTCCAGACCCGGTGTCACGTAGCCAGTGCAGGACACCACCGTCAGCAGCCCGAGTTCGGCCGGGGCGATCCCCGCGTCGTCCAGAGCCGCGCTGAGCGCCTCCTTGCCCAACGGCATGGCCTCGGACAGGAAACGCTGCATCCGCGCACCGGTGCTCCACTCGGAGATGTCCTCGTGGGTGGGATCGACCACGCCGCGACGGGTGGTGATCCCGGCGGTCTGCCAGACCTTGCGGGCGGTGGGGTGGTCGGCGTAGTGCTCCCGGAAGTAGCCGTCCCACAGGGCCTGCTGGTCCATCCGCGGCGGCAGCGCCGAACCCGACCCGGTGAGGCGCGCGGTCAAGGGGGCCGTCCTTAGGTCTTGCGCCCGTACGCCTGGAACAGGCCGGCGGTCGAGCGGGTCGGGAGCATGTGAACCGTCTGCCTCCTGCCCCGCAGCCAGGCGACGTAGTCGAGTGCGCTGGGGCGCAGACCGGACAGTTCGAGGCGTACGCCGCAGCGCAGCGCGGTGGCGATCAGCGCGGCGCGGTCGACGAACAACGCGGGGTCGTGCAGCCGCTTCGGCGGCCCGGCCGGCATCCGTTCGCCGACGGTGAGCGAACTGAACCGGCCCCACCACGTCGCGGCGATCGTGTCGAGGACGAGGGTCCCGCCGGGACGGAGCACGCGTACCGCCTCGGTGACCAGACGCAGTGGGTCGGCGACGTGCTCGAGCACCTCGCCGGCAACCACGACGTCGGCCACCTCGTCGACGAACGGCAGGCCCAGCACGTCGCCGCGTACCGCCGTCACGCCGTGGGCGCGGGCCTGCGGCAGGGCGGAGGCAGAAAGGTCGAGCCCGACATGGCGGTGGCCCTTGCCGGCGACGTGCGGCGCCAACAGGCCGCCGCCACAGGCCAGG
Organism: Mycobacteriales bacterium; assembly: GCA_038234255.1. Lineage (GTDB taxonomy): Bacteria > Actinomycetota > Actinomycetes > Mycobacteriales > SCTD01 > SCTD01. Next base: position 1,965 of record JBBSUR010000089.1, on the reverse strand, counting down.
TCCAGCAGCAGACTGCCGTTTCGGCTCGCCGTCGGCACGAGGCGGGCCCGGGCCTCGGCGATCCAGTGCAGCATCGCGAAGCCGCCGCGCGGCGCCCACCACTGGTCGGCCAGATCGTCGTACTGCGCCGGGTCGTTCCGGGGACGCACCGGCAGGGTCACCGGTCGATCCTGCCCCGCCGACGGGAGACTGTCGCCGTGTCGCGCGCCCTCGCCCTGCTCCGGGCCAGCCATCCGGAGCCGACGGCTGCGGTCACGGCGCTCTCGACGGCGCTCGCTCTGTCCAGCGGGCTGGGGCTGCGGACCGGCGTGCTGACGGCCGCAGTCCTGACCGGGCAACTGTCCGTGGGCTGGAGCAACGACTGGATCGACGCGGCCCGAGACCGGCGCAGCGGCCGCGCCGACAAGCCGGTGGCGCGCGGCGAGATCGAGGTTGCGGACGTCCGCACCGCTGCCCTCGTCGCAGCCGTCCTGTGCGTGCCGCTGTCGTTGTCGATCGGACTCGCCGCCGGCCTGCTGCACCTGAGCGCCGTCGCCGCGGCATGGGCCTACAACGCCTGGCTCAAAGCCACGGTGCTGTCGTGGGCCCCGTACGCCCTTGCCTTCGCAGCCGCTCCCGCCGTCGTCACCCTCGGCCTGCCGGGTCGCCCGCTGCCACCGGCGTGGGCGACGCTGGCCGGGGCGCTGCTCGGGATCGGCGCACACCTGTGCAACGTGCTCCCGGACCTGGAGGACGACCGGGCAGCCGGGATCCGCGGCCTGCCGCACCGGCTCGGACCGCAGCGATCGGCCGGTCTCGCCGGCGTCGCCCTGCTCGCCGCGGTGTTGCTGCTGGCGCTCGGGCCCGGTGCCGCGGGGGTCGGGCCGCTGGCGGCGGTGGGGGTGGCGACGGCCGTGCTGGCCGTCGGCCTGGTCCGGGCCCGCCGCCCCGGATCGCGGGCCGCCTTCCGCGCCTGCCTCGTCGTCGCCGGCATCGGCGTGGTGCTGCTGGTCGCCCGCGGTGCCGTTCTCGTCCGCGGCTGAGAGGCTGCAGACATGTCCCTCCTGCGCCGCGCGGCGCCGTTGCTCGTGGGTGCCCTGCTGGTGGGAACTGGGCTGGCCGGCTGCTCCGGGGTGCAGCCGGCCGGCCCGAGCGCGCGGTCTGCCAAAGCCGCCTATCACGGCCCGGAGCCGCAGCCGGCGGCGACACGGCCGTCCTTCGTGCTCCAGGACACCACCGGCAAGACCTACGACTTCGCGGCACAGACCCGCGGACGTCCGACGCTGCTGTACTTCGGCTACACGTCCTGTCCCGACGAATGCCCCACGGCCATGGCCGACATCGCTGCGGCGCTGCGGCAGACGACGCCGGAACTGCGGGCGCAGACGCTGGTGGTCTTCGTGACCACCGATCCCGAGCGCGACGACGCCGCCCTGCTGCGCCGATGGCTGGACATGTTCTCGACCGAGTTCGTCGGGCTGGTGGGCAGTCAAGCCGAGATCAACGCCGCCCAGGAGTCGATGGGTCTGCCCCCGGCCGCCAAAGGCGAGCAGGTGGCGACCCTGCCCGGCCAGCCCGGCCAGCACGTCGAGCTGCCCGGGTCTGCTCCGCACACGCATCTGGGCCCGCTTGGATACGGTGTGGCGCACGCCAACACGATCTTCGCCTTCGATGTCGACGATCGACTGCCGGTCGTCTACTTCGCAGGGACCCGGCCGTCCGACATCGCCGCTGACCTACCGCTGCTCACTAGAGGAGATGCTCCGTGACTGCCCCGCGGCGTCGATCGACCGTCGTCCTGGTGACCGCGCTGCTCGCTGTGGGGGTGGCTGGGTGTGGGGCGGGGCGGGCTCCGCAGACCTACCTGGAGCGCCGACTGGGCAATGCGACCAACACCTCCGTCGGCTCGTTGGAGTTGCGCAACATCAGCCTGATGCCGCCCGGCGGCGGCGGCGACGTGCACGAGGAGGGCAGCGACGTGCCTGT
>JBBSUR010000088.1:0-10098 GCA_038234255.1 Mycobacteriales bacterium | reverse complement strand
TCAAGGACATGGGAAAACTACTGCCCGGCCACGGCGGGATCATGGACCGGTTGGACTCGATGCTGCCCGCAGCTCCGGTCGCCTATCTGCTGCTGACCGCCCTGCTGCCGGTGAGCTAGAGAATCGCTCACCCCGCTGATCTTCCGCAGATGGCGCCCGCCACGCCGGTGGGCACCGCCATCCGGCGACGCTCGGCCGGGGAAGCGCGCTGGCCGGCCGGCCCACCCCGCTGATCTTCCGCAGATGGCGCCCGCAACGCCGGTGGGCACCGCCATCCGGCGACGCTCGGCCGGGGAAGCGCCGGCCGACGCTCGGCCGGGGGCACCGGGAAGGGTTGAGGGCGCCGTATCCTGGAGGCACTGTGACCTCCCTCCCGCTCGTGTTCGACGCGCCCGTACGCGGGCTGCCGCCGCGCCACCTGGCCGACCTCGACGTCGCCGGGCGGCGCGCGGCGGTCCAGGCGCTCGGCGAGAAGCCGTTCCGGGCCGAACAGCTGTCCCGGCACTACTTCGCCGGGCACCGCGCGGAGCAGATGACCGACCTGCCGGCTGCCCTGCGGGAGCGGCTCAGCGCCGACCTGCTGCCGCCGCTGCTGACCCTGGTGCGGGAGATCTCCTGCGACGACGACCAGACCGTCAAGTCGCTGTGGCGCGCCCACGACGGCACGCTGGTCGAGTCGGTGCTGATGCGCTACCCCGAGCGGACCACCGTGTGCGTGAGCAGCCAGGCCGGCTGCGGGATGGCCTGCCCGTTCTGCGCAACCGGGCAGGCGGGGCTGACCCGCAACCTGTCGGCCGCCGAGATCGTCGAGCAGGTGGTGGCGGCCTCGCGGACCGAGGCGGCCCGCGGCGGGCGGGTCAGCAACGTGGTCTTCATGGGCATGGGCGAGCCGCTCGCCAACTACGCCAGGGTCCTCGGCGCGGTCCGGCGGATCGTCGAGGCGCCACCGCACGGCGTGGGTATCGGCCAGCGCAGCGTCGTCGTGTCCACCGTCGGGCTGGTCCCGGCGATCCGCAAGCTCACCGAGGAGAACCTGCAGGTCACCCTCGCGCTGTCGCTGCATGCGCCGGACGACGAGCTGCGCAACACCCTTGTCCCGGTCAACACCCGCTGGCCGGTGCGCGAGGTGCTCGAAGCGGCGCTGGCCTACACCGCCCGGACCGGCCGGCGGCTGTCGATCGAGTACGCCCTGATCGGCGGCGTCAACGACCAGTCGTGGCGGGCGGACCTGCTCGCCAAGCGGCTCCAGGGCAAGCTCGTCCACGTCAACCTGATCCCGCTGAACCCGACTCCCGGCTCGGAGTGGGACGCGAGTCCCAAGCCGGTGGAGCAGGAGTTCGTCCGCCGGCTGCGGGCGGCGGGGGTCAACGCCACGGTCCGGGACACCCGCGGGCGGGAGATCGCTGGGGCGTGCGGCCAGCTCAGCGCCGCCCAGGCCTGAGCCGGCGGTCAACCGGCCGTCCACAGTGCCGGCGTGTCCACAACAGGGCGGCCGCGGCACCTTGACCAGCCGGAACAGGCAACGCTCCAGGAATGCCCAGATACTCGGTGCGGCCTGCGCTGCGGGCGACCCGGCCACGACTAGGGTTCGACCGTGCTCTCCTGCTGGTGGTGCCGGTGAACGCGACTGAGGTGCTTGACGGGCTCGGAAGCCGGGCGCCCAGCGCAGGGGACGGCGTTTTGGCGTTCAGCACGGCGCTCCCAGTGGAGATTGCGCTGGCGGCAGCTGGTCCCGATGCGGCGCTTCGCCGGACCTACCGGGCTCGTCAGAAGGGGCGGGCGACCCCGCTTCTGCTCGTTGCGGACTCCCTGACCGGACAAGGACTGGTGCGGGCACTGGGACCGGTCGATGACAGGGCGGCGGTTCGCGAGATCCCGGCCGAAGCCCTCGCGGCGATCTTGTCGCGGTTGGTGGGCATGCCACGGCTGTCGGCCACCCGCGAGCTCGCCGAGGAGCTCGCGAGGCTGGACGAGACGGGCGTACCCGGCCTGGTCGTCAAGGACCTGCTCACCCGGCATCTGCTGACGCAGCGACTGCCACCGTCGCCCGACTGGTCCTGGCTCACAGCGAGCGCGGCCCCCGTGCAGGGCGCGGAGTGGCGGGCCGTGTTGACCGAGCTGGGATACACGCTGGAGAGGCGTCCGCACCGCGGCTGGTTGGCCCGGTCCGAGGGTGTGCCCACGCTCGTCGTGCACCCGTTGGCCGAGGCCGCTGCGTTCTCACGGCTCGATCGCGACGGGAGACCCCCCGAGGGCGTCTTGGCGCTGGACTGCGCCGAAGAGGGGGTGGCGTACGGACTGCTCGCCCACGGTGGACGACTGCGGCTGTTCCGCATGGTCAAAGACCCCGGTGCGGCGGCGACGACGACCTCCTACCTGGAGCTCGACGTCACCGCGCTCCGTGAAGCAGAGCGGCCCCTGATCGGCCTGCTCGCACCCGCGAGCCTGCGCCCCGACGGTCACTTCCAGCGGCTGATCGAGGACGCCAGGCGGTTCGGGGCGCAGCTGCGCGACCGGCTGGATGTGGAGCTGCGTGAGCGCGTCCTGCCGGAGTTGGCCTCCGGCCTGGGCTCCTGGGCGCAGGGTCAAGGGCGTGACCTCGCCGATCCCGCCGTCCGCATCGAGGTCGAGCAGGCCTGCCTCGCATGGGTCTTCCGGGCTCTGTTCGTCCTCTACGCCGAGAGCGCGGGCTATCTCCCGCTCGACCATGCCGGCTACGCCGCGAACGCGGCTACGAGCCTGGCAGCCGAGGCATCTACCGCGTATGACGACCTCGACCCCGCGTCGACCTCGCTCTGGGACCGCTTCGCCGTGCTCGTACGCGCCCTGCGTACGGGCGACCGTGGCATGCACGTGCCGGCCTACAACGGCGACCTGTTCGCCGCGGATGTCTTACCCGGAGCCCGGACGCTCGAAGACGCCACCGTTCCCAACGCCGTCTTCGGGCGGGTCCTCGCGGCGCTGGGACGCGATCCCGACACCGGCGTCGGGGTCGACTACTCGTCGTTGGAGATCGGGCACCTCGGTCACCTGTACGAAGGTCTGCTCTCTTTACGCCTTTCCCTGGCCGACGCCGAGCTCGGGCTCTATCGCACCGGGACGGCCAACGAGGACCGCTTCGAGCCGGCCCGCCGCCCCCAGGACGTCGTCGTCCGCTCGGGGGAGCTGTTCTGGCAGACCAACACGGGAGGTCGCAAGGCAGGGGGCGTGTACTACACACCGGCCTTGCTCGTCGAGCACCTGGTCGCCGGTGCCGTGCTCCCCGGTCTTGACGAGCATCTCGACCGGGTCAGGGCGACGGCCTTCACCGATCCCGCCGCCGCCGCCGCCCAGCTCTTCCGCTTCCGCGTGCTCGACCCTGCCTGCGGATCAGCGCACTTCCTGGTGGCGAGCCTGCACCGCATCGCCGAGCGGATCGACCGCTTCCTCGGCGAGACGCCGCTGCCGGCGGTCCGCGACGAGCTGGAAGCGCTGCGTGCCGCGGCTGGCACCGGTTTCGGCAGCCGGGTCGAGCACGCCGACCTGTTGCACCGGCTCGTTCTCAAGCGCTGCGTCTTCGGAGTGGATGTCTCCCGGATGGGCGCGGAGGTGGCGCGGCTCTCGCTCTGGCTCGCGGCGTTCGTGCCAGGACTGTCACTGGCTTACTTGGGCCACAACATCCAGGTGGGCGACTCGCTCATCGGGGTCGCCGATCCGGCCGTCATCGCCGGGAACGGCGCCTCCGGACAGTCATCGTTCTGGGACGAGCAGGTCGAGGCAGCGATCAGCCACGCAGCCGATTCCGCCGCCGAGCTGGCCGGTCTCACCGACCGGACGCCGGCAGAGGTGGCCGAGAGCCGTGAGGCCGCTGAGCGACTTACCACGCGCACCGCTTCGGTGCGGCGGCTCTACGACGCGTGGACGGTCGGGCCGCTCGGCGTGCCAGCGGGCCGGGCGGCAATACAGACCGATCCCGTCAGTGTGCTGGACGGAACCTTCCCTGCGCTGGCCGCAGTGGCGCAGGTCACCGCCGCCTCGCCGCCCCTGCACTGGCCGCTGGCGTTCCCGGAGGTCTTTGCCGGCGAGCGACGGGGGTTCGACGCCGTGGTCGGCAACCCGCCGTGGGAGGAGGTCACCGTCGAGGAGCTGGCCTTCTACGCCCGCCATTCACCGCGCCTGCGCGGGCTGGAGGCGGTGGTCCGCGACGCAGCCCTGACGCGGTTCAAGGCTGATCGGCCCGAGCTGGCCGAGCAGTTCATCGCCGAGCAGGTCCGGACGCAGCGGCAGCGCGCCTTCCTCGGGCCGGCCGGCGGCTACCTGGGCTCGGTCGGTGACCCTGACCTCTACAAGTTCTTCTGCCAGCGCTACCGGTTGCTCCTCACCCCCGGTGGTCGTCTCGGGGTGGTGCTCCCCCGCAGCACCTTCCTGACTGCGGGTTCGCGCGGCTTCCGGCAGTGGCTTTTCGACGAGTGCCGGGTGGAGCGGCTCGACTTCCTGCTGAATCGGAAGCGGTGGATGTTCGACACGCATCCTCAGTACACGGTGGCGCTGCTGGCAGCGGCCAACGCCGCAGCCCCCGAGGGGCATCGGGCGGAGGTGGCGGGGGTGGCCTCCTCGGCGGCGGCCTTTCAGCGGCAGACCACCGCACCTGGCATCTCGACACCGCGGTCAGCGCTCGGGTCGGGCAACGAGGTGCCCTTGCTGCCGTCGCAGCCGGCGGCGGACGTGCTGGCCCACATCCGGCGGAGCACGCCCTTCGGGCTGGGCGGCGGCCGGTGGCAGTGCCTGCCGGTCGCCGAGTTCCACGAGACGAACGACAGGCGCCTGTGGGATGGGCAGACGGCCGGCTGGCCACTCTGGAAGGGCGAGTCCTTCGACCAGTTCGACCCGCACGGCAGCCAGGCCCGGCACGTCCCGCCGACCGAGGTGGCGATGAGAAAGGCGCGCAAGCCCCGGCCAGGAGGCGACTCGGTGCTCGCCCCCGACGTGGCGGTCGCCGAACGCCGCGCCGCTGTGGCGGCGGAGATCGGCCAGGTCCGGCTCGCCTTCAGGGACGTCACCAATCGCACGAACTCCCGGACGGTCATCGCCAGCCTCGTGCCGGCCGAGACGTTCCTGACGAACAAGGCGCCCTATCTCGCCTTCGTTCAGGGCGGGCATCGGGAACGGGTCGTCTGCTGCGCGATGATGAACTCGTTACCCTTCGACTGGCAGGCCCGGCGTTTCGTCGAGATCAACCTGAACTTCTTCATCCTCGAACTACTGGCTGTCCCTGCCCTGGATGGCGCCGTCTTCGCAGAGCTGGTCGCGCTCGGTGGCCGGCTCTCCTGCCCGGACGAGCGCTTCGCCACGGTGGCCGCAGCCTGCGGCGTGCCGGTCGGCCCGATGACAGACGAGGAGCGACAGTCGGCCCGAGCCCGCATCGACGCGCTCGTCGCGCAGGCCTACGGGCTGCGCCCCGAGCACCTGGACGTCCTGTTCGCCGACTTCACCGTCGACGCCGTACCGCTCTCCCACCGAGAGCTTGTCTGCGCCGAGCTGGAGCGGCTGTGCCGCTGATCGGCCGACCGCACCTGGTCGACAACGACGACGTGCCGCACGGCACGGCCGTGCGCTACCTGCTCTCCGACACCCCGGCCCACCATCAACTCGCCGTCGCCACCGGCTACGTCAACCTGGCTGGTCTGGAGGTCCTCGCGGACGCAGTCCAGACCGGCCGAGGTGTGCGTCTGCTGCTCGGCGCGGCGCCGCGCCCCGGCTTGGACGGCGAGCTCCCGGTCACCCGTTTCAGTGAGCAGCTCGAGCTGCTGCGGGAAGAACGAGACTTCTCCCGCTTCCCACCGAGCCGGGCGGCCGCTGCCCTGGCGCAGGTCGACGCCTTCCTGATGCGCGACGACGTGCAGGTGCGTCGTTACACTGCCCAATTCCTGCACGGAAAGGCCTACCTGCTAGGCGATGTGGCGGACGCCCGCGCGGCCCTGGTCTCCTCGGCCAACCTCACCGGGCCGGGCATGTGGAGCAACCGCGAACTCGGATTGGTGGACTACAACCCCGTCGTCGCCGGGTTGGCCGTAGCCTGGTTCGACCGGCTGTGGGAGGACGCGACCCCGTACAAGGCCGACCTCCGTGCATTGCTGTTCCCGGCCCTGCCGGCGGTCACGCCGGAGGACGTCTATCTGCGTGCACTGCTCGAGCTCTACGGTGAGGAGTTGTTCGACCAGGTCGAGCAGCCCGCGCAGAGCCGGCTGGAGATGGCAGAGTTCCAACGCGCCGGGTTCGCCCGGGCGCGTCAGATCCTGGCCCGGCATCACGGCGTGGTCTACGCCGACGGGGTCGGCACCGGCAAGACCACCGTCGGTCTTGCTCTGCTCGAGGACTACGCCATCGAGCGTGGTGTGCATGCCCTGGTCGTCGCCCCCGCCCAGCTGCGGGCGATGTGGGAACGCCAGATCGCCCTCCACCGGTTGCCCGCACAGGTGGTCAGCTATCAGCAGCTTGCCTCCGACGAGCAGCTCGCCGACCGGGACCGGCCGAGCGCTCGTCATCTGCTGGTCGGCATGGACAGCTACCGGCTCATCCTCGTCGACGAGGCGCACGCGCTGCGCAACGCGGACAACACCTGGTACCGCGCGATGACGCGGCTGCTCGGCGGCGAGCGAAAAGACGTCGTCCTGCTGTCCGCCACCCCCATCAACAACGGACTGTGGGACCTGTTCAACCTCGTCATGCTGTTTGCCCGGCACGACCGGGCGTTCGCTGCGGAAGGCATCGACTCGGTGCGCGGCCTGTTCCTGTCGGCCGGTGCCAGTGAGCGCGACGTGGAAGCCCTGAACCCGGACCGGTTGTTTCCGCTCGCCGACGCGGTCAGTGTCCGGCGTGACCGGAGCTTCCTCGTGGCGAACTATCCGGGCGCCACCTTCCCGGACGGCACACCGGTCCGGTTCCCCGTGCCGGAGCTGCGGGTCCGGCGCTACGAGATCGACGCCGCCGGCGGGCTTGTCGCTCAGGTCGCCGGCGCCATCGGTGCGCTGACCATGGCGCGGTACCGGCCCAGTGCCTACGAGGTCGGCACCCCCGAGGAGGCGCGGGAGCGAGTCCTTGCGGGGCTGCTGCAGTCAGCTGTCCTCAAGCGTTTCGAATCCTGCTGGGCGGCCTGTCTGGCGACCGTGCGGCGCATGATGACCGTGCACACTGCCTTCCTCGAGGCCTGGGACGCGGGCACCGTGCCAAGCCTGGAGGCGCTGCGGTCCGTTGCCGCTCGGGAGGCAGAGGGGTCTGACGCGGGTGCGTGGTTGGCGGAGGTGGGCTCGGACGAGCACTCCAGAAGTGTCCACGAGTTCGAGCCGCTCTACCGGGAGCACGTCGCGGCCGACCGCGAGCTGTTGCGCAGCGTCGAAGCCGCGCTGGCGCTGCTGTCCGCAGAGTCAGACCCCAAGCTCGCCGTGCTGGCGGCGACCTTGCGCGACACCCCCGGCAAGGTGGCGGTCTTCGCGTCGTACGGCGACACGATTGCCTACCTCGATGCTCATCTCGATCACGTGCTCGATGACGACCGCGGACGCGTGGTCGTCGTCGGCGGTCAGACGACGCCCGACGAGCGGACCGGGATGCTGGCGCGCTTCTGCCCGGACACGGTGGTCGAGCCTGGCTATGTCCCGCCGGACGGAGAGGTGGACCTGCTGCTGTCGACCGACGTCGTCTCGGAAGGTCAGAACCTGCAGCAAGCCGGGGCGGTCGTGTCGTACGACATGCCCTGGAACCCGCAGCGCGTGGTCCAGCGCAACGGCCGGGTCATCCGCTTGCTGTCGCCGCACCTCACGGTCGCCCTGACCACGATGCTTCCGGAGCGAGGAGAGCTGGAAGACCTGCTTCGGCTGGAAGCCCGTCTGCAAGCGAAGATCGCCGCCGCGGGCGTGTTCGGAATGGAGTCGGCAGTCCTGGAGGAGGTCGAGAGCCAAGCACGTAACTACTATGAGGAGCTCGAGGATCTCGCGGAACGGCTCGATCGAGGTGACCCTGCGCTGGTCGACGAAGCCGATGGGGCAGCAGGCAACTTCGCCGGGGAACAGCTCCGCGCGCTTCTGCTACGGGCCGCCGCCGAGGGCGAAGTCGCCCGGTTGCGGTCGCTTCCCTGGGGCATCGGAGCAGCCTTCCAGCAGGGACGAGGTGTCCCTTCACGGGGAGCCCCTGGCACGTTCTTCGCCTGCCGCACGCGCTCTGCCCCGGTGCAGCGCTACTGGCGGTTCGTGCGCGACGATGGCGAGGGCGCGGTGGATCGGGAGGAGCTCCCCATGCTCCGCGTCATCAGCCCTGGCCAGTCGGCGGGGGTCGAGCTTCCGGACGATCTGGAGCCCGCCTGGCGCAGTGCGGTGGCCGATATCGTCGTCGAACACAATCTGCGCAGTGACCCGGCTGCGCAGGACGGCCGGTTACCGGCATCACAGCGCTGGGCGCTGTCGTTGCTTCGGGACCCTGCGGTCGCATTGCCGGCCGGTGCCGACGACGCCGACGAGCTGTTGGCCGTGCCGCGCGATGCCGCGGTCCGGTCAGCGCTGACCGAACTACAACGCAGTGTGACGGAGCGCCGACAAAGCCGGGACCAGGCGGCAGAGGCCGTGATCGCGGTCGTCAAGGAGTTCGGGCTGACGCCGGTGCCGCCACCGCCCGTCCTGACCCCCATCACGGTGGACGACATCGGAGTGGTCTGCTGGATGCGGGTACTACCGGCGGGGTGAGGCTGAGGCGATTCGCCCCTGTCGACCGACGCGGGTCAGGCGCCGAAGAACTGCCGCGCCAGGGCGGACAGCTGCGCGCCGCCGACGTCCCCGGCGAGCTTGCTGTTGTTCGTCGTGGCGCCGCGGGCCCACTGGGCGTAGGCCTCGGCGAAGTCCCCGGCCGGCGTGGCGAAGTCGGTGCAGCCCGAGCAGCCGTACCAGGGGGTGGTCACCGGGATGCCGCGGGCCACCTGGTAGGCCGTCCGGGCAACGTCGCTCATCTGCGTGGTGTCCCACGCGTGCCCGAGCTCGTGCGCCATGACGTGGCGCAGCAGCTCGGTCGACTGCTTGTCGCAGGACCGCACGTACATCTCGATCCGGTTCTCCTCCAGCAGCGTCATTCCCAGGTAGCCGCTGCGGGCGGCGGAGAAGCCCACCGAGAAGCCGGTACGCGCGGCGCCGGCCCGCAGCGAGGTCAGCGCCGCCTCACCGCGCCGCTGCTCCCACCCGGCGCCGGAGCACAGCGAGGGCGCGACGGGTGCGGGCGGCGTGACGGCGGCCGGCGCGGCCGCGGGCGGTGCCGGGGCGGGAGCGGCCGGCGCGGGAGCCGGAGCGGCCGGCGCGGGAACGGCCGGACGGAGGGGAGCCGGGGGAGCGGCTACCGGTGCGGCGACCGGCGGTGCGGGGAGCTGAACCGGGGGGGCAGGCGCACGCCGCACGGCCGGCCAGCCGACCGGACGGGTACCGGACATCTCGCCGACAGCAAGGTCGTCCGGCAGGGAAGCGGGTGCCGCGACGACCGGGCGCGGCGTCTCGGCACCCGCGGTCGCGAGTGGGAGCTGACCGAACACGAGCGCCGCCAGCAGAGCGCCGAGGCTCCCGACGACGGTCCAGCCGGAGCGGCCGACGAGCGAGGTGCGGGGGGCTTCCATGCGGTCCTGATCGACAGGTGTGATAACTCCCTGTAGTCAATCTGCGCACTGTCCATTACACAGAGCCACCTGACCGGGCGAGCGGACGCCCAGCCGCGGACCTGGGACACTGGTGGTCATGCACCGACCTGCCCGCGAGATCGTGCTGCTCGGCGCGACCGGCTCGGTCGGCACGCAGGCGCTCGACGTCGTACGCCGCAACCCCGACCGCTTCCGCGTCGTCGGGCTGGCAGCGGGCGGCGACCGGGTCGACCTGCTGGCCGGGCAGGCGCTCGAGCTCGGGGTCGAGGTCGTCGCGGTCGCCCGGGCCACCGCCGCCCAGGACCTGCAACTGGCCTTCTACGCCGCCGCACAGGCGCGCGGCTTCAGCGCCGGCGAGTACGCCGTACCCAAGATCCTCGCTGGTCCCGACGCCGCGACCGAACTGGCGACGTGGCCCTGCGACACCGTCCTCAACGCGATGACCGGCTCGG
>JBBSUR010000087.1:0-10115 GCA_038234255.1 Mycobacteriales bacterium | reverse complement strand
TGTCAAGGCCCGAGAGCTGGCTTGGGGACAACCGAACACCCCGCTCCAGGTACTCGAGTTTGTCGGCCGCCACGGCTAGTTTCGCTCTGACCGCAGAACAGCTACGACGGAGGCGAAGTGCCGAGCACGATGAAGATCGCTGGGCTCTTCGCCGGGATCGGCGGGATCGAGCTGGGCTTCCAGCGTGCGCTCGGCGACGCCGTCGAGACGGAGCTGCTCTGCGAGTGGTGGCAGCCTGCGCGCAAGGTCCTCGCGGCTCGCTTCGACGGCATCCCGATCCACCCGGACGTGCGGGAGCTGCGCGATCTACCGAGCGATCTGGACGTCCTCGCTGCAGGCTTTCCGTGCACCGACCTGTCGCAGGCCGGGCGGACAGCGGGCATCACCGGGGACGCCTCGAGCTTGGTCTCCCACGTCTTCGAGGCTCTGCGCCTCGCCGCCGGCAAGGGCGACCGGCTGCCGTGGCTGCTGATCGAGAATGTCCCGAACATGCTGGCGCTGGACCGCGGGCAGGCCATGCGCTACCTCGTCCGGGAGCTGGAGCAGCTCGGCTACCGGTGGGCCTACCGGACGGTGGACTCCCGATTCACCGGATCACCTCAGCGTCGCCGGCGGGTGCTGCTCGTCGCGTCCACTCTGCACGACCCCCGTGAAGTGCTCTTCAGCGACGACGCGGGTCCTCGACCCGACGAGGACTACACCGAGAACGCCTTCGGCTTCTACTGGACCGAGGGCCGGGGCGGGCTCGGGTGGGCGCGCGACGCCGTACCCACCCTGAAGGGCGGCTCGACGATCGGCATCCCGTCCCCTCCGGCGATCTGGCTGCCGGACGCTTCCCCCGGGCGGAAGGTCGTCACCCCGCGCATCAGCGACGTCGAAGCCATGCAGGGCTTCCCGCGGGAGTGGACGGCGATAGCCGAGCAGGGCAAGGCCCGCGGCCCGCGGTGGAAGCTCGTCGGCAACGCCGTTACGGTCGACGTTGCGGCGTGGGTCGCCGGCCGGCTGGCGGCGCCCGGCGAGATCGACATCGAGAGCCGAGAGTGGGACGGGCCTGCCTCCTGGCCCGCTGCCGCGTGGGGGCAGGACGGCAAGGTGTGGAGCGTGTCGATCTCGGAGTACCCCTCTCACGCGCCCTACCGGCACCTCCTGGACGTTGTCGACGCCGGCCAGGCGCCGGCCCTGAGCCACCGCGGTGTCTTGGGCTTCATCCGCAGGCTAGAGCAGGGCAACCTGGGGCGGCACCCCGGCTTCCGGACCGACATGGCCGAGCACGCCGACGTCATGGGACCGCAGATGACGCCCCTAGCGATCTGACGGCGCCAGCCGAGCCTCGACAGGCCGTAGGTTGGCAAGATGTACGGGCCCGGCATCCTCGCGCGCTTCCTCCAGGAACCCGGCCCCGCCGACAAGTACGGCAACCACTGGCAGTACCACTCCCGGTCCGACCGGCACAGCAAGGTTGGCAGTTGGGGCGTGGCACTGGACCTGCTCGCGACGTCGAGCCTGCTGCGGCGGCACGTGGACAACGGCAAGGTCGTGCTCGGTGTCAACCACACGATGACCGACTTCGCGACCGGCCGAAAGAAGGACCTCGACCTGGTGATCGCGCGCCCCACCGGTGCAGTTCCGGCCAAGGCGAAGACCTTCGCCGGGCTCGCCGAGCAGTACGGCATCGTCCTGGAGCCCCTCGAACAAGGCGTGCTCGCCGCGCTGCCGGTCTTCCCGGTCAGCACCGTCGGCGCGGTGCTGGTGGCCCTCGAAGCGAAGGCCTGCATGACCGCCCACGTGAAGTCGCTGCCCCGGCTCTACGACGAACTGAACTCCTCCCACCTGTGCGTGCACGGGGCTTCCCGGCAGGCACTCGCCATCGGCTACGTGCAGGTCAACGCCGCCGACCAGTTTCTGTCCCCGGTCGTGAACAACCGGCTCCTCGGGGACACGCCGGCCGACGTCACCGACCACAGGCAGCCCGCGGACACCGAACGTGTGCTGAAGAAGGTCGCGGAGATCCCGCGCCGGTCGGCCTCGTCGGAGATCGGCTTCGACGGCATCGGCGTCACCGTGCTGGACCTGCGCAACGACGGCGGGCCGGTCACCATCGTCGACCGCCCACCGGCACCGCAGCCCGGCGACTCCTTCCACTACGGCAGCATGATCGTGCGGATGGCCAACGAGTACGAGACCACCTTCGCGCAGGTCTGATGCCCGGCCCGACCCCCTCGTCGGACCTCGTCCGCCGACGGATGCAGCAGCAGCAGCGGCGGGACACGCGCCCGGAGCTGGAGCTGCGCCGGGCGCTGCATGCGGCGGGCTTGCGCTATCGCGTCGAGCGGCCCGTCATCCCGGGCATGCGCCGGCGAGCCGACATCGCCTTCGGGCCAGCGAAGGTCGCGGTATTCGTCGACGGTTGCTTCTGGCACGTGTGCCCCCAGCACGCCACCGCGCCGAAGGCGAACGCGGACTGGTGGCGCCAAAAGCTCGAGCGCAACCGCGAACGTGATCGCGACACGGACCAAGTGCTACTCGATCAGGGGTGGTTTCCGGTACGGGTGTGGGAGCACGAGGACATGGCTGAGGCTGCGGTAGGGATCGCCGAGATCGTGCGTGATCGCCGCGCGCCGCACCCCGGCACCTGAAGTGCGGCCCCGCACGGGGTCAGCGGCGCCACCGGCGGTTCGGGGTTGGAAGCGGCGGGAGTCCGCCCGACTCTCATCCTCCCGCGGCACTGCGCGGTGCTCGATGACGGGCAGACCGGCTCCCCTCTGGACAGATGGTGCAACACCAGGCTCGCGGTCCAGCGCCGGTCCGCGCCTGTCCCTGCAGCCGGCTCACCCTGCTCGGTCAGCCGGTCCAGCGGCTGTTGGGCTTGTGGTCGAGCTCGTCCCTGATGAAAGACCCGCGGACTGTCCGGGCGCCGTGAATGCCAGCCAGGTGGCCATGGGGCAGGCGCGGTACTGCCACTCGATGCCCTTCGGGAACCGGACGAGGATCGTCTCGGAGTCGGGCAGGTAGCACTCGGCGACGATGCGGGACGACCCGACGACGGGGGTCCGCTCGGGGATGTCAGGCACCGTCTCCAAGCCGACCGCCGTCCCTCGCTCTTGACCTCAAGCGTACGTGAGGTTGTGAACTGGGGCGATGCGCGACGGAGTGCTGGACGAGGCGTACGAACGGATGCACCAGACCGGTCCGGAGTACCGGGGCTGGCTGAGCAACCACGGGCCGATGGTGGCCGACGCGCTGGTGCGACTTGGCGGCGAGGGGACGGTGCACCGCTGGCTGGACGGCTACGTCGATCGCTTGGAGGACTTGCCGCCCACAGCTCGGCCTCTGGCCGCGACGGATTGGCGCCAGGCGCTGGGTGACCAGAGACGCCCCCCGGAGTGGCTGGCGCTGATGAGGCGCGAGGTCGCCGAGCGGCCCTGGCAGGAGGTGCTCGCGACATGGTGGCCGCGTCTGCTGCCCGGCGTCATCGCCAACGCCACGCATGGAGTCATCAGGACCGGACATGCCGTCCGGGCCCTGCGCGAAGTGGACAACCATGTGCGTAGGGGGGAGCTGGCGCATGCACTGGCGTACTGGGCCTCGCGCTGGCAACCGGTGCCGGGCCGGGCGCGCCAGGTGTCGGGATCCGGCCGGCAGGTCCTGCCGATCGGTGCCGCGATGGACGCCCTGCCGTTCCTGCCCATAGATCCGGATGCCGGCATCCGACCCAGGCTCACTCAGCTCGCCGGCACCACGGCCTGGCCGCCGGCGCTGCACTCGGTGGAACGTGAGGCTGATCCTGCGCGCTTCGTCGCGCAGGTCGCGGTGGAGGCGCTGCGAAGGTTCCCTCTGCACGCGCGCGGCGACGCGGTCATGCTCGTCCACTCCGTCACCGCCCCCGCCGCCATCGCGTTGGCGATGCCGTCACTGGACAAGGCAGAGCACGCCAGCAGCGCTCAGGCCGCCTGGGGCGCAGCTGCCACCATCATCGCGGCCTACCGCCTGCCGGTGCCTGTCGAGCCGCCCAGGCAGCCGGACTCACCGCAACGACACCCAGCCGACCTGCAGCGGCTGGCCGTCGAGCACGGCGACGCCCACGTCATCAAGCTCGCCGGGGCCGCGATCAGAGCCGGCGACCAAGTCGCCGCTACCCCAGCAATCGAGGAAGCAGCGAAGTGCATCGCCAGCGATGGCAAACCATAGTCCGTCTCGTTGCTGACGCTCCCCCGGTCCGCCCAACGCTCGTGCACACCTGAATCACATTGACGTGCCGGCCCCCGACGACCCGCCCGTCGTATCGGTCGCCATGCGCGGCGGCGGCGACTGCCTCCGACCCACAACGTGCGGGACTCCCGTCCGACGCGCTGGCGTTCTTGGGCCTCGGGGCGATCGGGCGGACCAATTGCTGGTCGGCCAGCTCGACCTCGCGCCGGCGGTCAACTGTCCAGATCGTCGCGCTCGAGCCTCTGCTACCCCGGCAAGCCGCCCACCCTGCGCTGGTGGCGCTGCAGGTCGCTCGCGTCGCTCACGGCCGCGGGTGCACCAGCGATCGCCGCCGACATGCATCGACACCTGTGACGACGCAGCGAACCGCGCGGGACACCTGCCGGATCCGCTTGATCATCGCCGTGGCTGTATCTGTGGCTGTACGAGAGACGAAAGAGGAGCCGCCCGAACCGGGACGACCCCTCTGACCTGCGCTTTTACTGTGCGCTCGGAGGGATTCGAACCCCCAACCTCTTGATCCGTAGTCAAGTGCTCTATCCGTTGAGCTACGAGCGCGCGTCGCCCGAAGGCGACCCGCGAGAGCATACCGGGCGAGTGGGCGCCCGGCCCCACAGCCGAAAGCGTGGACCGAGCGGCCACGCGCCGTCCCTCTGGCAGGCTGCGCCGGATGCGAGACGTACGGCGGTGAGCGCGCTCGACGTGCTGCTGCTCCTGCCCGTCGGACTGGCCGCCGGCAGCATCAACGCCGTTGCCGGCGGCGGGTCGCTCGTCAGTTACCCCGCCCTGCTGGCACTGGGCCTGCCCCCGCTGACGGCCAACGTCACGAACAGCGTCGCGGTCTGGCCCGGCTACGTCGGGACGACGTGGGGCTACCGGCGCGAGTTGTCCCGGCAGCGGCGACGGCTGCTCGCTCTCACCCCCGCCGCGGTCGTCGGCGCCGCCGTGGGCTGCCTGCTGCTGCTCGCGAGTCCAGCGGAGGCGTTCGCGCGCGTGGCGCCCTTCCTCGTCATCTTCGGATCCCTGCTGCTCGCCGTGCAGGGCCGGGTGACGGCCCGCGTACGCCGATGGTGCGGCGGCGGCAGCGGCGTACGTTCACCGCTGCTGCACCTGACCATCCTGCTGTCGGCCGGGTATGGCGCGTACTTCGGCGGGGGGCTCGGCGTCGTGCTGTTGGCCTGTCTCGGGCTCTTCGTCGCCGACGACCTGCAGCGGGTGAACGGGCTGAAGGTCGCGCTGTCGCTGCTCATCAATGCCGTCGCACTGGTCGCCTACGTGCTGTTCGGGCCGGTCGACTGGCCGACCGTCGCCGCGCTCGCACCCGCCGCACTGCTCGGCGGATATCTGGGTGCCCGCCTTGCCCGTCGCCTCGACCCGGCCCGGCTGCGCGCGGTCGTCGTCGTCTTCGGCCTCGTCGTCGGTGTCGCCCTGTTGTTCTGAGCCCGCGTCACCCCCGGGTCGCGCCGCGGACGACGACATCGCGCAGGAGGTCCCGGGTCGCGAAGGAGACGGCCGCGACCGCCGCGTCGAAGGCGTCCCGGTTGTGCGCAGCCGGT
Source organism: Mycobacteriales bacterium (assembly GCA_038234255.1). Classification (GTDB taxonomy): domain Bacteria; phylum Actinomycetota; class Actinomycetes; order Mycobacteriales; family SCTD01; genus SCTD01. Next base: position 4,350 of record JBBSUR010000087.1, on the reverse strand, counting down.
TGTCGCATTCCGACAATCTTGCGGACGTACTGCAGCGCGGCCGCCTCGACATCAGCCTGCGAGACGTCGACGGTGTACGGGGGGCGCAGGGTCTTGATGCTTCGGCACACGCGACCAAGGTAGAGCCCGTGGACGCTCGACAGGGCGGAGGCGGGGAGATTTGAACTCCCGATGGGCTTGAGACCCAAACCGCATTAGCAGTGCGGCGCCATAGACCGGACTAGGCGACGCCTCCACGGGACCTCGCGGTCACCGGTGCGGAGCCTACCGAAGCGCCGCGACCTTGGACAAAGGCCCTCACCGGCGCGGTACTGGGCGGCTCGTCGAGGAGAGAGCGAGAGCGTAGACGAAGGTCGCGATGAAGACACCCCGCGACAGCTGCGTCCGCCGGTCCCGCAGGAAGGTACGCAGCACTCGCGGGATCCATCGCGGCTCCGGCTGCGTCACACCTCCAGCTGCATCCACTCCGGAGGTTCCCATGTCGTCTCGCCGCTCCCGTACGGCCGGCACCGTCGCCGCTCTCGCTCTGGTCGCAGGCGGGCTCACCCTGCTACCAGGGGCCGCCCCTCCCGCCCTCGCCGACACTCTCGTGCCCTACCAGAGCTGCGACGCGCTGCTGACCTACTACCGCTCCGAACTCGTCCGGACGGCCACGCCGTACGGAGCGGGTGGCGTTGCCTCCGGGGGCTTCGTCATGGAGGACTCCGCGCGCCCCAAGGCTGCCTCCGCGCTCGCCGTCGCCGGGTCCGGGCCGACCGGCACGAACATCCAGGAGCGCGGGGTCGACGAGCCCGACTCCGTCAAGACCGTGGGCGGGCTGCTGTTCGCCTTCTCTGCGGATGCGCTGCAGATCGTGCGCACCGGCGCCCGGCCCACCCTGTTGTCGAGTCTCGCGCTGAAGACTCCGGCGTACGGGGCGGAGCTGCTCGTCCAGGACGACCGCGTGCTGGTGGTGCTGCCCGGCGGCGGTGGGATGAACATCGCCAGCGGCGGGGTCGCCTCGTCCAGCTTGCCCACCGACCTCGCCAGCACGACCCGGCTGATGCTCGTGGACGTCGCCGACCCGACCGCGCCGAAGCTGCTGGAGTCCTTGGAACTCGACGCCCGCTACCTGTCGGCCCGGCTGTCCGAAGGTGCGGTGCGTCTGGTCACCGCCTCCACCCCGGCGCCGAGCACGACGTCCCCCGCCGAGCCCTACGGTCCACCGCAGGAGAAGACCGCGCTGGAGGCCAACCGGGCCGCAGCCCGATCCGCGACCCTGGAGCAGGTGCTGCCGACGGCGGTCCGCCGCGACGGCAGTGGGCAGGTGGTGTCGCGCGGCCCCGCCGTCGAGTGCGACTCGGTCCGTCACACCTCGGCGCCCCAGGGCGTCAGCACCCTGCTGGTCACGACGCTGGACCTCGGCAAGGGTCTGGAACCACAGGACCGCACCGCCGTCACCACCGATGGCGACCTGGTCTACGCCTCCGCCGACCGGCTCTACGTCGCGACCAGCCGCTGGGGGACGACCGGCCCGCTCGGCGGCCCGGTGACCAGCAACGCGCCGATCACCGCGCCGATCACCGACAGGGTGACCACCGAGCTGCACGCCTTCGACACCACCAGCCCGACGACCACCCGCTACGCCGGCTCCGGGTCGGTGCCCGGCTACGTCTACGGGCGTTGGGCGCTGTCCTCGTACGCCGGCCACCTGCGCGTCGCGACAACGACCTCGCCCCCCTGGGACGAGGGTGGCCCCATCTCTTCGTCCAGCGTCACGGTGCTCCAGGAACGGGCCGACGGACTGGTCGAGACCGGTCGCCTCGACGGTCTCGGCCCCGGCGAGCGGATCTTCGCCGTCCGCTACTTCGGCGACCTGGCGACCGTGGTGACCTTCCGCCAGACCGACCCGCTGTACGTGCTGGACCTCAGCGACCCCACTGCTCCGCGGCTGCAGGGCGAGCTGAAGGTGCCCGGCTTCTCCACCTACCTGCACCCGGTCGGTGACGACCGGCTGCTCGGCATCGGCCAGGACGCCGACGCCGACGGCCGGGTCATCGGACTGCAGGTGTCGCTGTTCGACCTGTCCGACCGCAGCCGTCCGACCCAGTCCGACCGGCTGTCACTGGGCGAGGGCTACAGCCCGGCCCTGTACGACAGTCGCGCCTTCGGCTATGACCCGGAGCGCCGGCTCGCGCTGCTGCCGATGACCAGCTATGACGCGGGCAGCGCGAAGAGCGTCAACCCCGACAATGAGGCCATCGGCATCCGGGTCAGCGAGGCCGGGACCCTGTCGCTGGTCGGCCGGTTGGCGCTCGACCCGCAGACGCAGATCGACCGCGTACTGCACGACGACACGCAGGTCTACGCCGTCTCCCGCGCGGGCGTCACGGCCGCGGGTGCCGACGACCTCTCGCGTACCGGGTCGGTGGACTTCCCCGGAGGACCGACCCGGTGAACGATCGCTCACCACGGCCCGGGACAATTGGCTAGTCCGTCGCCGCCGATCCCCCGCCAGGAGTGCTCCGTGTCCGACATCAGCTTCGACGGCCGGGTGGCCGTCGTCACCGGCGCCGGTGGCGGGCTCGGCCGCACCTACGCGCTCGACCTCGCCGCCCGCGGGGCGGCCGTCGTGGTCAACGACCTCGGCGGCAGCCCCGACGGCAAGGGCGGCGACCACACCGCGGCGCAGAAGGTGGTCGAGGAGATCACCGCGGCGGGCGGCGAGGCGGTCCCGAACTTCGACTCGGTCAGCACGCCCGAGGGGGGTGCGAGCATCGTGCGGACCGCCGTCGAGGCCTTCGGCAAGGTCGACATCGTCATCAACAACGCCGGGTTCCTACGCGACAAGAGCTTTCTCAAACTCACCTGGGAGGACCTCGACGCGGTGCTCGACGTGCACCTCAGGGCGGCGTTCTACGTCAGCCAACCGGCCTTCGCCGTCATGAAGGAGAACGGCTACGGTCGCTTCGTCTTCACCGCCTCCAACGCCACGTTCGGCAACTTCGGCCAGAGCAACTACTCGGCCGCGAAGATGGGGCTGGTCGGCCTGTCCCACACGATCGCGGTGGAGGGGGGGCGGGCCGGCATCCTGTCCAACGTCATCATGCCGGTCGCCAAGACCCGGATGACCGAGGAGCTGCTCGGCGACTTCGCCGACTACCTGGCGCCCGAGCTGGTCACGCCGATGGTGACCTACCTCGCCTCCGAGGCGTGCACCAGCACGCACGGCGCTTACTCGGCCGCCGGCGGTCGCTACGCCCGGGTTTTCTGGGGCTTGGCCCAGGGGTGGTACGCCGGCCACCAGGCCCAACCCACCGCGGAGGACATCCAGGCCCACCTTGCCGAAATCGACCAGCAGGAAGGCTATCTGGTGCCGAGCTCGACGACCGACGAAATCGTCGCGCTATCGGCGGTCTTCACCGCGTAGCCACAGTCCCGCTCGTGCTCTGCCCTGCCCCTGCTACGCGCGCCCTCCACCTCACGGCGCGAGGGCCCGGCTCAGGCGCGAGGTCTCGCTCGTGTCGCTGCGGTGGAGGGTCCGCGTCGCACGCCGGCCACTGCCCAGCCAGCAGCGAGCCCGTCAGCCCGGTGGCAACAGCACTCCGGGGTTGAGGATCCCGCCGGGATCCAGGGCGTCCTTGATCGCCCGCATCACGGCGATCTCGGTCGGACTGCGGGACAGCGACAGCCAGGCGACCTTGGCCCGGCCGACGCCGTGCTCGGAGCTGATCGACCCATCGAGCTCGGCGACCAGGCGCAGCACCGCGTCGGTGACGGTCTCGGCCAGATCGCCGGCGTCCAGGACGTTGACATGCAGGTTGCCTTCGTTGAGGTGCCCGAAGACGATGCTGCGCGCGTCCGGGGCCACGGCGGCGATCGTCGGCGTCAGCCGCTCGACCAATTCCGGCAGGCGGCCGGTGGGGACGGCGACGTCGAGCTTCACCGGGACGCCGGCCGCGCTGATCGCCTCGGTGTGCTGCTCACGATAAGCCCACAGCGCGCGCTGCCCGGCGGTGTCGGTGGCCACCGTCGCGTCGAGCAATCCGGCCGTCTCGGCCAGCGCGTCGACCAAAGCGTCGGTCGGGTCCGTGCGATCGGCACACTCCACCAGCAGGTACGCCGGGTGCTCCTGCGCGAAGGGCGCCGGCAGGTGGCCGTAGGCACGCACCAGTTCCAGACCGGGGGAGAACAGCAGCTCGGCGGCGGACAGGTGTGGCAGCCGTGCACGCAGTCCGGGCAGTGCGGCGATCGCGGTGGCGGCATCGGGGAGCGCGAGCAGCGCCACACAGCGCGCGCCCAGCCGGGGCACCAGGCGTAGTCGCACCCGGGTCAGCACACCGAGCGTGCCCTCGCTGCCGCACAGCAGAG
>JBBSUR010000086.1:0-10283 GCA_038234255.1 Mycobacteriales bacterium | reverse complement strand
CTTGACATCGCGGGCACCTGTCCGCCCGTCGGATGGTGGCGGTCGAGTGCGAGGCCGGTCCAGTCGCTGTCGAAGAAGGACGTCAAGGACGCCAGCGGGGCGCTGCCTGACCCCCGACGAACTTACGGGCGTGACCACTAGGGCGTGTCTCCTATTGGGCTGCGGAGCCACAGGATGATGCTGCGCAGGATCGCGCCGCCGCGGAAGATGACGGCGAGCTTGTCGTAGCGGGTGGCCAGGCCCCGCCACTGCTTGAACTGCTCGTAGGACCGTTCGATGACGTTGCGGTCCTTGTAACGCTCGGTGTCGTAGCTGACGGGCCGGCCGCCGGCCGAACCGCGGCGCAGGCGGTGGCCTTGTTGGTCGGCGCGTTCGGGGATGACGGCGGTGATGCCGCGTTCGCGGAGTAGCGCTCGGTGCGCACGACTGGAGTAGGCCTTGTCGGCCAACAGCGCATCAGGTCGGGTCCGGGGCCGACCCGGACCGCAACGAGCGACCCGCAGCAGATCCAAAAGCACCGGCAGCATGGGACTGTCACCGCCCTGGCCCGGGCCGGCCTCGATGACCAACGGCAGGCCGTTGCCGGCGACCAGCGTGTGGAGCTTGGTCGTCAGACCGCCGCGGAAACGCCCGACCGCATGATCAACCGGCTCGACCGGCTGTCTCTTGTAGTTCGCCGGGTCCCCCTGTGTGGCTCGGGAGCTCCACAGCGGCCTCCCGCGTCATGTTCAGGCCGTGTTGATGGACCCGGCTGACGGTCGAGTCGATCGACAGCTGCCAGTCCAACTGTCCGGCGTCGTCGGCCCGGACCAGCAACGCCTGCAGGACCCGGTCCCAGGTGCCGTCCTTACTGAACCGGGCGTGGCGCTTCCACACCGTCTGCCACGGACCGAACCCTTCGGGCAGGTCCCGCCAGGGACAGCCCGTCCGGTAGCGGAACACGATGCCCTCAATCACCTGCCGATGATCCCGAAAAGGCCTGCTCTGCTTGCCTCTCGAGCTCGGCAGCAAAGGCTCGATCAGCGCCCACTGCGCATCGGTCAGGACTCGGTCGCGTGACATGCACCGACCATCGCCCACCAACCACGCTCAGCTAGGGAGACACGCCCTAGCCCACCCCCCCAACTAGCCCGGCTGCAGCACCGTCGTGACGGAGCTCGTGCTCGACTGCCCGTCCGCAGTGCTCAGCGTGGCCGTGCTGGCCTGGTCGCCGCTGGCCTCCAGGGCGTACTCGACCTCGACGGTGACGGGCGGGGTGCTCGCACCGGGGGCCAGCGACCCGGACCAGGTGCAGCTCGGCTCGCCACCGAGCACGCAGGCCCAGTCACCGGCAGCGGGGCTGGCAGCGGGGCTGGAGACGGACAGCACGCTCTGTCCGCCCGGCAGGCTCTCGGACACGGTGAACCCGACGGCCGACGCGGTCGTGGAGCGGTTGACCACGGTCATGACGTAGCTGCCCTGGCCGCCCGCTACCCCCGTCGCCGGACCGGTCAACTCCACCGACAGTCCGGCACCGGCGGTCTGAGCGGCAGGCAGGGCTGGGGAGGCCGCCAGGGCGAACGCCGATCCGCCGGCGATCGAGACAGCGAGCACGGTGACGCTCAGGCCGGACACGGCGGTGAGCTTGCGGCGGGCGGCGGAACGAAGACTGCGCGGCACGGGAACTCCCGAGAGAAGGCGCGCCCGGAGCGGGCACGAGACGAGGGGCGACCGAATCGGTCTCGCCACTGGCTCCCCGAGCGGTCTAGGCGACCGGGTCTTCTCCGTGCACCCTGAGGTGTCGGTGAGGACCGCTCGGATCACTGCCTTCCATCACTGACAGTAGCCATTTGACTGCTTTTCGCAACAGTCCATTCGGACTAGATCGGCTACTGCCATCGGGGGGCATCGGGGACGGAACAGGGCAAAGTGACGGCGCAGTCGGGAAGCGAGTTCTGCCACACCTCTGGATGCGGAAGCGGTCGCGTACGAGGTAGCAGCCCTCGACCATGAAATCCGCGCGCTCGGCCCGCTCGGCCGACGCCAACTGCGCGTAGGAGTCCTTGAGGGCCATCTGCCCGAAGGCGCCGTGCTCCGCTTCGTCCTGCATGCCGAGACAGGGCATGTCCCAGTGTCGGGCCTCGTCCATCGTCTGCGTCGCCGCCTAAAACGTCGAGTCAAGGTGTGACAAGCGGCGCCCCATGTCCGGTCGCCCCACGGACCACGACGACCCGGTCGCTGCGGCGCAGCTTCATCCCGTCCTGCGCGGTGAACATCGTGGTCTCGCCGTCGCGGATGATGGCGACCACAAGGTCGCGGCAGGCTCGTGGGGCCAGGCCGACCTCCTCCCGCGAAACGACGCGCTCGGACAACTCGAGGCCCGCACCCGGGACCAGCAGGTCCTCGAAGATCGCACCCGTGACCGGGCTCGTGGCCGCCACGCCGAGCAGTCGACCGGCCGCTTCGGAGGACACGACGACCCCGTTCGCGCCGCCTTCGCGCAGCAGCGGGGCGTTCTCGCTCTCCCGGACGGCCGCCACAACATAGGCCGTGGGGTTGTGCCGGCGCACGGTCAGGGTGACGAGCACCGCGGCGTCGTCCTTCGGCACCGCGACGATGACCCGCCGAGCGTGCTCGATGTCGGCACGGCGCAGGACGTCCGTCCGGGTGCCGTCACCGACGACGGCGGCGATGCCGTCATCCCCGGCGTCGGCGATGTGCTCGGGATCGTTGTCGACGGCCACGATGGAGGCCTTGTCGACGCCGTCGTCCAACAGCGCTCGCACGGCGCTGCGTCCCTTCGTGCCGTAGCCGACGACGACGGTGTGCTCACGCAAGTGGGACCTCCAACGGTTCTGCCGGATCTGGTCGCGGGTGCGTTCGGTCAGCACCTCGAGGGTCGTGCCGACGAGAATGATCAGGAACAGCAGGCGCAACGGCGTGACGATCAGGATGTTGACCAGGCGGGCCTGGTCGCTGACGGGGGTGATGTCGCCGTAGCCGGTCGTGGAGAGACTGACCGTTGCGTAGTAGAACGCATCCAGCAGGTCGACCTGGCCGTCGGAGGTATCGGTGTAGCCGTCGCGGTCCAGCCATACGATCATCGCGACCCCCGCCAAGGTCGCCAGAGCGACGAAGATGCGCCGGAGCACGGCCCGTACCGGTCCGACCTTCCCACGCGGGAGGACGACGTCGCCGGTGACCCGGCCCTTCGACCGGGACGGGCCGGGCACCTTGTCAGCGAGCACCGTCAGACCAGGTTGGCGAAGCGCGCCGCGCGCTCGGATTCGCCCGCGACGACGAGCACTGCCCCTTCGGAGACGACGGTGTCCTTGGTCGCATAGGTGAAGGCCTCGCCGGCCGGCTTGATGCACACGACCGTCACCCCGTGATCGGTGCGGATCCTGGACTCGGCCAGCGACTTGCCGATCACGTACCGCGGTGGGGTGGTCTCGACGAGCACGAAGCCCTCGTCAAACTCGATGTAGTCGATCATGCGGCCGGTCACCATGTGGGCGACCCGCTCGCCCATGTCGTGCTCGGGATAGACGACCTTGGTCGCGCCGACCCGCTGCAGGATGCGCCCGTGCGCGGCGCTGAGCGACTTCGCCCAGATGATCGGGATGCCGAGGTCGACCAGCACGCCGACGGTGAGGATGCTGGCCTCGACGTCGGAGCCGATCGCGACGACCGCGCGGGTGAAATCCGCCGCGCCGACTTGGCGCATCGCTTCTTCGGAGGTGCTGTCGACCTGTACGACCGAGGTCAGCCGCCCGGCCCAGTCCTGCACCCGCTGCGCGCCGTTGTCCACGGCCAGCACCTCGTGTCCGAGCCTGACCAGGCCCTGTGCAACGGCTCCGCCGAAGCGACCGAGGCCGATCACCAGGACCGGATCGACCGGCTTGTTCTTAGCCATCTGCGGACATCACCGACATTCGCGACTCAGCCAACAATGGGGCGCTCCTCGGGCAGGCGGTACAGCGTCGGTCGTGAGCGCAGGGCCAGCGCCGAGGCCAGTGTGATGGGCCCGAGGCGACCGAGGAACATCAGGGTGATCAGGAGCGCCTGACCTGCACTCGGGAGCGTGGCAGTGATCCCCGTGGACAGACCTACGGTGGCAAAGGCGGAGGTCACCTCAAACAGCACCACGTCCAGTGGCAGCCCGGTGATCAGCAGCAGCGCCAGCGTGCCTCCGACGACGAGCCCGACCCCGAACAGCGCCACGGTGAGCGCTTGGCGCTGGACCTGCCGCGGCAGACTCCGGCCACCCACCTGGACCTCCGGGTTGGCCCGCACCTCGGCGTACATCACGAAGGCGAGCAGAGCGAAGGTCGTTACCTTGATCCCGCCGGCGGTTCCCGCGGACCCGCCGCCGATGAACATCAGGATGTCGGTCACCAGCAGCGTGGCGGAGTCGGCGTCGGCGTAGTCGATGTTGTTGAAACCGGCGGTGCGCGGCATCACACCGAGAAAGAAGCCGGCGAGCAGCTTGCCCGGCACGCCCAGACCGCCGAGGGTCAGCGGGTTGCTCCACTCGATGGCGGTGACGGCGGCCGTACCGGTCGCCAACAGGATCGCCGTGGTCCACACGGTGATGCGGGTGTGCACCGTCCAGCGACCCGGACAGCGCAGCTCGCGGCGCAGTTCGTACAGGACCGGGAAGCCGATCCCCCCGGCGATGACCGCGAGGCAGAGCGTCAGGCTGATGACCGGGTCCTCCTTGAACCCGATCATGCTGTCCGAGTAGAGCGCAAAGCCGGCGTTGTTGAAGGCGGAGACAGCGTGAAAAATCCCGAGATAGGCTGCCCTGCCGAAGGTCTCGTCGTACGCGGTGAACCAGCGCGCGGTGAGCACGACGGCGGCGGCGACCTCGAATACGGCCGAGAAGCCGATCACCGAGCGCAGCACGCGCCGGACGTCGCCGATGCCCAGCGCCTTGGTCTCAGCGGCCGCCGTCATCCGGCTGCGGAGTCCGAGCCGGCGGAACACCAGCAGCCCGAGCAGGGAGGACAGGGTCATGATGCCAAGGCCGCCCATCTGGATCCCGGCCAGGACGACGAGCTCACCGAAGGTCGAGAAATACGTTGGCGTGTCCACCACGACCAGGCCGGTGACGCACACCGCGGAGGTCGCGGTGAACAGCGCCGCCAGCGGCGGGGTGCCGCTGCCCGACTCGGTCGCTGCGGGAAGCATCAGCAGCGCAGCCACCAGGCCGATCACCCCGGCGAAGGCCAGCGCGACCAGTTGCGGCGGCTTGTCGATGCGCAACCTGGTCAGCCGCCGCCCGAGCGCCGTCCGGTTCGCCGCCACGCGGGAAGAGTAGGGGCGATGTGGTTGTCTCGGACCATGAAAGGCAAACGGGTCGCCGAAGCCTCCAGTCCTGCCGTCGACAACGGCGCGGTACTCACGGCGCTGGCTGAACCGCGCCGGATCGAGCTTCTGAGGCTGCTGACCGACCAGCAGTTGTGCACCCGCGACCTCGTCGCGGAGACCGGGATGTCGCAGCCGCTGGTCTCCCACCACCTGCGGGTGCTGCGCCAATGCCTGCTCGTGGACAGCACCGTGTGCTCGAACCTGCGCGTCTACCGGGTCCGGGCCGACACGCTGCGGGTGCTCGGCGAACGCCTCGGGGTGATGGCCGAGCGGGCCGCAGTCACGTCCTACAAAGAGCCGTGCTGACGCTCAGAGTCGCTGCTGCCGCAGCACGAGGTCGACCAGCTCACCGAAGTGGGAGACGGCGGTGACCTCCTCCTCCGGCAGCTCGACGTCGAAGGTGTCCTCGAGTTCGAGCGTGTACTCCACCAGCGACAGCGAGTCCATACCGAGGTCGTCGAGGAAGCTGGTCGTCTCCTGCACCACCTCGGGCGCCACGCCGAGCAGTTCCACGGCCTTGTTCCGCACGACGCCGAGCACCTCGTCCCGATCCATGGCCTGGCACGCTAGCCCCGCGGCCCGCCGGTGAATCCGGCGCACGACCTCGACGACCGTCCCGGTGACCCGGTCGTCATCCAGACCTGGCTCGGCGCACCCGCCCTGTCCTATGCCCGGCGGCCGAGGACCGTGCTGGACGTGCTCGACCGGGCGGTGCTGCGGTGGCCGGACCGGTCCTGCTTCATCGACGTCGACGGCACCACTGTCACCTATCCCCAGTTCGCCGGTCGGGTCGAGACGGCCGCAGCAGCACTGCGGGAGCGTCACCTGGCGCCGGGCGCTTCGGTCGCCGTCGCGTCCGGGAACACCCTGGACCTCGCCACCGCCGTGTTCGCCTGCGCCCGGGCCGGTCTGGTGATGGTCGGGCTGAACACCCGGCTGGCCGCACCGCAGTGGAGCTACCAACTCGAGCACTCGCACGCCGCGCTCGCCCTCGCCAGCCCGGCCCACCTGGACGGCCTGCGCGCGGCGGGAGCCCTGGACGCCACACCGCTGGCCGATGCCTTGCGCGCGGCACCTGCCCGTCCGTGGGCCTACCTCAGCCGAGACGACCAGCCAAACGAGGCTGCCACGTACGCCGTCGTCTACACCTCCGGGACCACCGGTCGGCCCAAGGCGTCGCAGGTGGTGCACCGGGCGTCGGTGCACTCCGGGATGAGTTATCAGCGGGTGCTGCAACTCGGTCCCGACGACGTCACCGCGGTGCTGTTCCCGCTGTACTACATCTCGGCGATGCACGCCCACGTGCTGCCGGCGATGCTCACCGGCGCGACGTGCGTCCTGGTCGACACCACGTCGCCCAAGGACTACGTGGCCCTGCTGGCCGAGCGCCGGGTCTCCTGGGCGTACGCCGTCCCGTCCTGGTGGCGGCTGTGCCTGCGGGTGCCGGGCCTCGCGGACCTGCCGGCGCTGACCCGACTCGCCGCCGGCGGTGCACCGTTGCCGGCGGATCTGGTCGCCGGCCTGCGCGAGCGGCTGCCGCAGGCGAAGTTGTACGACGTGTACGGACTGTCCGAGACGCACTCCCCCAGCTGCATCGCCACCGACGAGGACGTGCGGACCCGGCCGGGCAGCGTCGGCCGCCCGCTCGACTGCATGCAGGCGCAGGTCCGCGGCGACGCCGGCAAAGCGCTGGGGCCGCAGGAGCCCGGCGAGCTGTGGTTGCGCGGATCGCTGGTGACGACCGGATACGCCTTCGACCCCGAGGCCACCGACGCCGCCATCGTGGACGGCTGGTTCGACACCGGTGACATCGCGCGCATGGACGCCGATGGCTACGTCACGATCCTGGATCGCAGCAAGGACATGATCAATCGTGGCGGGACGAAGATCTTCTCGGCCGAGGTGGAGGAGTTGTTGCGCCGCCATCCGCGCATCGACGACGCGGCGGTCGTCGGCATACCGGACACGCTGGCCGGTGAGTCGGTCGTGGCCTTCGTCGTGGCGAGCGCACCGCTGACCGCGGCCGAGGTACGCGGATGGGTCCGAGAGCAGATGGCCGACTACGCCGCCCCTCGGCTGGTCGAGCTGGTCGAGGAGCTGCCGCGCACTGCGGTCGGCAAGACCGACAAGGCAGCGTTGCGGGCTCGGCTCAGCCGTCCAGCGGATGGCTCCAGCGCAGCCCGGCGAAGCGGCTGAAGTCCCGGTCGGTCGTCACCCACTCGCAGCCGTGCTCGATCGCGAGCGCCGCGTGGTAGGCGTCGGCCACGAGGTTGCCTTTCGTACCGGCTTGCGCGCACAGCCGGGTGAAGATCGCCCAGTGCCGCGGGCCCGGCGTCAGCGGCCGGCAGTTCGGTCGGTCGCGGAGCACCGTGGCCGCGCGAAGAGCCTGCGCCGTCGTCGCCGGCGACTGGAAGACCCGCGGTGAGGTGAGGAGCCTGACGAAGGCCGACAGCACAAGGTCGCTCATGGCGAACGCCGGCTCACCGTTGAGCAACTCGGTGAGCCAGGCCCGGTAGCGGCCATGATCTTCTGCTTCGACGCGATGGGCGTGCACGAGGACGTTGACGTCCAACAGCAGCATCAGTGCCACGTCCCGTCCGACTCCAGGATCTCCAGCAGACCGGCGGAATCGTCGAGATCCGCACCGGGCATCATCGGTCCAGTGCTGATGACCGGCACCTTGTAGCGCTCACGTACGGGCGGCTCCTGCCGCGCCGCCGTCAACGCGGCCCGCAGGGCCTGCTCGATCACCGAGGTCAAGGTGGTGCCCTCGGTGTGGGCCTTGTCCTTGGCGGCCTTGATCAGGTCGTCGTCCAGGTTCAGCGTCGTCCTCATGCAGACGAGCATACGCCGCAAGCAGATGTCTGCGAGCCGGGTGTTCTCTAGTCTCGGGCGGATGCTGCACCACTTCTACGACGGCTCGCCGCAGGCCGGGCTCGGTCCGGACACGACGCCGATCCTCGACCCGAGCACCGGCGTCGCGTACGAGATCGCGCCGGTGGCCGGACGTCAGGACCTGGACGCCGCCTTCACCGCCGCGGCGAAGGCCTTCCCCGGCTGGCGCGACCGGACCCCGGGCGAACGGTCCCGGTTGCTGCTCCGGTTCGCCGATCTGCTCGAGGAGCGCGCGGAGGACTTCGTGGCGGCGGAGTGCCGCAATACCGGCAAGCCGCGGGCGGCCATGCGCGCCGAGATCCCGCACATCGTCGACGTGATCCGCTTCAGCGCGGGAGCGGCCAGGGTGCCCGACGGGATGGCGGCGGGCGAATACACCGCCGGCTACACCTCGGTGCTGCGACGTGAGCCACTCGGGGTGATCGCGCAGATCACCCCCTGGAACTACCCGCTGATGATGGCCACCTGGAAGTGGGCGCCGGCGGTGGCGTCCGGCAACACCGTCGTGCTCAAGTCAGCCGAGACCACCCCTGTCACCCCGTTGCTCCTCGCTGCGCTCGCCGCCGAGGTGCTGCCCCCCGGTGTGCTCAACGTCGTGTGCGGAGACCGCAGCACCGGTCAGGCGATGGTCGAGCACCCGGTGCCGGCGATGGTCGCGCTGACCGGCTCGGTACGGGCCGGCCGGGCGGTCATGGCCGCCGCGGCGCCGACGGTGAAGCGCCTGCACCTGGAGCTCGGCGGCAAGGCACCGGTGCTGGTGTTCGACGACGCCGACCTGGAGCTCACCGTCCAGGCTCTGCTGGACATCGGGTTCTACAACGCCGGCCAGTCCTGCACGGCTGCCAGCAAGGTGCTGGCCGCGCCGCGGATCCATGACGAGCTGGTCAGCCGGCTCGCCGCCGGGGCGGCCACGATGCAGGTCGGCCCCGAGGGCTACTACGGAGCGCTCAACAACCCCGACCAGCTCGCCCGCGTCGCCGGCATTGTCGACCGGCGGGGCCCGCACACCGAGGTCGTGTCCGGCGGCAGCCCGCTGGCCCGGGACGGCTTCTACTACCCGCCGACCGTGGTCGCCGGGGTCCGGTCCGGCGACGAGCTCGCCACCGACGAGGTCTTCGGCCCGGTGGTCACCGTCCAGCGGGTGCAGGACGAGGCCGACGCGCTGGCGACCGCAAACGCCACGACGTACGGCCTGGCAGCGAGCGTCTGGACGTCGGACTCCGGGCGGGCGGGGCGGGCCGCCCGGGCGCTGAACTTCGGGGCAGTGTGGATCAACTGCCACTCGGTCCTGGCGACCGAGATGCCGCACGGCGGATACGCCTCGTCGGGCTTCGGCAGCGACCTGTCGGTCTACTCGCTGCGGGACTACACCCGGTGCAAGCATGTGGTCACCCGGCTGTAAGTCCCCGGCTATAAGTCCCCGGCTATAAGTCATTGTTGATAGGGTCTGCGCCGTGACCAGGATAGCCGTCTGCGGGGGGGTCTACTCCAACCCGTACGCCCTGCGGGCCTTCCTCGACGACGCGCGCGCCCGCGGGGCCGAGCAGTTGTTCTGCCTCGGCGACCTCGGCGGGTACGGGGCAGAGCCCGACGCCGTCTGGCCGCTGCTGGTCGACAACGATGTCACCGTCGTCGCCGGCAACTACGACGTCGCCGTCGGCCGCGGTGACGCCGACTGCGGCTGCGGCTACTCCGACCCGCGCGACAACGAGTTCGCCCAGCTGATGTACGACTTCACCCTGGCCCACACCAGCCACGACTACGCGGCGTGGATGACGACCCTGCCGACCGAGCGACGGTTCGAGCTCGACGGGGTGGACGTGCACCTGGTGCACGGTTCGACGCTGGCCCTCAACGACTTCTGGTGGGAGTCGCTGCCCGACGATCAACAGGCGCTGCGGGTCCAGGAGTCGGGCGCCGACCTGGTCATGTGCACGCACTCCGGACTGCCGTGGCAGAAGCAGGTCGGCGACACCCTCGTCGTCAACGTCGGCGTCCTGGGCCGGCCGGCCAACGACGGACGACGCGAGGTCTGG
>JBBSUR010000085.1:0-10414 GCA_038234255.1 Mycobacteriales bacterium | reverse complement strand
GCGGCCGGCCACGGCGGCGGCGAGCGCGGCGAGCACCGGTTCGAGCGCCTGGTCGTCGAGCACTCCCCCGGGTAGGGCCCGGTCGATCGCATCGCAGGAGACCAGGAGCAGGTCGATGAGCTCGCGGCCCACCTCGATGCGGCCGTCGCGCAGCGCCCCGAGCAGTTCCTCCATCGCATGCGAGACCGTCAGCACCCCGGCGAGCCCGAGCATGCGGGCCGAACCCTTCACCGTGTGCGCGTCCCGGAACAGTCCGGTGATCACCTGGCGCGGCGCGCTGGAGGTCTCGAGGACCAGCAGCCCCGCCTGCAGCGAAGCGAGCCGCTCCTCGACCTCCGCCCGGAAGGTGGCGAGCAGCTCGGGATCGTCACCCCAGGCCGTCATGTCACCGCCACCGTCATGTAGTCAGCGTCGGCGCACAGCCGCGGGCGCTGAAGCCCGGCCCCCCAACCCCCCGGGACCCCCGGTCCGCCGACCGCCCCCCCCGCCCCGCGGCTACCCGGCCGGTTGCGACGCGGAGCCTCCACCTCGCCACGGTCCGACATCCGGCCCCGCTCGCACCACCCGCTGGCCAACCGAGGTGGAGGGTTCCTGTCGCACGCCCGGCCCTGCCCACCGTCCGGCGGGCCGTGGCAACACTCCCGGGCAGCACGACGCCCGCCGACCTCGACGGGCGCAGCGGGCGTCGGAGCAGGGGGAGGCGGCGAAATCAGCTCACCGTGAACCGGGCGATGGAGGCCCGCAGCTCGGCGGCGAGCACGTTGAGTTGCGCCGCCGCCGCGGCGGACTGACGAGAGCCGACCGCGTACTGCCGGCTGACGTCGGAGACCTGGGTCATCGCAGCGACCACCTGGTCCGAGGCGGACCGCTGCTGCTGGGTGGCGATCGAGATCTCCTTGGCTGCGGTGGTGGTCTCGTCGACCATTCCGCTGATCCGCTCCAGGGCGTCGACGACTCCCTGAGCGAGCTCGGTGCCGGCGCGGACCTCCTTGGCGCCCTCCTCCGAGGCGATGATCGTGGAGTTGGTCTCGGCCTGGATCTGGCTCACGATCGCCTGGATCTGACCGGCGGACTCCTGAGAGCGCTCGGCCAGCTTGCGTACCTCCGAGGCCACGACGGCGAACCCGCGGCCGTGCTCTCCGGCCCGCGCCGCCTCGATCGCAGCGTTCAGGGCGAGCAGGTTCGTCTGATCGGCCAGGTCGTCGATGACGTCCAGGATCCGCCCGATCTCGTGGCTCTTCTCACCGAGCGAGAGTGCGCGGGAGGCGATCGAGTCGACCCGCTCGGCGATGTTGTCCATGGACTCCACCGATGCCGACACGGCCTCCCGGCCCTGCTCGGCATAGCGCAGCGTCTCGGCGGCGTAGCGCGCCACCGCCTCGGCGGTCTCGGCGATCTGCGCGGCCGTGGCGGCGAGTTCTTCGATGGTGGAGGTCGTCTCCGACACCGCGGAGGACTGCTGGGTGGCCGAGGCCGCGTGGTCCTCGGCCGTCGCCAGCAGCTCACCGGCGCTCGCGCCGATCTGCTCGCCGCCGCTGCGGATCTGCCCGACGAGCGTGCGCAGGTTGCCGATGGTGTGGCTGAACGCGGTGCTGAGCGACTGGAGCTCCCGGGTGTCCCCGGCCGCGCCGAGGTCGCCGGCGAGGTCGCCCTGCGCCGCCCGTTCCAGGTAGGCGGACAGCTCCGCGACCCGCGACTCCAGTGCCGCTCGATCCGCTGCGGCAGCCGCGCGCAAATGCCAGACCGCCGAGGAGAGCGAGGAGCCGAACCAGGCGACGAGCGGGAAGGAGGTGCCGACGACGACGAGCGTGCCGATCGACCCGGTGTCCACCGTGTGGGCGAGTGCGGAGGCGAGCACGAGGCCCGCGGCGGCGCCGAGCCCGAACAGCAACGACTGCCAGGCCGGCAGGCAGACGGCCGCGAACAGCACCACGCCGTAGAAGCAGACCCAGAACGGACCGCGCACACCTCCGGTGACGGTGACGCTCGCGGTGGCCCAGACCGTCTCGGCCACCAGCAGGGCGGCCCAGCCGGTGCGCAGCTGCGCCCGCAGTCCGGGCGAGCGCCGGGCGAGCGCCGGCAGCGCGGTGAGCAGCGCGGCCACCGCGACCCCGAAGACCGCCCAACCGTAGTAGGCGAGCGCATGCACGACGACGCCGGGCGGTGGACCGAGCCGATCCATCAGCGTGACCCCGACCAGGGACACCCCCAGTGTCAGCCACGTCATGATCACGGCGGCCCGGGCGAGCCGGACGGAGAAGTCCACTACCAGCACCTTTCCTCGGCGTCGTGCAGTCGTCGTCGGCGCGCACCGCGCATTGCTGTAGGGCAGGCGGCCGGCCACGCGGGCAGGACGGACCCGGCTCAGCCCGCCCGGCGCGCGCGGGGCAGGGTGGCCGCGAGCCCGAACACCGCGTCCACATCGAGCACGCCGTAGAGACCGTCGATGTCAGGCACCTGACCGGCCAGCAGCGCACCCGTCTGCCCCGGCAGGTGCGCCAACGGCACTTCCCGTGCGGCCAGGTCCAGATATGTTGCGCCGCAGACACTTTCGACGATCAGGCCGACGCGGATTCCGTCGTGCGACAGGACCACCAGGCGTCCTCGGCGGTCCAGGGCGGAGGTTGCCGCACCGAGCAGCGCGCGCAGGTCGAGCACGGCCAGCACCCTGCCCCGCCAGTTGACGACCCCGGCGACCCACGCCGGCAGACCCGGGACGCGGGTCAGGACCGCGGGCCGACCGACCTCGACGACCGAGGCCATCGGCACGGCGTATCGGCAGCTTCCGAGTCGGACGAGAACCAGCTCCGTGCCGGCAGCCGCGCGCGACGGCGTGCCGATCTGCGAGGGGTCCACCTCCCTGCTGTCGGCGAGCACGGCGCGAAGGTGTAGGCGCAACGCTCAGGGCGCCGGACGGGACAAGAACAGGACGTACGACGCCGCGCCGCCGAGCGCCCCGGCCAGCAGGAAGCCGAGCCCGACCGGACCACCGCTCACCACCAGGTCACCCTCGGTGCGCCGGCTGGCCAGGGTGAAGGCGATGGCGAGCCACACCAGCAGGGGTACGGCGGTGCCGAACCACCCGAGCAGCCGCCCGCCGGCCCGGCCGAGCAACGCGTTGCCGACCAGGGCGATAAACCAGCTGACCGGCACGAGCGTGCCGCCGATCCGCAGCGGTACGAGGAATGCCCCCCACAGCGCGAGCAGAACCGTGAGGACCACGACCAGGGCGAAGGCGCCGGCGGTCGCGAGCGGCCCGAGCGGGTCGACGGGTTCGCGCTCCACCGGAGCGGTCAGACGGGCAGGCTCGGTCACACCGCCCAGCCAACCACCGCCATCGGTCAGAGCGGCGGGTCAGAGCGGCGGGTCAGAGCGGCAGGACGCCCACCGGGTCGGTGAGGTCGACCACCCGCGACGTGGCGGCGGCGCGTTCGAGCACGTCGGTGATCTCGGTGCCGACGAGCTCCTCGCGTTCGAGCAGCGCGTCACGCAGCGCCTCGACCAAAGGACGGTGCGCCTGGAGCAGCGCCTTGACCTCGCGCTTCTGCTGCTGGAGCAGGCCTTCGACGGCGTCGCGGCCCCGGTCGTCAGCGAGAACCCGGCCGACGATGTTGGTGTCGCTGAAGGAGCTGTTGGTGATCGCGGCGTAGGACAACAGGCTGCCCTCCATGCCGTGCGCCCCGACCATCTCGGCCGCGGCATTGGTCGCGTAGAGCAGGTCGCCACCGGGGCCGGTGGACACGTCGCCGAAGAAGATCTCCTCGGCGCACTGCCCGGCAAGGGCGATCTTCACCAGCGCCTGCATCTCGGTACGCGAACGGGTGAACACATCCTCCCGGTCACCGTGCGCGAGCAGGCCGAGGGCGCTGCGCCGCTTGACGATGGTCAGCACCTCGAGCCGGCGGTGCGGCGCGGTCAGCCAGGCGGCGGTGGCATGGCCGGACTCGTGCGTCGCGATCAGCCGCCGCTCGTGGTCGGTGTAGCCGACCGGCTGCCCCATGCCGACCTGCTCCACCAGCCGGGCCTTCTCGATGTCGGCCCAGGTGAGCTGGCCGGCCCCGCGGCGGACCGCGTTGACCAGCGCCTCGTCGAGCAGGTGCTCGATCATCACCGGGCTGTAGCCCTGGGTGACCCCGGCGAGGGTGTCGCGCAGGTCCGGGTCGTCCAGCTCGGGGGTGTGCGCCTTGGTCGCCAGGAAGTGGTCAACCAGCTCACGGCGCCCGGCCTTCGCGGGCAGCTCGAAGGTGATCCGCCGGTCGAACCGGCCGGGGCGCAGCAGCGCCGGGTCCAGGCTGTCGGCCCGGTTCGTGGCGGCGATGAGCAAGATGTTGGTCGGTAGGACCCCCGGCCGGCTCAGCTGCCGGTGCGGAGCCAGGAACAGGTTCAGCCGGTCGACGAACCAGCCGCGCAGGCGCTGGCCACCGGTCGGGTTGTCGAACGACTGCAGCTGCACCAGCAGCTCGTTGACGACCCCGCCGGTGCCCTCGCTCATGAGCGCGTTGGTCTGCCGCCCCGGCGCGGACGCCCCGCCCGCGCCGGCGACGGTCAGCCCAGGGACTCCGGCGTACGACGGAGGCAGGCACGAAGTGGCCTGGCAGCCGGACAGCACCGAGAAGCCTTGCACTGCAGTCATACCCGCGGACACACCACCGCGCGACATCGCGATGGCGTCGATCTCCTCGATGAAGCCGATCGCGCCGCCCTCCTTGCGGGCGGCCTTACGCAGCGCCTTGAAGTAGGAGCGGATCTTCTTGGCGGAGGCGCCGTACCACATGGACTGGAAGCTGGTCGCGCTGACGAACAGGAAGGGCACGCCCGCCTCGTGCGCCATCGCTCGGGCCAGGTGGGTCTTGCCGGTTCCGGGTGCACCTTCGAACAGCAGCCCGCGGCGGGGGGTACCGCCCATCTCGTCGCGGAACGTCTTGTGCGCCAGAAAGAGGTTGAGTGACCGGACGACGTCGTCCTTGACCCCGTCGATGCCGACGACGTCGGCGAGCCGGGTGTCGATCTGCTCGGGCCGGTAGACCACGTGCGGGGACCGCCCGGACAGCACCTGCTGGCCGACGGCGAGCCCGATCAGCAGGCCGAAGAAGACGATGATGGTCAGCAGGAACGGGTCGACCGACGGCAGCGGCACGAAGCCACCCCCGTGGTAGGTCACTGCGCGTAGCCACAGCACGGCCACCAACGCCCAGACAAGCCCGGTGAGCTTTACCCACCGGGAGCGCCGCCGAGTCTCGCGCGAGGCGCCGACATCGGCTCCGGACATCTGCAGGACCCCGCCGCCCGCCGCGCCGATCAGGCTGTCCAGTTGGCTGCTGTTTATCGGGGCCGACTCGGTCAAGGGTTGCCTCCAGGAAAGCCGGAGGACGAGGCCAGCGCCCCGTCCGGTCTCCCGAGTGTGGCCGCTGAACGCTGACTAGTCACTACGCAGAGTGAACATCACCCGTTCGGGCTATCCAGTCGGCCGCCGGCGCCCGTCGAGCCTCAGGAGTGCTCGACGCCGGCGAACAGGTCGCTCTCCCGGTCGTACGGCCCCTCGCCCGGACCACGCTCTCCGCGCGCCAGGATGTAGTGCTCGACGCCGAACGCCCGCTGGCCGACGTGATTGGACAGCGCGAAGAACGGGCCGTCGACCTCAATCTGCGTCCGGTGCGCGCGCATCGCCGCCACCTTGGCCTCGAGGTGGTCGCCGGCGTCGATCGCGGTCGTCACCTGCTCGTCCGGCACCCCGAACGGCAGGTCGTCGGCCGAGTCGACCCCGAAGAAGTTGGTCTTGCCGCTCGCCTTCAGCGCGTCGATGCCCGCCTGCAGCGCGCTCTTGGGGAAGGCGGTCCAGTAGAGCTTGCTCGGCTGCCAGACCTCCCCGAGCCCCGGGGCGTACGCCGGGTCCCCCGCCGCGTCGAACGCCGCCACCGCGACCCGATGCGCCTGGATGTGGTCGGGGTGGCCGTACCCGCCGTTCTCGTCGTAGGTGACGACCACCTGGGGGCGTATCTCGCGCACGACCGCGACGAGCTCCCGCACGGCCTCGTCCATGTCGGCCCGCCAGAAGCAGTCCGCCCGCTGGTTCGGCGGCGTGCCGATCATGCCGCTGTCGCGCCAGCGACCGGGACCGCCGAGGAAACGGGAGTCGCGTACGCGCAGGGCCTCCATCGCAGCGGCGAGCTCACCGATCCGATGCTGCCCGAGCTGGTCGTCGCGGTCGGCGGCCAGATGAGCCAGCTCGGGGACGAGCACCTCGCCCTGTTCGCCGAGCGTACAGGTGATCAGGGTGACCAGCACGTTCTCGGCGGCGTATTTGGCCATCGTGGCGCCGGTGCCGATCGTCTCGTCGTCGGGATGGGCGTGGACGAACAGCAGCCGCCGGGGGGAGTCCAGCGGCGCCATGTCGACGGACTGGCCGGCCGCGTCGACGGCGGTCGCAGCGTCGGCGAGGACGGCGTCCGCGTCGCTCTGCTGAAGTCGTTCGCCGGGTTCGGGGGACGGCAGGGTGGATTCGCTCATGGCCTCGACTTTACGGCCGACGGGGCCGGGATCAGTTGAGCGACGGGTCCTCGGGATAGCTCACGGCGAACGCGATCGGTGGACCCTGCCGCAGCAGGACCTGCTTCCACAGCAGCTCGGGCGCTGCGGCGAACGCATCGGCCGGCAAGGCGTCGAGCACCCACCACGCACCCTCGCGCACCTCGGCCTCGAGTTGGTCGGCCGCCCAGCCGGCGTAGCCGGCGAACAGCCGCACCTCGCTGAGGATGCCGGTCAGGGACTCCGGCGCGGCGTCGAGGTCGACCGTGCCGAGCGGCAGTCCTTGGACTGGACTGAAACTCACAGCGGGCGGTCCGCCGGGCCGGCCGCGGCCCAGGCAGATCGCCGCCGTCGGCTGGACCGGGCCACCGGAGAAGACCACTGGCGGGTCCGCGGACAACTCCGCCCAGGACGGCAGCACCTCGCCGACTGCGGTCGCGGTCGGCCGGTTGAGGACCACCCCGATGGCGCCGGTGGCCGGGTCGGCCTGCAGCAGCAGCACGACGGTGCGGGCGAAGTGCGGGTCGCCGAGCTGCGGGGTGGCGACGACCAGTTGTCCGGCCCTCACGACGTGCCGCGAGCGGCGCGAGCGCGGGTCTGGGCGGCCAGCAACTCGCGCAGGACCGGGAGCGCGCGCTGGTCCTTGGGCCGGTTGGCGGCGGTCTTGCTGCGCACGATCGACTCGAGACTCGCCAGCTGCACCGCCACCCCGCGGAAGGTGAACTGCTCAGCGTCTGCAGCGAGGCTGGCGTAACCAGTCGTTCCGGCAGGGGTGAACGAGACGTCCAGATCGCCGTACGGCGTGGTCAGGTTCCAGAAGATCGCTGCGGCCAGTGAGGTTGCGTCGCAGGAGAACGCGAGGCCCTCCGGGATGTCCGGGTGCCGGATGCGGGCCTCCAGTGCACGCAACGCATCGGCAAGCCGGCCGAGATTCTCGGATGATGCATCCGGGGTGACGGCTACGTCGCGCGTCGGAAGTGGACTTCCGTGTGCCACCGCGCCCATCCCGCCGATCAACACAAAGTGCACGTCGTGTTCGACCAGGACGCCAAGAATCCGCTCCGGGACGAAGTCGCTAGCCAATGCCAGCCGCCAGGGCGCCGGCCCGCAGGTCCCGGGCAATAGCGACCATGTTCATGTTGCTCTCCAGCCGCTCTTCACGGGTGAGCCGGAGAAGCCGCTGCGCCTGCGACCAGTCGTCGCGCAGCCCGTCGTCGTAGAGCTCCAGCCGCACGTCGAGGACGAACCCGCACAGCCGCAGCAGCCGTACGACGTTGGCGAAGCTCGGCTCGGAACGGGCGCTCTCCCAGCGGGCAACGCTCGACTGGGTGCTGCCGGCGCGTTCGGCCAGCTCGCGTTGGGTCAGCCCGGCCCGCTTGCGCGCTTCGCGGATCAGGTCCGCGCCGGTGGGCCCCATAACCGCAGGATAGCGCGTCTGCTATGCCAGGGCGGGCGTCAGGTCAGGGCGGCCTTGGCTTTGTTCCGGCCGGTACGCGCCCGCTGGCCCTGGTCGAGGATCACCTTGCGGATGCGGACCGTCGCGGGGGTCACCTCCACGCACTCGTCCTCGCGGCAGAACTCCAGCGCCTGCTCCAGGCTGAGCTGCTTGTGCGGGATCAGCGGCACCAGCACGTCGGAGGAGCTCTGCCGCATGTTGGTGAGCTTCTTCTCCTTGGTGGCGTTGACGTCCATGTCGTCGCTGCGCGAGTTCTCCCCCACGATCATGCCCTCGTAGACCTCGGTGCCGGGCGGGACGAACAGCGTCCCGCGCTCCTGCAGGTTGGCCAGCGCGAACCCGGTGGTCGGCCCGGTGCGGTCGGCGACGAGGGAACCGGAGGGACGGGTACGGATGTCGCCGTGCCACGGCTCGTACCGCTCGTGGATGTGGTGCAGCAGGCCGGTGCCCCGGGTCTCGGTGAGGAACTCGGTCCGGAAGCCGATCAGCCCGCGGGCGGGGACGATGTATTCCATCCGGGTCCAGCCGGTGCCGTGGTCGACCATCTGCTCCAGCCGCCCCTTGCGCAGCGCCATCAGCTGGATCAGCACGCCCTGGTAGTCACTCGGGGTGTCGATGGTGAGCCGCTCCATCGGTTCGTGGATCGAGCCGTTCACGATGCGGGTCACCACCTGCGGCTTGCCGACGGTGAGCTCGAAGTTCTCCCGGCGCATCACCTCCACCAGAATCGCCAGCTGCAGCTCGCCGCGACCCTGCACCTCCCAGGTGTCGGGGCGCTCGGTCGGCTCGACACGGATCGAGACGTTGCCGACCAGCTCCTTGTCGAGCCGGTCCTTCACCTGACGGGCGGTGAGCTTCTTGCCGCTGCGACCGGCCATCGGGCTGGTGTTGATGCCGATCGTCATCGAGATGCTGGGCTCGTCGATGGTCATCAGCGGCAGCGGGCGCGGGTCGTCCGGATCGGCCAGCGTCTCGCCGATATAGATCTCGGGAATGCCGGCGATGGCGACGATCTCACCCGGTCCGGCCGATGCGATGGACACCCGCTCCAGCGCCTGCGTGCCGAGCAGCTCGGTCAACTTGACGTTTTCGACCGTGCCGTCCTTCTTGCACCAGGCGACCGTCTGGCCCTTGCTCATCGTGCCGTTGAAGATGCGGCACAGCGCCAGGCGACCGAGGTAGGGCGAGGCGTCCAGGTTGGTGACGTGCGCCTGGAGCGGCGCACCCTCGGTGTAGGACGGGGCCGGGATCGTGTTCTTGATCACCTCGAACAGCGGCTCGAGATCCGGGCTGTCCGGGCTGGTGCCGTCGGCCGGACGGGTCAGCGAGGCCTGGCCGGTCTTGGCCTGGCAGTAGACGATCGGGAAGTCGATCTGCCCCTCGTCGGCGTCCAGATCCAGGAACAGCTCGTAGCACTCGTCGACGACCTCGGCGATGCGCGCGTCCGGGCGGTCCACCTTGTTGATGATCAGGATGACCGGCATGTCCTGCGCGAGCGCCTTGCGCAACACGAACCGGGTCTGCGGCAGCGGTCCCTCGGAGGCGTCCACGAGCAGGGCGACACCGTCGACCATGGACAGCCCGCGCTCGACCTCACCGCCGAAGTCGGCGTGTCCGGGGGTGTCGATGATGTTGATCAGCAGGTGCTCGCCGCTCTTCATCTGGCGGCGGACCGCCGTGTTCTTCGCGAGGATGGTGATGCCCTTCTCGCGCTCGAGGTCCATCGAGTCCATCACCCGCTCGGTGACCGCGCCCTCCTCCTGCTGGTGGGCCGTATAGGCGCCGGACTGCAGCAGCATCCCGTCGACGAGGGTGGTCTTGCCGTGGTCGACGTGGGCGATGATCGCTACGTTGCGAATGTCGTCGCGCTGACGGGTGACCGGGCTGGACATGCGGGTGCTCCGATGATCGGCTGCTGGGGCCGAGCGGGAACTGCCGGCTGTTCCAGGCTACCGGCGGGCCTTCTCGGCACCCGCCCCCTCCTGCGTCGCCGGTGATCAACCGCATCCGGCGGTCGACACGCCGCAGGCCACCGCCACGAGCGGAAGATCAGCGGGAGAGGTAGTGGCGCAGGTCCTCCAGCAGCGGCAGGTCGACCGGGATCCAGGGCACCTCGCCGAGCTCGGAAGGCGCGAGCCAACGGTGCACGTCGTGGTCGACCAGGACGGGCTCGCCGGACACCAACCGGCACAGGTAGACCCGCAGCACCGCCGTCTCGCCGATGGGCAGGTCCCCGCCGAGCCGCCCGCCGATCGTGACCTCGACCCGTAGCTCCTCGCGCAGCTCGCGCCGCAGGGCCTGCTCGTCGCTCTCGTCGTCCTCGACCTTGCCGCCGGGGAACTCCCACAACCCGGCCAGGTGCGGCGGCTCGGTGCGTCGCGATGCCAGCACCCGCCCGTCGCGGACCAGTGCCGCGCCGACCACCTGCACCCG